>NZ_JBJHAG010000064.1:0-532 GCF_054050925.1 Modestobacter sp. SYSU DS0657 | reverse complement strand
CCGGACCGGGTGCTGCCCCTCACCACCGCGGAGTTCCCCCGGCCGGCGCCGCGGCCGGCCTACTCGGTGCTCGACCCGGCAGCCTGGCGTGCGGCCGGGCTGACCCCGCTCCCGGCCTGGCAGGAGTCGCTCCGGGCCTGCCTGGCCGAGCTGGGCGTGCTGCGGGGCTGACCGGCTGCTCGGGACGGGGCGCTGGGGAAGGGATCAGCCGCGCAGCTCCGCGTACCGCGCCCGGCACTGGTCCAGCGTCGGCAGCAGCCCCTGCGCGCGGGCCTCGGTCAGCGTGGGGGCGGCGGTGTCCTTCGGGGAGAGCTGCACCTGGACGTCGCGCGGCCAGGGCAGGTCGAGCTCGGGGTCCATCGGGTGGACGCCGAACTCCCGGTCCGGGGAGTACCCGCTGGAGACCAGGTAGGTGACCGAGCTGCCGTCCTCGAGGGAGAGGAAGGCGTGCCCGAGCCCCTCGGAGAGGTAGACCGCCCGGGGCTCCGCGCTGTCCAGGAGCACGGCCTCGTGCACGCCGAAGGTGGGGGAG
>NZ_JBJHAG010000063.1:0-683 GCF_054050925.1 Modestobacter sp. SYSU DS0657 | reverse complement strand
GGCGCCTCCGGGCAGCTGGGCACCGACCTGCAGCGCGTCCTCGCCGGTCGCGACGTCACCCCGCTGGGCCGCAGCCGGCTCGACCTGACCGACGAGGCGCAGGTGCGGGCGGTCGTCGGCCGGTGGCGGGACGACGCCGTGTCCCGCGGTGCCCGCCCGGTGGTGCTCAACGCCGCCGCCTACACCGCCGTCGACGCCGCGGAGACCGACGAGGCCACCGCCCACCGGGTCAACGGCGAGGCGCCCGGCTGGCTGGCCGAGGAGCTCGCCGGCGTCGGGCGGCTGGTGCACGTCTCCACCGACTACGTCTTCGCCGGCGACGCGCGGACCCCCTACGGCGTCGACGACGAGCCCGCGCCCCGCACCGCCTACGGCCGCACCAAGCTGGCCGGCGAGCGGGCGGTGGCCGCGGTGGGCGGCGACGTCGTCGTCGTCCGCACCGCCTGGGTGTACGCCGCGCACGGCAGCAACTTCGTGCGGACCATGCTGCGGCTGGAGTCCGAGCGCGACACCGTCTCCGTGGTCGCCGACCAGACCGGCAGCCCGACCTGGTCCGCGGACCTGGCCCGCGGGCTCGTCGAGCTGGCCGGCACCCCGGTCCGGGGTGTCCTGCACGCGACCGACGCCGGCACGACCACCTGGCACGGTCTCGCCCGGGAGGTGTTCGCCCTCTCCGGCGCCGA
>NZ_JBJHAG010000062.1:0-740 GCF_054050925.1 Modestobacter sp. SYSU DS0657 | reverse complement strand
GTTGATCGTCTCGGCCTGGGTGGTCGGCATGCCGTGCGGGAAGCCGGCGTAGGTCTTCAGCGTGCCGTTGGGCAGCAGCTCGGCCGAGAGCGGACCGGAGTCCGCGTACGGGACGACCTGGTCGTCGTCGCCGTGCATGACCAGCACCGGCACGGTGATCTTCTTGAGGTCGTCGGTGAAGTCGGTCTGGGAGAAGGCGACGACGCCGTCGTAGTGGGCCTTGATGCCGCCCATCATCCCCTGGCGCCACCAGTTCTGGATCAGTCCCTCGACCGGCTCGACGCCCGGGCGGTTGAAGCCGTAGAACGCGGTGGCGGGCAGGTCGCGGTAGAACTGCGCCCGGTTGGTGGCGACCTGGGTCTGGATGTCGTCGAAGACGCTCTGGGGCAGCCCGCCGGGGTTGGCGTCGGTCTGCACCATGAGCGGCGGCACGGCGGCGATGAGCGCTGCCTTCGCGACCCGGTCCTGGCCGTGCCGGGCCAGGTACCGGACGACCTCGCCGCCGCCGGTCGAGTGGCCCACGTGCACCGCGTCGCGCAGGTCCAGGTGCGCGGTGAGCGCGGCCAGGTCGTCGGCGTAGTGGTCCATGTCGTGCCCGCCGTCGGTCTGGGTCGAGCGGCCGTGGCCCCGGCGGTCGTGGGCGATCACCCGGTAGCCGTGCTGCAGGAAGAACATCAGCTGGGCGTCCCAGTCGTCGGCCGACAGCGGCCAGCCGTGGCTGAACACGATCGGCTGACCGG
>NZ_JBJHAG010000061.1:0-877 GCF_054050925.1 Modestobacter sp. SYSU DS0657 | reverse complement strand
GCCGGACCCGGTGGCCTCGGCCAGCACGTCGGCCCGGTACCACTCGGTGAACCGGCCGCGAGCGTCGCCGTGCGCGACGAGATCGAGGACGTAGCTGTCGGGCACGGACAGTTCACGGATCTGCACGCCCCAACGCTAAGGCAGGACGCCTTGCGCCTGAGCCGCGCGACCTCAAGCTTCAGGCGGCGCTCGGCAAAGGCTGACCGAGCCGGTCCGGTCACAGGGCTTTGAGCGCGCCACGGACGGTGGGCTGGAATGTCGGAACGACTGCCCCGGCCTCAGCAGCCGCACCAAGAGGCCTCTCCGTCAGGTCGTTGGCGGGCGAGGCCTGGCCCTGACGGTCTGGCAGCTTGGTCGTTTGATCACTCGGACGCAGCGCGGTTCGCGCCTCCTCCTGTCGGGTCGCGATAAGCGCCGCGCGCCACTGCCGATACTCGCGGTCCACCCAGGAGCCGGTCTCGCCAGCGGGTCCGGCGGCACCACCGTCATCACCACAATCGGGACTCCGCTTCAGGCCAGCTATCCGGCCAAGTGCGGAGGGGCGTCGTCCCCACCGACGTCCTCGGCGGCCTCCGGCCCGGCGGGACCGTCATCGCACGGCACCTCGGCCACGGTCGCCGGCTGCGCCCGGTCGACGAGGTGGTCCCCCGGCGAACTGCCCCGCGATTACGACCCGTGCGCTGCGCGTTCGGCTGAGGAGCAGGCATCGCGCCTTCGGCTCGTCAGCGGCCCCTCAACACTTCGCGGGAGAGCTGGTCGACGGCGGTGTGGCCGGTCAGGCCCAGGGTGAGGTCGAACTCCCCGAGCACGTCCTCGACCACCTGGCGCACGCCGGCCTCCCCGGCCAGGCCCAGCCCCCACACCCACGGCCGGCCCA
>NZ_JBJHAG010000060.1:0-1034 GCF_054050925.1 Modestobacter sp. SYSU DS0657 | reverse complement strand
CCCCCCCCCCCCCCCCCCCCCCCCCCCCCCCCCCCCCCCCCCCCCCCCCCCCCCCCCCCCCCCCCCCCCCCCCCCCCCCCCCCCCCCCCCCCCCCCCCCCCCCCCCCCCCCCCCCCCCCCCCACGACCGTGCCGGGGGCGGGCCGCCGGCGGCGGTCGAAGCCGGTCAGCGGGGGCAGGCAGGGGGTTACCGTCGCAGCGGTGACCCTCCGCCGTGCCCTGATCACCGCGCTGGCCACCGGCGCGCTCGCGCTGACCGGCTGCGGCTCGACGTCGGAGGAGCCGGCCGACGCGGCCGGGCCCGGGACTGCGGAGCCGACGGCGGCGAGTGACGCGGCCGCCGCCGCGGCGACGGCCGACCCGGCCGCGGCGGCGGACCCCGCCCAGGCCGTGGTCGCCGTCGCGCTCCGCGCCGCCGACCTCCCCGCCGACTGGACGGTGCAGGCCAACCCGCTGCCGGCCGGGGCCGACCTCGCGGAGAACCCGAGCCTGACCGGCATCTGCGGCCAGACCTTCGCCTCCGAGGCGCACCGGACGTCGAAGCAGCCGGTGGTCGGGCTCGATGGGGCGGGCACACCGCGGCTGTCCTCGGAGGCGATCGCCTACGACTCGCCGGCCGCCGCCGGAGCCGCGCTGCAGGAGCTGGTGCAGGCGTTCAGCCGCTGCCCGGAGGACCAGTACACCTTCGAGGCCGGCCCGAGCGCCGAGGGCCTGGCCGCCAGCAGCGTCGTCTTCCAGTACCGGCTCCCCGACGGCACGACCCAGGTCGTCCTCGCACAGGCCACCGGCCAGGTGCTGTCGGTGCTGATCGGTGAGGACCCCGGGATCACCGCGGCGGCCGGTCGTGCGGTCGCCGCGCGGATGGCTGCGCTGCCCGCCGGGGCGATCGGCGGCTGAGGCCCTCCGCCGACAGTCGTGGGGGGGGGGGGGGGGGGGGGGGGGGGGGGGGGGGGGGGGGGGGGGGGGGGGGGGGGGGGGGGGGGGGGGGGGGGGGGGGGGGGGGGGGGGGGGGGGGGGGGGGGGGGGGGGGGGGGG
>NZ_JBJHAG010000059.1:0-1083 GCF_054050925.1 Modestobacter sp. SYSU DS0657 | reverse complement strand
CCCCCCCCCCCCCCCCCCCCCCCCCCCCCCCCCCCCCCCCCCCCCCCCCCCCCCCCCCCCCCCCCCCCCCCCCCCCCCCCCCCCCCCCCCCCCCCCCCCCCCCCCCCCCCCCCCCCCCCCCCCGGGGAAGGGGTCGCCGGGGGCGGGGCGGGCGGGCCCGCCGGGTGTGGTGCAGTGGTCGCGTGCAACCGGGCAGTGATCGACGGACGTGGCAGCGCTACATCGCGCTGGGGGACTCCTTCACCGAGGGGCTCAGCGACCCGGACCCCACCGCGCCCGATGCCTTCCGCGGCTGGGCCGACCGGCTCGCCGGCCACCTGGCCGCCGCCTCTCCCAGCGGGGAGATCGAGTACGCGAACCTCGCCATCCGCGGCCGGCTGCTCGCGCAGGTGCTCGACGAGCAGGTGCCGGTGGCGCTCGCGGCCGCACCCGACCTGGTGAGCCTGGTCGCCGGCGGCAACGACCTGCTGCGCCCCGGCGTCGACCCCGACCGGCTGGCCGCTGACCTGGAGACCGCCGTGGTCGCGTTCCGGGAGGCCGGCGCCGACGTGCTGCTGGCCACCGGCGTCGACCCCCGGCAGACCCCGATCATCCGGCGCACCCGCGGCCGGGTGGCCGTCTTCAACTCCCACCTGTGGTCGATCGCCGCCCGGCACGGCGCCGTCGTGCTCGACCAGTGGGGCGCGGCCTGGCTGCAGGACGCGCGGATGTGGGACCCCGGTGACCGGATCCACCTGACCGCCGAGGGGCACCGCCGCACCGCGCTGGCCGCCGCGGCCGCCCTCGGCGTGCCGGTGGCCGACGAGGGCTGGCGCACCCCGCTGGAGCCCGCGCCGCCGAAGTCGGTCCGCGAGGTCGCCGCGCAGGAGCTGGCCTGGGTGCGCGGGTTCGTGCTGCCCTGGATCGGCCGTCGGCTCACCGGCCGGTCCTCCGGCGACGGCCGCGTCGCCAAGCGCCCGGTCGCCGCCCCGCTGGGCGGCGCCGCGCAGCTCGGGTAGGCCGTTCCGTGGGGGGGGGGGGGGGGCCCCCCCCCGCCCTCCCCCCGGCCCCGCCCGCGCGCCGCGGCGCGGGGGGGGGGCCGCG
>NZ_JBJHAG010000058.1:0-1229 GCF_054050925.1 Modestobacter sp. SYSU DS0657 | reverse complement strand
AGCTGGTCGACGGCGGTGTGGCCGGTCAGGCCCAGGGTGAGGTCGAACTCCCCGAGCACGTCCTCGACCACCTGGCGCACGCCGGCCTCCCCGGCCAGGCCCAGCCCCCACACCCACGGCCGGCCCAGCAGCACCGCCCGGGCCCCGAGCGCGACGGCGACGAGCACGTCGGCGCCGCTGCGCACCCCGCTGTCGAAGAGCACCGGCATCCGGTCGCCGACCGCGGCGACCACACCGGGCAGCGCGTCCAGCGCCGCGATCGAGCGGTCGACCTGCCGGCCGCCGTGGGTGCTGACGACCACCCCGTCGACGCCCTCGTCGGCCGCCCGCCGCGCGTCGTCGGGGTGCAGCACCCCCTTGAGCACGATCGGCAGCCGGGTGCGCTCGCGGAGCCAGGCGAGGTCGGCCCAGGTGATCGAGGGCCGGGAGTAGATGGACAGGAAGGTCTCGACGGCGGCCCGGGGGAGGGGGGAGCGCAGGTTCTCCACCAGCGGCCCCGGCCAGGCGCGGGCCATGCCGACCAGCGCGCGGACGGCGGACAGCGTGGGCCGGGGCTGCGGGTCACGCGGCGCGCCGGCCGCGGCGGCCCGCTCCTCGACCAGCCGGCGGAACACCGGGTCGGAGGTGTACTGCGCGATCCCCTTGCCCAGCGCGAAGGGCAGGTGGCCGAGGTCCAGGTCGCGCGGGCGCCAGCCGAGCATCGTGGTGTCCAGCGTGACGACGACGGCCTGGCAGCCACTGCTCTCGGCCCGGCCCAGCAGGCTCTCCACCAGCTCGTCGGAGGTCGACCAGTACAGCTGCATCCAGCGCGGGGCGTCGCCCATCGCCGCGGCGGTGGTCTCCATCGGCACCGACGCCTGGTTGGAGAAGACCATCGGGACGCCGAGGGCCGCCGCCGCGCGGGCCACGGCCAGGTCGGCCTCCGGGTGCACCAGTTCCAGCGCGCCGACCGGGTCCAGCAGCAGCGGGGCGGGCAGGCGCCGGCCGAAGAGCTCGACCGAGGTGTCCCGGTCGCTCACGTCGCGGAGCACCCGCGGCACCACCGCCCACCGGTCGAAGGCCGCGCGGTCGGCGCGCTGGGTGTCCTCGTCACCGGCGCCTCCGGCCACGTAGGCGGAGGCGCGGGGGTCCAGCCGCCGCCGGGCCCGTTCGGCCAGCGCCCGATAGACGGTGGGCACCCGGGGGTGCCGGCCGTAGACGCCCGCCCGGTAGACGGTGTCCTGCCGCTG
>NZ_JBJHAG010000057.1:0-1780 GCF_054050925.1 Modestobacter sp. SYSU DS0657 | reverse complement strand
GTGACGGTCAGCCGCCCCTGCCGCAGGTAGTGCTCGTTGACCGCGGTGATCTCCAGCTCGCCCCGGCCGCTGGGGGTGATGCCCCGGGCGACGTCGACGATGTCGGGGCCGTAGAAGTACAGCCCCGGCACCGCGTAGCTGCTCTTCGGGCGGGCCGGCTTCTCCTCGATCGACAGCACCCGGCCGGCGGCGTCGAACTCCACGACGCCGTAGGCCGCCGGTTCGGCGACGTGGTAGGCGAACACGTGCCCGCCGTCGGGCTCGGGCAGCCGGGACAGGGCCGTGCCGAGGCCCGCGCCGTAGAAGATGTTGTCGCCGAGCACCAGGGCCGCGGCCTGCCCGTCCAGGAAGTCCGCGCCGATGAGGAACGCCTGCGCCAGGCCCTCCGGAGCGGGCTGCACGGCGTAGTCGATGCGCATGCCGAGCCGGGTGCCGTCGCCGAGCAGGCGGGCGAAGGAGTCCCGGTCGTCGGGCGTGGTGATGACCAGCACCTCGCGGATCCCGGCCATCATCAGCGTGGAGAGCGGGTAGTAGATCATCGGTTTGTCGTAGACCGGCATCAGCTGCTTGCTGACCCCCAGGGTGATGGGCCACAGCCGGCTGCCGGTTCCCCCGGCCAGGATGATCCCGCGCACCCGGTCACGGTAGGCGGCGCCGGCCCTGCCCCGGCAGCGGCGCTCACCCGCCCAGATGAGGGCCCCGGCGCCGCGCCCCGGTGCCCTGCGACGGCGGCTACCGTCTGCGGACATGCGCGTCCTGGTCACCGGCGGAGCCGGCTTCATCGGATCGCACTACGTGCGCACGATGCTCTCGGGGGGCTACCCGGGCTTCGAGGACGCCGAGGTGACCGTCTTCGACAAGCTCACCTACGCCGGCAACCCGGCCAACCTCGCGCCGGTCGCCGACAGCCCGCGCTACCGCTTCGTGCAGGGCGACATCTGCTCGGCTGCGGACCTGGACGCCGCGCTCCCCGGGCACGACGCCGTCGTCCACTTCGCCGCGGAGTCGCACGTCGACCGCTCCATCGGCGGCGGGGCCACCGACTTCGTGGTCACCAACGCGCTGGGTTCGCAGCAGCTGTTCGAGGCCGCCCTGCGCGCCGGCGTCGGCCGGGTGGTGCACGTGTCCACCGACGAGGTGTACGGCTCGATCGACTCCGGCTCGTGGACCGAGGAGCACCTGCTCGAGCCGAACTCCCCGTACTCGGCCTCCAAGGCCGCCAGCGACCTGATCGCGCGCGCCTACGCCCGGACCTACGGCCTGGACGTCTCGATCACCCGGTGCAGCAACAACTACGGGCCGTACCACTACCCGGAGAAGGTCATCCCGCTGTTCGTCACCAACCTGCTCGACGGGCTCACCGTGCCGCTGTACGGCGAGGGCGCCAACGTGCGCGACTGGCTCTTCGTCGACGACCACTGCCGCGGCATCCAGCTGGTGCTGGAGCAGGGCGCCACGGGCGAGATCTACAACATCGGCGGGGGGCGCGAGCTGTCCAACCGGGAGCTCACCGAGCAGCTGCTGGCCGCCACCGGCCGCGACTGGAGCTCGGTGGAGCAGATCGTCGACCCCCGCGGCGGGGGGCACGACCTGCGCTACTCGGTCGACTTCTCCAAGACCGCGGCGCTGGGCTACGCGCCGCGGATGCCGTTCGAGGAGGGCCTGGCGCTGACGGTGCAGTGGTACCGGGACAACCGCGCCTGGTGGGAGCCGCTCAAGGCCGCCGCCGGGACGGTCCGGGCGTGAGCGACCCCGCCCAGCCGACGGCCTGGCTGGTCAC
>NZ_JBJHAG010000056.1:0-5325 GCF_054050925.1 Modestobacter sp. SYSU DS0657 | reverse complement strand
TCGTCGTTTCAGAGCTGCACAGTGGACGCGACACATCACTTGCTAGAAGGCTGGATGGTGTGTGTGATCAAGCCCTCGGCCTATTAGTACCGGTCAGCTCCACGACTCACGCCGCTTCCACTTCCGGCCTATCAACCCGCTGGTCTGGGCGGGGGCCTTACCCGGTTAACCCGGTGAGAGACCTCATCTTGAAGCGAGCTTCCCGCTTAGATGCTTTCAGCGGTTATCCCTGCCGAACGTAGCCAACCAGCAGTGCTCCTGGCGGAACAACTGGCACACCAGAGGTTCGTCCGTCCCGGTCCTCTCGTACTAGGGACAGCTCTTCTCAAGTCTCTTACGCGCACGGCGGATAGGGACCGAACTGTCTCACGACGTTCTAAACCCAGCTCGCGTACCGCTTTAATGGGCGAACAGCCCAACCCTTGGGACCTACTCCAGCCCCAGGATGCGACGAGCCGACATCGAGGTGCCAAACCATCCCGTCGATATGGACTCTTGGGGAAGATCAGCCTGTTATCCCCGGGGTACCTTTTATCCGTTGAGCGACACCGCTTCCACATGCCGGTGCCGGGTCACTAGTCCCAGCTTTCGCTCCTGCTCGACCCGTCAGTCTCGCAGTCAAGCTCCCTTGTGCACTTGCACTCAACACCTGATTGCCAACCAGGCTGAGGGAACCTTTGGGCGCCTCCGTTACATTTTGGGAGGCAACCGCCCCAGTTAAACTACCCACCTGACACTGTCCCTGATCCGGATCACGGACCGAGGTTAGACATCCAATTCGACCAGAGTGGTATTTCAACGATGACTCCACGAACACTGGCGTGCCCGCTTCACAGTCTCCCACCTATCCTACACAAGCCGAACCGAACACCAATATCAAGCTATAGTGAAGGTCCCGGGGTCTTTCCGTCCTGCCGCGCGTAACGAGCATCTTTACTCGTAGTGCAATTTCGCCGAGCCTGTGGTTGAGACAGCTGAGAAGTCGTTACGCCATTCGTGCAGGTCGGAACTTACCCGACAAGGAATTTCGCTACCTTAGGATGGTTATAGTTACCACCGCCGTTTACTGGCGCTTGAGTTCTGAGCTTCGCCCCGAAGAGCTAACCCGTCCCCTTAACGTTCCAGCACCGGGCAGGCGTCAGTCCGTATACATCGTCTTTCGACTTCGCACGGACCTGTGTTTTTAGTAAACAGTCGCTTCTCACTGGTCTCTGCGGCCACCCACCGCTGCCCCGCGCAAGGCGGTTCACAGCAGATGGCCCCCCTTCTCCCGAAGTTACGGGGGCATTTTGCCGAGTTCCTTAACCACAGTTCGCTCGATCGCCTTGGTATTCTCTACCTGACCACCTGAGTTGGTTTGGGGTACGGGCCGCTAAGAACTCGCTAGAGGCTTTTCTCGGCAGCATAGGATCATCCAATTCGCCTCATTCGGCTATGCGTCGGGCCTCACCCTGCATGTGGTGCGGATTTACCTACACCACGGGCCACACCCTTGCACCGGTACTACCACTCACCGGTAGGACTACCTTCCTGCGTCACCCCATCGCTTGCCTACTACCAGTCCGGATCCCACGCGCCACGCGATCAGACCCGAAGGTCAGTCACACGCTTTGGGTGGTTAGCATCGCTGGGTTCAGCATGGGCGTTCTTTCGCGGGTACGGGAATATCAACCCGTTGTCCATCGACTACGCCTGTCGGCCTCGCCTTAGGTCCCGACTCACCCTGGGCGGATTAGCCTGGCCCAGGAACCCTTGGTCATCCGGCGGGGGAGTTTCTCACTCCCCTTTCGCTACTCATGCCTGCATTCTCACTCGTGTGGCGTCCACGGCTGGATCACTCCGCCGCTTCCACCGCCACACGACGCTCCCCTACCCATCCACACACCTGGCCCAGAACCGAAATCCTGGACGGGATACATGTGAATGCCACAGCTTCGGCGGTGTGCTTGAGCCCCGCTACATTGTCGGCGCGGAACCACTTGACCAGTGAGCTATTACGCACTCTTTCAAGGGTGGCTGCTTCTAAGCCAACCTCCTGGTTGTCACTGCGATCCCACATCCTTTTCCACTTAGCACACGCTTAGGGGCCTTAGCCGATGATCTGGGCTGTTTCCCTCTCGACTACGAACCTTATCGCCCGCAGTCTCACTGCCACGCTCTCACTTACCGGCATTCGGAGTTTGGTTGACTTCAGTAAGCTTGTGGGCCCCCTAGGCCATCCAGTGCTCTACCTCCGGTAAGAAACACGTGACGCTGCACCTAAATGCATTTCGGGGAGAACCAGCTATCACCGAGTTTGATTGGCCTTTCACCCCTACCCACAGCTCATCCCCTCCGTTTTCAACCGAAGTGGGTTCGGTCCTCCACGCGGTCTTACCCGCGCTTCAACCTGGCCATGGGTAGATCACTCGGCTTCGGGTCTAGAGCACGCGACTCACACGCCCTGTTCGGACTCGCTTTCGCTACGGCTACCCCACACGGGTTAACCTCGCCACGTACCGCTAACTCGCAGGCTCATTCTTCAAAAGGCACGCAATCACCCCACCACAAGGGCAGAGCTCTCACGGCTTGTAGGCACACGGTTTCAGGTACTATTTCACTCCCCTCCCGGGGTACTTTTCACCTTTCCCTCACGGTACTTGTCCGCTATCGGTCACCAGGGAGTATTTAGGCTTAGCGGGTGGTCCCGCCAGATTCACACCGAATTTCACGGGCTCGGTGCTACTTGGGATACAACTCGGGAGGCACTGAGTTTTCGTGTACGGGGCTCTCACCCTCTACGGCGACCCCTTCCAGAGGCCTTCCACTAACACAGTGCTTTCTCACTCCCTGCACCCTCGGCAGAAGATGCTGAATCGTCCCACGACCCCGACCGCACAACGCCTGCCGGCTTGGCATGCAATCGGTTTAGCCTCATCCGCTTTCGCTCGCCACTACTCACGGAATCACGGTTGTTTTCTCTTCCTGTGGGTACTGAGATGTTTCACTTCCCCACGTTCCCTCCACGCGCCCTATGTGTTCAGGCGCGGGTCACACCACATGACTGGTGCGGGGTTCCCCCATTCGGAAATCCTCGGATCAACGCTCGGTTGGCAGCTCCCCGAGGCTTATCGCAGCCTCCTACGTCCTTCATCGGCTCCTGGTGCCCAGGCATCCACCGTGTGCCCTTAACAACTTGACCACACAACAACACCCACACCCACCCACCACCCCACACCCCCCAACAAGGAGGCGCCGGCCCCTCCAGAAGAGGAACCCCAGTGATGGACCAGTGCGGATATCCAGATACCTACAAAAGATGCTCGCGTCCACTGTGCAGTTCTCAAACGACGAACAGTCACCCCGCAACACCCACCACCAGACCCAGCACCCCACCCCCACAACACAGAGGCAGACCACCAGCGGTATGACGAGCACGAAGCCCTGCCACCAGAGACAACCACCCACCCCCACACACCCACAGGTGCACCAGGAGCGACCCGTTCCCTCAGGACCCAACAGCGTGCCTACGACCAGCCAACCCGACCACCACGTTCCACACCCCCACCAACGAGGGCCGTACTAGCAGCAACCAGAATCAACCAACCGAACTAGCCAGTGTTCCACCCGTGAGCGACACCCCAGACACCAGCAGCCACCCACAACAGGGCAACCATCACGGCCTGAGCGTGACTCTGGACCAACCACCCAGGACGAACCCGGCAATGATCGGCCAGTGCTCCTTAGAAAGGAGGTGATCCAGCCGCACCTTCCGGTACGGCTACCTTGTTACGACTTCGTCCCAATCGCCGATCCCGCCTTCGACGGCTCCCTCCACAAGGGTTGGGCCACCGGCTTCGGGCGTTACCGACTTTCGTGACGTGACGGGCGGTGTGTACAAGGCCCGGGAACGTATTCACCGCAGCGTTGCTGATCTGCGATTACTAGCGACTCCAACTTCATGGGGTCGAGTTGCAGACCCCAATCCGAACTGAGACCGGCTTTTTGGGATTCGCTCCACCTCGCGGTATCGCAGCCCTTTGTACCGGCCATTGTAGCATGTTTGCAGCCCTAGACATAAGGGGCATGATGATTTGACGTCATCCCCACCTTCCTCCGAGTTGACCCCGGCAGTCTCCTATGAGTCCCCACCATCACGTGCTGGCAACATAGGACGAGGGTTGCGCTCGTTGCGGGACTTAACCCAACATCTCACGACACGAGCTGACGACAACCATGCACCACCTGTGCACGACGCCAAAGGCACCCCGTATCTCTACGAGATTTCCGTGCATGTCAAGCCTAGGTAAGGTTCTTCGCGTTGCATCGAATTAAGCAACATGCTCCGCCGCTTGTGCGGGCCCCCGTCAATTCCTTTGAGTTTTAGCCTTGCGGCCGTACTCCCCAGGCGGGGCGCTTAATGCGTTAGCTGCGGCACGGAGACCGTGGAATGGCCCCCACACCTAGCGCCCAACGTTTACGGCGTGGACTACCAGGGTATCTAATCCTGTTCGCTCCCCACGCTTTCGCTCCTCAGCGTCAGTAACTGCCCAGAGACCCGCCTTCGCCACCGGTGTTCCTCCTGATATCTGCGCATTTCACCGCTACACCAGGAATTCCAGTCTCCCCTGCAGTACTCCAGTCTGCCCGTATCGACTGCAGGCCCGAGGTTGAGCCTCGGGTTTTCACAGCCGACGCGACAGACCGCCTACGAGCTCTTTACGCCCAATAATTCCGGACAACGCTTGCACCCTACGTATTACCGCGGCTGCTGGCACGTAGTTGGCCGGTGCTTCTTCTGTAGGTACCGTCACTTTCGCTTCGTCCCTACTGAAAGAGGTTTACAACCCGAAGGCCGTCATCCCTCACGCGGCGTCGCTGCGTCAGGCTTTCGCCCATTGCGCAATATTCCCCACTGCTGCCTCCCGTAGGAGTCTGGGCCGTGTCTCAGTCCCAGTGTGGCCGGTCACCCTCTCAGGCCGGCTACCCGTCGTCGCCTTGGTAGGCCACTACCCCACCAACAAGCTGATAGGCCGCGGGCCCATCCTCAGCCGATAAATCTTTCCACCACCAGACCATGCGGTCAGCGGTCACATCCGGTATTAGCACCAATTTCTTGGAGTTATCCCAGAGCTGAGGGCAGGTTGCCCACGTGTTACTCACCCGTTCGCCGCTAGGGCACCCCCCGAAGGAGGGCCTCGCTCGACTTGCATGTGTTAAGCACGCCGCCAGCGTTCGTCCTGAGCCAGGATCAAACTCTCCGTAGATGAATTCAACCCACGGCTGAGAACCGAGAGCTAGCACTCTCGATGTCAATCAACCAAAGGAATCCCCAACCCAATCGCA
>NZ_JBJHAG010000055.1:0-5380 GCF_054050925.1 Modestobacter sp. SYSU DS0657 | reverse complement strand
CGCCGCCCGGGGGGGGGGGGGGCGCCCGCCCGCCGCCCCCACCCGCCGGGCGCGCAGGCGGGTGAGCCCCCCGCCGGGGCCCCCCCCCCCCCCCCCCCCCCCCCCCCCCCCCCCGCGACGTGTTGCCCGTGATCAACCGGCGGGCAGGTGCGCCGCCTCGGGTGTCAGGGCTCGAAGACCGCCCGCACGCAGCCGTCGGTCTTGTCCTTGAACATCTGGTACCCCCGCGGCGCCTCGCTCAGCGGCAGCACGTGGGTGGCCAGGTGCTCGGTGACCAGCTCGTCGCGGGCCATCCGCTCCAGCAGCTCGGGGATGTACCGCTGGGCGTGCACCTGGGCTCCGCGCAGGGTCAGGCCCTTGTTCATCACCGCGCCCATCGGGAACTTGTCCACCATCGCGGCGAAGACGCCGAGGCTGAACACCGAACCGCCCTTGCGGCAGGCCATGATCGCCTCGCGCAACGCGGTGGGCCGGTCGGTCTGCAGCCGCAGCTGCTGCTTCACCTGGTCGTAGACGCCCGGCGCGCCGGGGCTGTGCGCCTCCATGCCGACGGCCTCGATGCAGACGTCCGGACCGCGGCCGCCGGTGCGCTCGCGCAGCTCCGCCAGGACGTCGGTGGTCGTGTAGTCGACCGCCTCGGCGCCCACGTTCTCGCGCACCTGGGCCAGCCGCTCGGGCACCCGGTCCAGGACGACGACCTGCTCGGCGCCCAGGAGCACCGCCGCCCGGGCGGCCATCTGGCCCACTCCGCCGGCGCCCCAGACGGCGACGACGTCCCCGGGCTTCGTGCCGGCCAGGTCGGCGCCCATCCAGCCGGTCGAGGCGGCGTCGGAGGCGAACAGCGCCCGGGTGTCGGAGACGCCCTCGGGGACGACGAAGGTGCCGACGTCGGCGTAGGGCACCCGCATGTACTCGGCGTGGCTGCCCGCGTAGCCACCCATCGCGTGGGAGTACCCGAAGCAGCCACCGGGGCTCTGGCCCCACAGCCCCTCGGTGATGCCCGGGTTCGCGTTGCCGTTGTCGCAGAGCGAGTACTGCTCCTGCTTGCAGTACCAGCAGTTGCCGCAGGCGGCGAACGGCGCGACGACGACCCGGTCGCCCACCTTCCGGTTCCGCACGGCGGGCCCGGCCTCGACGACCTCGCCGATGAACTCGTGGCCCAGCACGTCACCGGCGCGCATGAACGGGATGTAGCCGCCCACCAGGTGCAGGTCCGAGCCGCAGGTGACCGACTGGGTGATCTTCAGGATGACGTCGTGGTCGTTGAGCAGCTGCGGCTCGGGGACCTCCTCGACGGAGACCTCGTTCACCCCGGTCCAGGTCGCGGCCTTCACAGCACTCCCTCCTTGCCCGCGTCGCGGGTCATGCCGTCCAGGACGGCGCCCTGCGGCGTCTCCTTGCGGTGGCCGTGCGGCTGCGGTTCGACCCGCAGCACCTCGCCCACCTCGACCAGCTGCTTGGCCTCCCGCAGCGCCGCGCGGAGCTCGCCGATCTCGTCCTTCGTCACCGGGCCGCGGAAGCGGGCGGCCAGCTCGGCACCCCGGTCGCCCGGCGCCGGGGTCACCCGGACCTCCAGCCGGTCGCCGAAGGCCGCCAGCGGCGCCGGCGTCGTCGTCCGCAGCGCGTCGACGTCGGTCAGCACGGTGACGGCCCGCCAGCGCCGGGCCGCCGTCCGCGGGTCGTCGGTGACCGAGGTCTGACCGACCCCGGGCACCCGGAGGTGCTGCAGCTGCTTGAGCGCGCCGCTCCCGGCCTCACTGGCCAGGCCCGTCGCGCGGGTCACGATCTTGGACAGGTCCATGGCCGGCTCGTACCCGACCGGCCTGCGCCGGACACCCGGCCTAGCCTGGCGGCACGGGCCCCGGCCCACCCGACACCGCCGTCGCCAGGAGGAGCCCGTGCCCCCGTCGTCGATCCTCAGCGCCCGCGACCTGGAGTTCCTGCTGCACGAGTGGCTGCAGGTCGAGGTGCTCTCGAAGCGCCCCCGATACGCCGAGCACTCGCGGGAGACCTTCGACGCGGTGCTCGAGCTCGCCGCGGAGATCGCCACCGACCACTTCGCGCCGCACAACCGGGCCGCCGACGAGCACGAGCCGCAGGTCGTCGACGGCCGGGTGCAGCTCATCCCGGAGGTCGCCGCGGCGTTGCGGGTGTTCGCCGACGCCGGGATGACCGCCGCCGCGCTGCCCGAGGAGCTGGGCGGGCTGCAGCTGCCGGCGGTGGTGAACCAGGCGGTGCACGCGTGGTTCCAGGCGGCGAACATCGGCACCTCGGCCTATCCGTTCCTCACCATGGCCAACGCCAACCTGCTGGTCGCGCACGGCACGGCCGAGCAGGTGCAGACCTTCGTGCCGCCGATGGCCGAGGGCCGCTGGTTCGGCACGATGGCGCTCTCCGAACCGCAGGCCGGCTCGTCGCTGGCCGACATCACCACCCGCGCGGAGCCGCAGGACGACGGCAGCTACCGGCTGACCGGCACCAAGATGTGGATCTCGGCGGGCGACCACGAGCTCACCGAGAACATCGTCCACCTGGTGCTGGCCAAGATCCCCGGCGGCCCGCCCGGCGTGAAGGGCATCTCGCTGTTCGTCGTGCCCAAGTTCCTCGTGCGTGAGGACGGCAGGCTCGGTGAGCGCAACGACGTCGTGCTGGCCGGGCTCAACCACAAGATGGGCTACCGCGGGACGACGAACACCCTGCTCAACTTCGGTGAGGGTGGGTACACCCCCGGCGGCCGCCCCGGGGCCGTGGGCTTCCTGGTCGGCGAGCAGCACCGCGGCCTGACCTACATGTTCCACATGATGAACGAGGCGCGGATCGGCGTCGGGATGGGCGCCACCGCGCTCGGCTACACGGGCTACCTGCACGCCCTCGACTACGCGCGCACCCGCACCCAGGGCCGCCCGCTGGCCGGTAAGGGGCGGGCGGGCGACGGCGGGGCTGCCCCGGTGCCGATCATCGAGCACCCCGACGTGCGGCGGATGCTGCTGGCGGCGAAGTCCTACGTGGAGGGCGGGCTGGCGCTGGGCCTGTACTGCGCGCGGCTCGTCGACGAGGAGCGGACGGCGGAGACCGAGGACGCGCGAGCCCGGGCCCACCTCCTGCTGGAGGTGCTCACCCCGATCGCGAAGAGCTGGCCCTCGCAGTGGTGCCTGGCCGCGGACGACCTGGCCGTGCAGGTGCTCGGCGGCGCCGGCTACACCCGGGACTTCCCCGTCGAGCAGTTCTACCGGGACAACCGGCTCAACCCGATCCACGAGGGCACCCACGGCATCCAGGCGCTGGACCTGCTGGGCCGCAAGGTGGTCGCCGACGGCGGCGCGGGCCTGGCCCTGCTGGCCGAGACCATCTCCGCCACCACCCTCCGGGCCCGGGAGACCACCTGGGCCGACCTCGCCGCCACCCTGGACGAGCTGGTGCGGCGGATCGGCACGGTCACCGGTGTGCTGTGGGCCGACGGTGACCCGGAGCAGGCGCTCGCCAACGCGACGGTGTACCTGGAGGCGGTCGGGCACGTCGTCGTCGGCTGGCTGTGGCTGGAGCAGGCGCTGGCCACCGAGGGGCGGGACGAGCAGGGCCGGGACGGCGCCTTCTACGCCGGCAAGCGGCAGGCAGCGCGGTTCTTCCAGCGCTGGGAGCTGCCGAAGGTCGGGCCGCAGCTGGCGTTGCTGGCCTCGCTGGACCGGACGGTGCTGGACACCCCGCCCGACTGGCTCTGAACGCGACGACGGCGGCCCCCCAGCTGGGGGACCGCCGTCGGGCGCGTACGGGGAGGGGCTACAGGGCCGCCGTGGCGCGAACGCCCTCGGGGGCCGCATGCCGGGCCCGCGGGGCGGACGCCGCCCGCTTCTCCGCCTCCCAGCGCGCCGTCGACTGGGTGCCCATCGCGATCACCAGAGCGGTCAGCACCAGGAAACCGACCAGGGTCACCGCCGGCCACAACACCATCTGTCTGCTCCACACTTCCTCTCGGGGACCGCCGGGGGGAGCCAGCGGTTGCCGTTCTGGACGAATCGGTGCCCGTTCCGTCACCGGCGAACCGTTCCCTGGGAGACTTCTTCGGCGATTCGATGTGATGCTCGTCGCTCCCGCCGGTGCGGCGCGGTCGGGAGCGGCCTGTTCTCCGGGTGTTCACCCCTGGTCCGCCCGCCAGGAACAGCCGTTACCGGAATGCGTCCTCCGCAGGCGTGACCGGCGTTCGGAGTGGGAACCGCAGCTCCGACACAGACCAGCGGCACACCGGAGGGCCTGATGGCCGGAGCACGAGCACGCAGCGCCCAGCAGGGCGCTGGAGGGGACACCTCCAGGAACGACCCGAACGTCGCCCGCGACACCGCGCCGGACGACGACAACATCACCCACGAGCGGGCGGACTTCGCGCCCACCGGTGCCGACCCCAAGCCCACCACCGGTGGCACGTTCAAGCGCACGCTGAAGGAGTTCAGCGAGGACGGCCTCACCGACTGGGCCGCCTCGCTCACCTACTACGGCGTGCTGGCGCTGTTCCCGGCGCTCGCCGCACTCGCCTCCATCGTCGGGCTACTCACCGACCCGGAGGAGCTCACCACCGCGCTCACCGAGGTCGTCCCCGACGACGCGGCCGAGACGCTGAACCCGGTGATCCAGCAGGTCGCGGGGAGTTCGACGGCGGCCGGCTTCGGTCTGGTCCTCGGTCTGGCCGGCGCCATCTGGTCGGCGTCGGGCTACGTCGGGGCCTTCACCCGGGCGGCCAACGTGGTCTACGAGACCCGCGAGGGGCGCAAGATCTGGAAGCTGAAGCCGCTGCAGCTGCTGGTCACCCTGATCGGCATCCTGTTCGCCGCGCTGATCCTGGCGATGCTGGTGCTCAGCGGCCCGGTGGTCGACGCGATCGGTCAGGCCATCGGGCTGGGCGACACCGTGCTGACCGTCTGGACGTGGGCCAAGTGGCCGGTGATCCTGGTGCTGCTGGCGCTGATGATCGCCGTCCTCTACTACGCGACCCCGAACGCGAAGCTGCGCGGCTTCAAGTTCGTCAGCCCCGGCGCCGGCGTCGCCATCCTGGTGGCGGTCGTCGCCTCCGCTGCCTTCGCCTTCTACGTGGCGAACTTCGGCAGCTACAACGCCACTTACGGGGCGCTGGCCGGCGTGGTGATCTTCCTGATCTGGTTCTGGCTGATCAACCTGTCGCTGCTGTTCGGCATCGAGTTCGACGCCGAGGTGGAGCGGACCAAGGAGCTGAAGGCCGGCGTGCCCCGCGCGGAGAAGGAGATCCAGCTGGACGCCCGCTCCGAGCCGAAGCGCCAGCAGACCACCTGATCCTGCGCTCGACCGTCGGGGGGGGGGGGCCCCCCGGGGGGGGGGGGCCCCCCGGGGCGGCGCCGCGCCCGGGGGGGGCCCC
>NZ_JBJHAG010000054.1:0-6511 GCF_054050925.1 Modestobacter sp. SYSU DS0657 | reverse complement strand
GGCCCGGTCCGCGAAGCGGACCGGGCCACCGGTCGGCCCCCTTGCAGGGGCCCGCCGCGAGCCTGCGAGTGGCGGGGGGGGCAAGGGGGCCGTTTCTTCAGGCGTCCCGGCGGCGGAAGAGGACGACGGCGACGGTGAGCAGGACCGCGGTCTCGGCGGCGAAGACACCGAAACCCGCCCAGGGGCCGAGGAGCGGAGAGCCGTCGAACATCGCCACCTGGCTCACCACCGCTCCGGCGTTGCCCGGCAGCAGCTTGGCGACCCACTCACCCCACGTCCCCGGCAGGGCGAAGGCCAGGTTGCCGATGACGAAGAGCACGCCGATGCCGACGGTGATCGCGGCGGCGCTGTTGCGGATCAGCAGCCCCAGGGCCAGGCCGAACAGCCCGACCCCCGCCAGGTACAGGCCGCTGCCCAGCAGTGCCCGCAGCACGCCGTCGTCGGACAGTGCGAGGCCCACACCCTCCCGGTCGAGGAACCAGTTGCCGGCCAGGTACCCCGCGACCGCCGTGACCAGGCCGGCCAGGAAGAGGGTGCCGACCACCAGCAGACCCTTGGCGGCGATGACCGACCCGCGCCGGGGCACCGCGGTCAGGGAGGCGCGGATCATCCCGGTGCCGTACTCGCCGGTGACCACCAGCGTGCCCAGCGCGACCGCGGTGAGCTGGGCGAAGAGCATGCCCCAGGTGACGAACGCCGCGGCCGGCTCACCCGCCTCACCGCTGGCGAGGTCCCGGGCCACGGCCCAGCAGATCAGCGCGGTCGTCCCCGCGCCCAGCAGGAACAGCAACGACAGCGCCCAGCGGGTCGACCGGACGGTCCAGAACTTGATCCACTCGGCGTGCAGCGCCGCCGCGAAGCCGGGGGTCCGGACACCGGGCACGTGCCGGTCGGGATCCAGGGAGACGACGTCCGGCGCCGGAGGGGGCACGGCGAGGGTCGAGGACTCGGTCATCGGAGGGCTCCCACGGGCTCGGCCGGGTGCGCGCCGTACTCGACGCTGCCGGCGGTGAGGGTCATGAAGGCGTCCTCGAGCGAGGACTGGACGAGGGTCAGTTCGTGCAGGTGGAGGCCGGCCCCACCGACCAGCTCCCCGACGCCGGCGGCGTCCAGGCCCTGCACCCGCAGCTCGTCGCCGTGCCGGTCGACGTCCAGGCCGGAGCGCTGCAGCAGCTCGGCGACCTCGCCGGGCCGCGGGGTGCGCACCCGCACGTAGGAGGTGGCGTGGTCGGTGATGAACTGGGCCATCGAGCAGTCGGCCAGCACCCGGCCGCGGCCGATCACGATCAGGTGGTCGGCGGTCAGCGCCATCTCGCTCATCAGGTGGCTGGAGACCAGCACGGTGCGCCCCTGGCCGGCGAGCTCGCGGGCGAGGTTCCGCACCCAGCGGATGCCCTCGGGGTCCAGGCCGTTGACCGGCTCGTCGAGGACGACGACCGGCGGCTCACCGAGCAGCGCGACGGCGATGCCCAGCCGCTGGCCCATGCCGAGGGAGAACCGGCCCACCCGCTGGTCGGCGACGTCGGTGAGGCCCACCAGGTCGAGCACCTCGTCCACCCGCTTGGCCGGGATGCCGTTGCTGGCGGCCAGCCACCGCAGGTGGCTGCGGGCGCTGCGGCCCGGGTGCAGCGCCCGCGCCTCCAGCAGCACGCCGACCGAGCGCAGGGGCGCGGGGACGTCGGCGTAGCTGCGGCCACCGATGGTGACGCTGCCGCTGGTGGGCCGGTCCAGGCCGACCATCATCCGCATCGTGGTGGACTTGCCGGCCCCGTTCGGGCCGAGGAAGCCGGTGACCCGGCCGGGCTCCACGGTGAAGCTGACGCCGTCCACGGCGACCTTGGAGCCGTACGTCTTCGTGAGGTCCCGGGCGACGATCATCGCGTGGCCCGGGCCTGCTGAGCAGCGGTTGTGTCCATGCCCGAAAGCCTGTCGGCGCGCGCTCCCGCGGTACATCGGGGAGGCCCCCCAACCGACCCTGAGGCGGCCCCGAGCAGGCACCCTGAGACCGCCCTGAGCCTCCTCCCCACCGTTCGCCCGCCGTTCCCCGGCCGTTCTCCGGGGATCAGCTGAGCTCACCGTGCGTGCTCCTGGCTCAGCCCAGGAGGTGAGCCAGGAGCACGCACGACCAGGTGACCTGATCGTGCGGCCGCGGGAACGGGTGACGGGGCAGCAGACGCGTCGTCCCGGATCAGCCGCCCGCGGAGAAGAGCGCGGAGCCGAGGACGAGGCTGAGCAGGAACGCCCACCCGCCGGTCAGCCGGCGGGTCCCGGGCCGGGGCGCCGGCAGCCCGGGGAACGGCCCGGACAGCAGCAGGAACGCCAGGGACCCCACCGGGTTCCAGCTCAGCCAGAACCAGGCCCACCGGGTCGCGCGCGCCGGCCGCGGCCCGGCGAGCAGCAGGAACACCACCGCGACCGCGCCGAGGAACAGGACCAGCCCGACCCAGGTGGACACCCGCCAGCCGAACACCTCCGACCAGGAGAACCGCTCGGCCGCAGGGGCGATCCGCAGCTCCGGGTGCTGGGTGCGCAGCTCGTCCGCCAGGTCGCCGGGAACGACCGGGCGGGTGCCGTCCGGCGCCTGCTGCCCCGGGCTGACCGCCCACACCTCGGTGTGGTGCGTGATGGGCCCCGCGCGCCACACCGCCGTCTGCACGGCGACGCCGGTGGCCCCCGGTTCCAGCCCCTCGGTCACCGCGACCTCGTCCACCCGCCCGTCCGCGATGGCGCCGCGCAGGTCGCCCAGCGACGCGGCCCGCTGTCCGGTGAGGACAACGACGAGCGCGACGGCCAGCCAGCCGACCGCCAGCACCACCCGCAACGCCGTCCAAGGATTGCCCAGCCGCGCCCGCCGAGGCGCGGGCCCGATGGGTGCGGGAGCCTGCTCCATGGCGGCACCGTAGGGGGGTGCGGCCCACCGCGGAGCGGAACACGCGCGGGCGACCGCCGGCAGCTCAGCCGCGGGCGCCGGCGACCCCGAGCACGGCGGCCAGCCCGAGGGCGCTGCGCGGGGCGTACGGACCGCGCCACAGCCCGCCGTGCGCGGCGGAGTACGCCTCGTCCTGCCACGGGTGCGCGTGCGCCGGGCCCCCATCGGTGTGCAGGTCGTGCACCAGCAGCGCGGCCATCAGCACGTTCGACGTCGCGGGGTCGAACACCTCCACCCCGAAGCGGTGCGCACCCGCGTAGGCGGCGGCCAGCGCCCGGTTCTTCACCACCGAGCGGGTGCGGGTCGGGGGCGCGACGTTGAGCGAGACGGTGGCCCCGCCGGCGCGGGCGACGGTCGCCCGCCAGCGCTGCACCCGCTTGGCCAGCGCGTAGTTGGGGCCCTGCTGGGGGACCAGGCTGTCGTTGATCCCCGGGTCGGCACCGGGCACGTAGTTGCGCTGCAGCAGCCGCCCCGCCGACAGGGTGCGCAGCGGCCGGCCCAGCAGCTTCGCCGTCCGCGACCGGTCGGCGTACGCCGCGACCGAGGCCGCGACCGCGTCGCGCGGCACCACGAAGACGTCGGTGGGGGTGGCGAGGAAGGCCAGCGCGAGATCGGGACGGCGGTGCTGCAGGCGCACGGTGAGCGCGTCGACCGCGGTGGAGACCCGCACGTTGGTGGCGCCGTCGGCGTAGACGTAGTTGCCGACCACGAGGCCGCCGGGGAGGCCGAGCAGCCACTCGGCGACCTCGGGCACCTCGGCCACGAGGTCGGCCCCGGCCTCGGCGGCCGGGTCGGCGTGGTCCCGCCGGGCCGGCAGGAGCAGCGTGCCCGCGCCGCGCCGGGCGGTGTCCAGCACCCGGTGCCACAGCTCCACCCGCGGCAGGTCGACGGCGGCCACCCGGGCGCCCCAGCGCAGCAGGGCCGGGAGCGGCCCCATCTCGGCGCCGGCGCCCAGCACGGCCACCGTGCGCCCGTGCAGCGCCAGCCACTCCGGGTGGTCGAGCACGGTGCGCACCGCGTCGGCGCAGCTGGGCTCGACCACCCCGCCGGACACCCAGGCGTCCAGCCGACGGCGGACGTCGTCGCCGCGCAACCGCTGCCCGCGCCACGGCAGGGTCAGCTCGCGCTCCGGCTGCGCCTCGCCGCGCACCTCGACGGTGACCGGCGACCGGCGGGGAGCCGCGGTGCGCAGCGCGTCCAGCTCGACCTCGCCGTCGGCGCCGGCGACCCGCATCCGGGAGTGCAGGGAGTCCAGGCCGGCCGCGGCCACGCTGCGGGCCGCCGCGGGTGAGGCGAGGCCCGCCTCCACGGTGCGCCGGACGTGCGCCAGGTAGCCGGCTCGCCAGTTCGTCTCGTGCTCGGCGGCGCGCGCCCCGGTCGGGTCGACGGGGCGCAGCGCGTCCGCGACCACCGCCCGGCCGACGGCGGCCGTGCTGCGCCGCCCGTCCGGCCCGGCCGGGAAGACGACCCCGCGCTGGTCCCGCTGGTTCGAACTGCGCTGGTCCCGCTCGTCCGAGGAGGTCATCCGCCGATCCTGCCGGACGGGCCGGGGCCGGCGCCCGGTGGAGGCGCCGGCCCGGTGGATCAGCTGCCGTCGCCGGGGCGGCCGATCCGCTCGTCGGCGAAGTCGCGGCCCTTGTCGATCTGCGCGTCGTGCTTGCCGCCGGTCTTCTGGTCGGCGAACTGCTCGCCCTTGTCCAGGCCCTTGTCGCTGACCTGCTCACCCTTGTCGCTGTTCAGCGCGCTCTTGGCCTTGTCCATCATGCCCATGGTTCTCCCCCTCGGGTCCCGGCCGCACCGGTCGGCGCGACGCCACGGACTGCCATGCCCGCGGCGCGACCCGGGAACACCCGTCGGTCCCGGACGATCTGTTCGGTCCCGGACGACCTCTTCGGCCCCGGACGACCTCTTCGGCCCCGGACGACCTGTTCAGTCCCGGACGACCTGCTCCGCCACCGGTGCACCGGCCTCCAGCCAGCGCAGCAGGGTGCGGACGGCGAACCCGGTGCCCCCCTTGACCACCTCGGCGGCGTCGCTGCCGGCGCGGGCCGGGCCGGCGACGTCCAGGTGGGCCCAGGGCAGGCCGCCGGTGAACGGCTGCAGGAACAGCGCCGCCGTCGTCGACCCCGGGTTGCCCGGCGCGTTGTTGGCGTCGGCGACGTCGGAGTCCAGCTGGGCGCGCAGGTGACCCACGTGCTCCTCGGTCAGCGGCATCCGCCAGAACGACTCACCGGCGTGCCCGGCGGCGGTGAGCAGCCCGTCGGCGAGCCCGTCGCCGGTGGCGTAGAGCCCCGCGGTGCGGGCGCCCAGCGCCGTCTTCACCGCACCGGTCAGGGTGGCGACGTCGACCAGCGCGGTGGCGCCGAGCTCGGTGTGCGCGTGGGCCAGGGCATCGGCGAGCACCAGCCGGCCCTCGGCGTCGGTGTTGCGCACCTCGGTGGTGCGCCCGCCGACGTGCCGGACGACGTCGGCGGGGCGGTAGGCCGAGCCGGAGACGGCGTTCTCGGCGAGCGCGACCACGGCGGTGACCGCGACCGGCAGCTCCAGCCGGGCGGCGGCGTCGACGGCCGCGAGCACCGCCGCGGCGCCGGCCATGTCGGTCTTCATCTCGCGCATGCCGGCGGTGGTCTTGATCGACAGGCCCCCGGTGTCGAAGGTGATGCCCTTGCCGACCAGGACCGGGTGCCCCTCCCCCGCCCCGGGCGGCGTGTACCGGACGACGACCACCCGCGGCGGCGAGGCCGAGCCGCCGCCGACGGCGAGCACCCCACCGAAGCCGCCGGCGCGCAGCTGGTCGGGGCCGAGCACCGTGGCCTCGACGTGCGCGAGGCCGGCCAGCCGGGCGAGGACCTGGTCGGCGAGCCAGGCGGGGGTCTTGGTGTCGCTGGGGGTGTTCACCAGGTCGCGGGCCCAGGCGACGGCGCCGGCGGCGACCGAGCCGGCGAGCTCACCGGCGGCCACGGCCGGGTCGTCGGCGTCGGCGGCCACCACGGCGACCTCGGCGAGCCGGGGCGGGTGTGGGGTCGACGAGGTGCGGAAGCGGTACCCGGCCAGCACGACGGCCTCGACGGCGGCGCGCACCTCCTCGGCGCCGGCCGGCCCGGCGGCGGAGTCCAGCGGCAGCACCAGCCGGCGGGCGCCGTGCTCGGCGAGGGTCTGCGCGCGGCGGACCGCGACCGCCACGTAGCTGCGCAGGTCGGGCACGGTGGCGTCGCCGACACCCACCGCGACCACGCTGCGCGGGCGCCGGCCCGGGACCGGCAGGTTGGTGATCCCGCCGGGCTTCCCGCCGTTGCCGGTGTCGGCCAGCGCGCCGGCGAGGAACTCCGGGTCGACCGGCGGCTCCGGACCGGCGTCCGGACCGCTCAGCCAGGGCGGCAACGCGCCGCGGGCGCCGACCGGCACCGCCAGCACGTCGTCCGGCCCGAGCACGGGCAGCGCGGGCAGCACGGTGACCTGCGGGAACGGCGGGGGGGGGGGGGGGGGGGGGGGGGGGGGGGGGGGGGGGGGGGGGGGGGGGGGGGGGGGGGGGGGGGGGGGGGGGGGGGGGGGGGGGGGGGGGTGGGGGGGGGCGGGGGGGCG
>NZ_JBJHAG010000053.1:0-6570 GCF_054050925.1 Modestobacter sp. SYSU DS0657 | reverse complement strand
CCCCCCCCCCCCCCCCCCCCCCCCCCCCCCCCCCCCCCCCCCCCCCCCCCCCCCCCCCCCCCCCCCCCCCCCCCCCCCCCCCCCCCCCCCCCCCCCCCCCCCCCCCCCCCCCCCCCCCCACGACTGTGCGGAGCACAGCTCCCGGGGCTCAGCCGTCGATCGGCCGGGCGCCGAGCTGGGCGCGGAGCAGCGCCAGCGCGGCCTGCTCGGCGTCGACCGCCGGGGTGTGCTCGTCCGAGCCGGGGGCGGCGTCGCGCTCGGCCATCAGCTCATTGGCCTCGGCGGTCTCCGCCGCCTCGGCGGCGGCCCGGGCGGCCTCCGGGGTGACCGGCGGGCTCCCCGGAGCCGGCGCGCCGGGCTGGTCGACGACGGCCTGCACCTTCCAGCGCACGCCCAGCAGCTCCTCCAGCGCCGAACGCAGCACGTCCTTGTTCAGGTCGTCGCCGATCCGCCGGGCCAGCGCCGGCGAGGTGGTGCTCAACGTGAGCGTGCCGGCCGCCAGGTCGTGCACCTGCGCGTTCTTCAGCAGCGCCTCGGTGGTGCGCTTGTGCCGCTTGACCACGGCCATCAGCTCCGGCCAGATCCGCCGGACGTCGGCGGTGGTCAGCTGACCGTCGTCGGCGCCCGGCTCCGGCGTGGCCGAGACGACCGGCGTCGGCTCGCCGCCCCGCGGGGCGGGGGCGGACTCGGCTGCCGCGCGCTGCGGGGCGGGCCGGCTCGCCGGGGCCGCCGGCCGGCTCGGCTGCGGCCAGTCCTCGTCGTCGGTGGGCTCCGGCGGCAGCGGGATGTCCGGCTCGCCGGTCGCCGCGGGACGCCGGCGCTCCTCCGGCGCGGGGGCCGGAGCGGCCGGGGTGGGCGCCGCCGCGGCCGGACGCGCGGACGCGCCCGAGCCGGGACGCGCGGTGACCGGCCAGCCGTCCGCGCCTTCCTCGACCTTCGGCGCAGCCGGGGCCGGGGCCGAGGTCGGCGCAGCTGGAGCCGGGGCGGGGGCAGGCCGCTCGGCCACCGGCGCGGGAGCCGCGGCCCGGGCCGGCTCGGCCGAGCGCTGGGACGGGCGCACGTACGCCGGGCGGGAGCCCGCGGCCTCCGCCGCGGGCTCCCGCACCGGTGCGGCGGGCTCGCGCGCCCGAGCCGGCGCCTCGCGGACCGGCGCAGCGGCCTCCCGGACCGGCGCGGCGACCGCCTCGGCCGGCCGGCCGGCGTGCTCGCCGGCGATGGACATCCGCCGCTCCAGCCGCTCGAGGCGCTGCAGGGTGGCGGTGGCCGAGCCGTCGACGCCGGGCAGCAGCATCCGCGCGCAGACCAGCTCCAGCAGCAGCCGCGGCGCCGTCGTCCCGCGCATCTCGGTGAGGCCCTCGTGCACCGTGTCGGCCAGCCGGGACAGCGTGGCGGCGCCCAGGGCCTGCGCCTGGCGGGTCATCAGGTCGAGCCGGTCGGGCGGGCAGTCGAGCAGTCCGTTGCCGCCGGCCTCGGGGACGGCGTTGAGCACGATCAGGTCGCGCAGCCGGTCGAGCAGGTCGGTGGCGAACCGCCGTGGGTCGTGCCCGGCCTCCACCACCCGGTCGACGGCCTGGAAGACCCCCGGGGCGTCGGAGGCGGCCAGCGCGTCGACGGTCTCGTCGAGCAGCGCCTCGTCGGTGACGCCGAGCAGGCCCACCGCCTCGCGGTAGGTGACGCCGTCCTCGCCGGCGCCGGCCAGCAGCTGGTCCAGGATCGACAGCGAGTCGCGCACCGACCCGCCGCCGGCCCGCACGACCAGCGGGAAGACCGTGGGCTCGACCTGCACGCCCTCGGCGGCGCAGGTCCTCTCCAGCAGCCCGCGCAGCGTGCTCGGCGGCACCAGCCGGAACGGGTAGTGGTGGGTGCGCGACCGGATGGTCGGCAGCACCTTCTCCGGCTCGGTCGTCGCGAAGACGAAGACCAGGAACTCCGGCGGTTCCTCGACCACCTTGAGCAGGGCGTTGAAGCCCTGCGTGGTGACCATGTGCGCCTCGTCGACGATGTAGACCTTGTAGCGGCTGTGCACCGGGGCGAAAAACGCGCGCTCGCGCAGCTCGCGGGCGTCGTCGACGCCGCCGTGGCTGGCCGCGTCGATCTCGATGACGTCGATCGACCCGGGACCGTCGGGGGCCAGGGAGATGCACGAGGCGCAGACGCCGCACGGGGTCGACGTCGGGCCCTGCTCGCAGTTCAGCGAGCGGGCCAGGATCCGCGCCGAGGAGGTCTTGCCGCACCCGCGCGGGCCGCTGAAGAGGTAGGCGTGGTTGATCCGCCCGCCGTCGACGGCGTTCACCAGCGGGGTGGTGACGTGCTCCTGCCCGACCACCTCGGCGAAGGTCGCCGGGCGGTACTTGCGGTAGAGCGCCAGAGCCACGCCGCGAGGTTACGTGCCGGCACCGACGTGCGGGGCGAGCCTCTGGACGAGGCCGGGAGGTCACTGGGTCAGGCGCAGGAACAGCTCCACCGCACCGCGGTCCTCGACCCGGACGAAACCCAGGTCCGGCGGCTCGATGCCGAAGTCGGCGAAGACCACCGGCAGCGCGCCGGAGACCTCCACGCCCTCGGCGGTGCGGACCACCGACAGGTCCGCCGTCACCGGCCGGGTCGTGCCGGCCAGCGTGAGCTCCCCGGTCACCGGCACGGTCACCGGGGTCCCGGTCAGCTCGGGCAGGTCGGCCGGCTCGGTCACGGTGAACGTCGCGGTCGGGTTCGCGGCGACGTCCATCACGTCATCCCGGAAGTAGCCGTCCCGCCGGTCGCTGTCGGTGGTAATCGAGGCGACGTCGACGGTCACCTCCGCCGCGGTCAGGTCCCCGCCCTCGACGACGACGGAGCCGGTGACCTCCTCGGTGGTGCCGGCCACGGTGACGTCGGCGCCGTTGAGCACCTCGTCGACCCGGTAGCCGGCGGTGGAGCCGGGTCCGACCGTCCAGGTGCCGTCGGTGTCCGCGGTCAGCTCGGCGTCCTCGGGCTGGGCCTGCACGGTGGGCGCGGGCGCGGCGTCGTCCTGCAGCGCGGCGTAGACCAGCGGGCCGACGACGGCCCCGGCCACCACCACGAGCACGGCTGCGAGAACGATCCACCAGGTGCGACGACGGGCCATGACCGGCTCCCCTCCTCGGGCGTGCGGTCAGTGCACCGCACCGACCTGGGAGGAGGCTGGGAGAACGCAAGGGACCCCCCGCACACCCGCCAGAGCCTGCTTATCCTTGCTGCCTTCCGGCCCTGGGGAGGTTCACAGGGTGACGCCGTACGAGGGGTCGGGTCCCACTGTAGAGGACGCCGGGCACCCGGCTGCCGCCCCTCCGGTCCGCGGCTAGGCTCCCGCGCCATGCTCACGGCTGCGCCGACCCCGTCGGCCCGCGGCTTCGTCCTCGTCGTCCTCGCCGCTCTGTGCTGGGGCACGTCCGGGGTGAGCGGCGACCTGGTCGCCCGGAGGAGCGGCCTCGACCCGCTCGACATCGCCTGGCACCGGATGGCGATCGGCGCGGCCGCCCTGCTGGCCGTGCACGTGCTGACCCGCCGGCGGCGGCCCACCCCGCGGCCGCCGCTGACCGCACGGGTGCGCACCCGGCTGGTGCTGGTCGGCACGTGCCTGGCGGTGTACCAGAGCGCCTACTTCGCCGCGGTCGCCACGGCCGGCGTGAGCATCGCCACCCTGGTCGCGCTCGGCCTCGCGCCACTGCTGGTCGCGATCGGCGGGGCGGTGCTCGGGCAGGGCCGGCCCGACCGGGCGACGATGGCCGCCCTGGCGGTGGCGCTGGTCGGGCTGGTGCTGCTGGTCGGGGTGTCGGCCGGCGCGGACGCCGGGGACACGGTGCTGCTGGGTGCGCTCGCCGCGGTGGGCTGCGCGGTGGCCTACGCCGGGGTGGTGCTGGCCTCGGCCGGGGTGCCCGACGGCGTGCCGACGACGACGGCCGGGTTCACCCTCGGCGCGCTGCTGCTCACCCCGGTGGCGCTGGCCACCGGCCTGGACCTGACCGGCGACCCGCTGGCGCTGGGCACGCTGGTCTACCTGGGCCTGGTGCCCAGCGCGCTGGCCTACGGCCTGTTCTTCACCGGGGTGCGGACCGTGCCCGCGGCGATCGCCTCGATCGTGACGCTGCTCGAGCCGCTGACCGCGACGGCGCTGGCCACCGCGGTGCTCGGCGAGCGGCTCACCCCGACCGCGCTGGCCGGGGGAGCCCTGATGCTCGGCGCCGTGACGGCGCTCTACCTGCGGAGGATGGGAGATTCGAACTCCCGAGGGCTTGCACCCAACCCGCTTTCCAAGCGAGCGCCATAGGCCACTAGGCGAATCCTCCAGTGCCGGGCAGTCTACCGGGCAGCCGTGCGTGCGTCAGCCGCCGCCCTCCGTCCCGCCCGGCCGGCGCACCAGGAGGGTGGTTGAGTGATCCGGACCGGAGGGCGACCACCGGCAGCCGAGCGACCCGGGAGGAGCCAGATGAGCGAGACCGAGCAGGTGCGTCCCGAGGTGGTGGCCGCGATCGTCACCGCCCTGCAGGAGACGGACCCGAGCAACCTCCCGGCCGACGCCACGCGCGCGGAGAAGGACGCCGCGAAGGACCGGTACCTCTCCGGGATGGTCGCCGAGCGCGCCCAGCGCGACCGGCAGACCCGGGCGTGGGAGCTGCTGCTGACCCGCAGCCACCACGAGGAGCCCCCGAGCTGGTCGCAGCTGTTCGACGAGCTGCCCGAGGCGTCGCTGAGCGAGCTGGGCGAGCTGTACGACGCCCTGCCCGAGGGGGCCCAGGCCGAGTACGCCCGCCGGTACGGGGCCCCGGCCTCCGCCTGACCCCAGTGCACGGACAGCTCTGCGCGGGACGGCGCCGGTGACCGCTCCTGGCTCACGGGTGGCCGGCCGCTACCTGCTGCGCGCGCGGCTCGGCGGCGGCTCGATGGGCGCGGTGTGGCTGGCCCGCGACGAGCTGCTGGGCCGCGACGTCGCGGTCAAGCAGGTGCTCATCCCGGCCGGCAGCGACCCCGAGGTCACCGCCGGCCACCGCGAGGCGGCGATGCGCGAGGGGCGGATCGCCGCCCGGCTGACCCACCCGCACGCCGTCGCCGTCTACGACATGGTCGACGACGGCGGCACGCCCTGGCTGGTGATGGAGTACCTGCCCTCGCGCAGCCTGGCCCAGGTGCTGCAGGCCAGCGGCACGCTGCCGGTGACCCAGGTGGCGCAGATCGGCGCGCAGGTGGCCGACGCACTGGCGGCGGTGCACGCCGCCGGGGTGGTGCACCGGGACGTCAAGCCGGGCAACGTGCTGATCGGTGAGGGCGAGCGCAGCGAGGGCCTGGTCAAGATCACCGACTTCGGCATCTCCCGGGCCACCGGCGACGTGTCGCTGACCCAGACCGGGGTGGTCAAGGGCACCCCGGCCTACCTCGCGCCCGAGGTGGCGCGCGGCCAGGAGCCGGACGAGGCCAGCGACGTCTTCTCCCTGGGCGCCACGCTCTACGCCTGCCTGGAGGGCACCCCGCCGTTCGGGATGACCGAGAACCCGCTGGAGATGCTCCACCGGGTGGCCGGCGGGGACTTCTCCCGGCCGCGGCACGCCGGGGCGCTCGGCCGGCCGCTGATGCGGATGCTGAACTCCGATCCGCGCAAGCGCCCCTCGATGACCCAGGTCCGCGACCAGCTGGCCCGGCTGGTGGCCGGCAAGGACGGCGACGTCACCGAGGTGCTCGCCGCCCGGACACCGCTGCCGCCGACGATGGCCGACCTGCGGGCGGTGGACGACGACGGTCGGCCGCTGCCCGCCCCCGCAGGGGCGCCGGCGCCACCGATCTCGGCCGCCGCGTCGTCGACCCCGAGCACCCCGCCCGCCGGGCCGCCGACCGGCGCCCGGCCGGTCGGCGGCGCCGGCGCACCGCCGGCTGCCCGTCGGCGGACGCTCCGGCGGGCCCTGGTGGCGCTGCTCGCGCTGCTGGTCGTCGGTGGGCTGGTCGGCGGGGGCTTCGCGCTGGCCGGGCGGGACGGCGCGGACGACCCCGCCCCGGTGGCGGAGAGCAGCGAGCCGGCACCGGACCCCACCTCCGACGCGCCGGCACCGCCGACCGAGGAGCCGACGCCGACGACAGCGGAGCCGACTCCGACGACGGAGGAGCCCCCGCCGGCGACGGAGGAGCCCCCGCCGGCCACCAGCGAGGCGCCCCCGGAGACCAGCGAGCCGGCTCCGCCGGAGACCAGCGAGCCGGCACCGCCCGCACCGGACAGCGCCGCCGCCGTGCGGGACGCCGTGCGCTCCTACTACGCGCTGCTGCCGGAGAACCCGCAGGCCGCGTGGGAGCGCACCGGGCCACGGCTGCGGGCCGCGATCGGCAGCCGCGAGGCCTACGTGCGCTTCTGGAACCGGTTCAGCGACGTGCGCCTGGGTGAGGTGCGGGCCGAGGACGGCTCGCTGTCGGCCAGCGCGCCGGTGACGTACGTGGAGCCCGACGGCGACAGGTTCCCCGAGCAGCACCGGATCACCCTGGTGCGCGGGGACGACGGCCGATTGCTCATCGACTACGACGAGCCGATCTGACCGGCACGCGAGAGGGGCGGCGCCCAGGCTGGGCGCCGCC
>NZ_JBJHAG010000052.1:0-7380 GCF_054050925.1 Modestobacter sp. SYSU DS0657 | reverse complement strand
CGGCCACGTAGGCGGAGGCGCGGGGGTCCAGCCGCCGCCGGGCCCGTTCGGCCAGCGCCCGATAGACGGTGGGCACCCGGGGGTGCCGGCCGTAGACGCCCGCCCGGTAGACGGTGTCCTGCCGCTGCCGGGCGAGTCCTAGCGCTGTGGTCATCGACACACGCTAGTGAACTACAAACCGTTCGCGAGACAGCCCGTTCGAGGCATCATACTGCTGACTACCTCTGCGTTGATACCTCCAACTCGTTGCCTCCGACCACCTGGAGTTCGCCACATGCTCACAGCCCTCGTCACAGGCGCTGCTGGTTTCATCGGCAGCCGACTTGCGGCAAACATCCTGCAAACACGGCCAGGTTGGCAGGTTGTTGGCGTAGACAACTTTTCTGACTATTACGACACGGGATTGAAGAAGGCGAGGATCGCCTCGCTCGCCAACAATCCCAATTTTGTATTTCACGATCTGGATCTGGGTAGCGCGACACTCCCGAACTCATTCACCGAGACGACGACCGTATTCCATTTGGCGGGGCAGCCCGGAGTGCGCAGTTCCTGGGGAAGCAACTTCTCGGGGTATTTGAACGATAATGTGCTCGCGACGCAACGACTCCTCGAAGCAGCCACTACATGGGGAGGCCTGAACGCATTCGTTTACGCGTCGAGCTCATCAGTCTACGGGGAGGCGACCTCGTATCCGACCACTGAGGACCAGACCACTCGACCAGTGAGCCCGTACGGCGTGACCAAGTTGGCTGGTGAGAACATCACCATGCTGTACGGAAAGACTCGCGGACTACCCGTTGTGTCTCTGAGGTTCCATACCGTCTACGGACCCGGGCAGCGGCCAGATATGGCCATACATAGACTCATCAATTCCGCCATTTCCGGCGACATATTCGAACTGTACGGGGCTAGGAACTTTGTGCGCGACTTCACCTACGTAGATGATATCGTAGCGGGTTGCATAGCTGCAGCCGACAGCCCTGACGCGCTCGGTCACGTAATCAACCTTGCTGGCGGTTCATCCGTCTCGATGCAAGAACTGGTCGACCTGATTGGCAAGGTCGCAGGGATGCCGGTCAACTTGGTCGACAGGCAACCTGTCGCTGGAGACGTCCGAGTTACCGGTGGATCCATCAAAAAGGCCAACCGCCTACTTGGGTGGTTCCCGACTGTCAAGCTAGCAGAGGGAATTGAGGCGCAATACCAGGATCTTCTAGATAGATGAGCGCTGAGGCGTCGAATGGGCGAAAGTTTGGTGGTCTGATCTTAGCCCTGGACCAAGGGGTGGTCAGTGCAATCAATGTCGGCGTCTTGATTCTTTGGGCTCGAAGCTCCGATATATACGACACTGGAGTGGTAGCCCTATGTCTGACTACGCTTTCTTTCGTTGGCCTCGGCACCAAAGCCTTTTTTGGCGATTCAACACTGATATCGCGACACGACATGGGTCCCGGGAACGCCTCCAAAGCAATGCTCACCTGTTTTACGGTCGGGGGCGTTGTCATCGGCTTCGTCATGGGCTTAGTCGCTGCGCTTCTGGTGAGCCCCGTGGCCGGACTTCTCCTCGGAGTTGGGGCCGCTGCTGGCCAAGTCCAGGATGCGCTGCGCTACCGGCAGATGCTTGCGTCGAATTACGTTGGCGTCCTACGGCTGGATTCGTCGTGGCTCGCAATTTCGTGTTTAGGTTGGACCGTATCCTTCGGCGAGGATGGAACATTCGTCTTGCTGTCGTGGGCGGCAGGTTCCGTCATTGCGGTTGCTATGGGCGTTAGGCGTGGGGAGATCGCTGATGGACAGCTCAATCTCGGGGCCTATTGGAGCCGAGTATGGGTCGCAGGTCGCGCCCTCCTGCTCGACGTCCTAATATCTCGCGGTAGCGCCCAGGCTAGTTACTACCTCTTGGTTGGCATCGTCGGATTGGCGGCGACAGCTGGATTGCGCCTGGCTGACACGGTGCTGGGCCCGATTAACGTACTTCTCCAAGGCGCACAAACTTTCCTGTTGGCGGAGCTTGCGCAGGATCGTCGTCCAGTCAGAGAACTACCTTTGGCGAAGCCCCTAGTTGTCTTCGCCGTAGCTGGCTCGTCGGGTGTCATTTTTACGCTAGCGCTGCAGTGGGTGCCCGAGTCTGCCATGCGCAGCGTTATCGGACCAGCTGCCGATTCTGTAATGGCCGCCTTGATGCCACTTGCGGTCAGTAAACTGTTGGCGGCCGTCGGTATGGGAGCGGTCGTCGCCCTGAAGGTCGCTGGTCACGCCAACGCAATAGCAACTGGACGAAGCGTTGCTGGCGTGTTGACCGTCGCATCAGTAGCGGCGTTAGCTATCCCACTCGGGGTGCCCGAAGCGATCTGGGGGCTGGCGCTGGGGTCGGCCAGCATGTCCGCTTTTGCATGGGCAGCTGTCGCCTACTACCGCACCGCTGAAACCAGAGCCGAGGCCCTGAGAACGACGTCGGCCGGAAAAGCAGATGGAGCGCAACTTGCAGACACGTGAATTTGTCATGCAGGACTGGACGCGGAACGCCGGCAGGCCCAAGTCAAGAGCTTTCCTAGTTTTGTTTAGAGCGGCACAGTATACGCGGCTTCGATGGGGGCGACGATCGCCGGTGGCACTCGTCTGCGCCGTGCTATCCCGCGGACTCGGGGAGCTGGTGCTTTCCATGGAGATCCCCATTGCGACGCAGGTGGGGCCCGGGCTGCGGATCGACCACGGGGGAGGACTGGTTATCAATGCCAGGACCATCATCGGGGCTCGTGTCACACTGCGGCACAACGTGACGATTGGAAACAGTGGTAGTTCCGACGTCTGCCCATGGATAGGCGACGACGTTTCGGTGGGAGCTGGCGCAACGATCCTGGGAGGCGTACGCGTAGGCGCGGGCGCCAAAGTGGGGGCGCAATCGCTCGTCGTGCAGGACGTCCCCGAAGGAGCTGTTACTCTCGCGCCTCTGGCCCGAGTCCGTAGCAGTTGATCAGGTCCCACTTGGTAGGAGCTTCGCGGCCCCCCAATACTGCAAGCATCGGGCGGACCAACTCCAGCGACTGGCTGCACGAACGCAGTTCGAACCTTCCGAGCCCAGAAAAATCTCATACAGTGCAGATAAGATTAGGGAGCAGCAAGTGAGTCGCTTGCCGACGCTGACGGTCGTGATCGTCACCTACAACAGTGAGTCGGTCGTTGGCGACCTACTTGATGAGCTTGTAGGTGAAGATGTCGAAACCATCGTCGTCGATAACGCCTCAAACGACGCTACAGTCTCCCTGCTGGAAGAATATCCTAGTGTCCGACTCATACGAAACGACCGGAATGTAGGCTTCGCCGCTGCCGTGAATAGAGGCATTCAGGAACGTGCTCGGGAGGACGTCCTACTGCTCAACCCTGATGTCCGCCTACCTGACAGCGGTCTGACGGCCTTACGGCAACGGGCTGCGCAATGGAGCGGTGACCGGATCGTGGCCCCGCGCCTGGTGAATCTGGACGGCAGCATGCAGGAATCGGCGAGACGATTTCCGTCGTTAGCCAGTCACGTAAGGCGCCGCGTCGGCCGGTGGTCGTCGACGCGCCGCGATCGATCCCGGATAGACAGTCGTCCCGACTGGGCGATAGGAGCGGTCCTCTACGTGAGCGGAAACTATCTCCGCCTGCTAGGCCCAATGGACGAACGGTTCTTCTTGTACTGTGAGGACGTTGACTGGGGCGTACGTTCTTGGCGCGTCGGGTCGGGCGTTACTGTTCTGTCGGATGTGACTTTTCGCCATGCACACGTGCGAGCCAGTAGGCGAGGATTTGATCTCAACAATCCTGCGACTCGTCATCACTGGGCGAGCATGTGCAAATTGTACCTTAAGTACCCGACCCTTGCGCTCGGTGCATCCGTGAATCGGAGTTCCAGTGTCGTCTAGTCTTCGCGTTTGCTTTCTGCTTCGAGGCGATGGGCTGACGAAAAGGGGCGGTGACGTCACCAAGGCGGAGCGGCTGTGCGAGTCTCTCAACTCCTTGGGACATTCGGCGTCCATTGCGTTCGGTGAACTAGGTGCGCGCGACCTGAAGAGGGTTGACGTGGTACATCTGGTCAATATAGATCTTCCGCTCGAGAATCGAGCTCTGCTAAAGGCCACTCGGGAAACCGGTGCAATGGTCGCGCTGTCTACGGTGCATCACCCCGTGAGCGGCGTTGAGGCCTTTTATGCCAGCGACCTTGACCGATTCTTCGCGGGCGCGCGACTTATAGGTCTCACGGCTGACAGGGCGGTCGGGGTGCGGGAAATGGCAAAACTCGTGCGGCGAGGAAGTGTCGCTCAAGGAATCTCCGGCTTGCGAGGCGTTTCTGCTTCGCAGACAGCTCTGGCCGCTGAAGTAGACCTGCTGCTGCCAATGGCGCGTTCAGAAAAGCAGGCACTTGAGGCTGACTTGGGACTGCAAGAGGGTGGCACTGTCGTGCCCAACGGAATCACCTTCGACCCAATGTCGACTTCAACGGATAGAGATATTGACCTGGTCGTCGTTGGTCGCGTGGAACCAAGGAAGAATACTCTCGCCCTCGCTCGAGCTGTGCGTAAGGCTGGGCTGCGTGCAGTCTTCGCTGGAGCCATCAACGGCAACCACGGGGCCTATGTCCAGGCTTTCCTGAAGGAGGTCAGCAACTCCGATCGGATGTCCTACGTCGGCTCCCTCCCTCACGCCGACGTGCGGGAACTTCTCTCGCGGTCCCGGTACTACTTGAACGGTGCGTGGTTTGAGGTGGTGAGTCAAGCTGATATGGAGGCGGCTTCTTGCGGCTGCCGAGTCTTGACTACCAAGTACGGCTACTCGAGCGAGTTCATCGACGTTGGCCCAGGCTTGATAGATCCAGTTGCTCTGAACGGCCGTAGCGGCGCGGAATACCTGCTTCAGTTGTTGAACGCCGTGGACCAACCAACTGGCCCACCATCACCCTTCTCGTGGCGAGATGCTGCTATCGAGTTGGTTCAGGCGTACGAGTCGACTATCTGATGTCGCCGCGAAGTGCGTCGAAGATGGCCACGAAACTGACAGACGTCAAGTTGTGGCCTGCAGTCGCCACTGTTGTTGGTGCGTTTTGTGTCGGGCTAGTAGTTCTATCCCTTAGTGACGAGTTGCTCCGACTGTGCATTATTGCGTCACTGTTAGTCGTCTGTTTATGGTTAGCCCACAGACGGCTTGGTGTGCTATGGCACCCGAGTATCTTGCTCGGAACATTCCTGGGTCTTTACGGACTGGTCGGTTATCTGGTTTATCATCACCTTCGACTGGAAGGACCACAGCCGACCCTCTTCATCTTCAGTGAATCTGAAAGACTTGCCACGCTACTGGTTTTCACGTTGGCCAGCACTGCGTGCCTTGCTGCTGGGGCAATAGTTGGCGGTGGCGTCAGCGGGGGTGCATCTCGACAGCGAGCGAGCCGACTGAACGCTTTGCCTGTGTGGTTGCAACTAGTCGGTGCGGGTGGGTCTCTCCTTGTGTCAATCATCTACCTCGCGGGACTGGACGTCGGGTCATTGTGGAGCCGGGGTGGGTATCAAGACTTCGGTGGTGAACTCGTGGAGTTGCAGCGCCTAGGGTCGGCTCTGTCGATCCCTACCGGGTTCCTCAGTTGGACTCTTTTCTTTCTGCCGGCAGCATCCATGGCCGCGCGCGCGCTGGCCGCTGTCTCGCTCTCACTATTGCTCTTGATAAGTTTCGGTACGTCGAGCCGGGAACTCGCGCTCGTTCCTCTACTTATGTTGGGTGCTTGGGCGGTGACTCGGGGTCGGCCAGGTGTTGTGTGGGTGTTGGGTGCCGTAGCAGTATCCGCCTTTGTCTTTTCTGCCGTTATCTCCTGGCGACTCCAGCAGGGGCAGGGCATTCGTGCTTATATCGCCTCACTCACTACCCGGCCGGGTGAAGTGATGACAAGCGAACTAGGTACTATCGTGCCAAACCTTCTGGCCGGATTTCCTAATGCGTCGTTCGTTTTGCTACGGTCGCCACAATTGACGTGGGATTCCGTTGTTACGGCGATCAACCCGTTGCCCGCGTCTTGGCTTGGGTACTCGGCGGCTAGCTCCGACTATTCCATTGTGTCGTATATCCCATATGGAACTGTGGGGACGCTCGCGAACGTCTCGAGCTGGGCCATTGCCTCCTTTTACTTCTTCGTTTCAGGACTGTTTGCATTCGTCTGGCGGCGAACAGGGGAGGCTGTTGGAGTGCGGCTGCATGAGGCCTTGACTCGTCCCATGCTGATCGCGGGGGCTTTCCTTGTATGTCTGCTGTCTATTCAGTACCAAGTGCGAGCTACGGCGCGCGCGGCCGAGTTGGTTTTGATTGCTGCTGTCGTGATGTTGACGTTAGCAGGTTCTGAAAGGCGTCAGCGGGAACGCCGAAGGGTCGATGGGGCACTGTTAGGGGTGGCGAACCAGCAAGAGGCTAAGCCTTTGTTCAACACCCCGAACAGGGGAGCAGAGCTGGCGATGCGTGGCACCACCGCACAGCGGTCGGCGGCCACGCGATCGGCGCGCGGCATGTCCTCGTCGCCGACGCCCCCGATGACGTAGCCGTGGGCGCGCGGGTCCAACCGCCGCCGGGCCGCATCAGCCAGCGCCCAGTACAGCCAGCGCCCAGGACACGGTGGACGTCCCGGGGGAGTTGTCGTACGTAGAGCCTGCCGTTAGACGGTGCTGCCGCTTACGTCCGGTGCCCACCGTTGAGCTCGTGCCTGTCCGCGTGTCACAGCCGTCGCAACGCGGTCGGATCTTCTTTGCGGCGAGGTCATGGACCAGCGGGTAGGTCATTCTGGGAGGACATCGCGGGGAAAGTAGGCCGTCGCCCGCCGCAGGATCTCGTTGTCCTGCTCCAGCAGCGTGTTGCGCCGGCGCAGCTCCCGCAGCTCCGCCGACTCATCCGATTGGCCGCCGCCGCGGTCACCGGCTGCGGGAGGCGCGAGGCCGTCGTCTCGGTCGGCGATCTTCAGCCAGCGCTGCAGGCAGGACTCCGAGATCCCGAAGTCCCGGGCCACTTGGGAGATCGACGCCTCGCCCTTGCGAGCCACGGCGATGAAGTCACGCCGGAACTCCGGCGGGAACGGCTTGGGCGCGATGCTGATCCTTCCAGGGAGGCCGCAGCCTCACAGGTAAGGAGTCAACCGAACCGGGGGCAGTCCCAAGTGGTTTCAGGCGCCACTAGCCTGGCGCTTAGCTTGCGCGCTATCTGCGGATTGTTGCGCCATCAATTCGAGTAGGTAGGCGCCGTAGCCGCTCTTGGCCAGCGGCTCGGCGGCCCGGCGCAGGCCGTCGTCGTCCAGCCAGCCGTTCCGCCAGGCGACCTCCTCGATGCACCCGATCTTCAGCCCCTGCCGCTCCTCGACCACCGAGACGAACT
>NZ_JBJHAG010000051.1:0-8874 GCF_054050925.1 Modestobacter sp. SYSU DS0657 | reverse complement strand
TACCGGCGGCACTCCGGCGGCGGGCGCCCCCCCGGCGGCCGCACCCCCCGGCGGAGCCCGGGGGTAACCCCACCCAGGCACGGCCGGGGGGGGCGGGCCCGGGGGCCCCGCCCCCGCCGTCGTCGGTGGGCCCTCGTGCTCGGCCGCCGGTGCGCCCCGGCGCCCTCAGCCCAGCTGTCGGCGGACCTCGGCGGCCACCCGGCCACCCTCCGCGCGCCCGGCGACGGCGCCCTGCACCGCGCCCATCACCCGGCCCATGTCCTTCATCCCCGACGCCCCGGTGCGGGTGATCACGTCGGCGACCAGCGCGGTCAGGTCGGCGTCGGCGAGCTGGGCGGGGAGGTACCCGGCGACGACGCCCTCCTCGGCGCGCTCGCGCTCGGCCTGCTCGGCGCGGCCGGCCCCGGCGTAGGCCTCGGCGGCCTCCCGGCGCTTCTTCGCCTCCCGGCGCAGCACCGCCTGCACCTCGTCGTCGGACAGCTCGCGGGCCTCCTTGCCGGACACCTCCTCGGCGGAGACCGCGGCCAGCACCATCCGCAGCGTCGCGGTGCGCAGCTCGTCGCGGGCCTTCATCGCGGTGGTCAGGTCGGTGCGCAGTCGTTCCTTCAGCTCAGCCACGGTGCCGAGCCTGCCACCCGGCCCACCACGGCGGCGACGCAGTTCCCCGGCCCCTAGGCTCGGGGGATGCGCGCGATCACCGCCGTCCCCACCGCCGTGCTCGCCACCGGCGCGGCCACCGTCGCCTATGCGGGCCTGGTCGAGCGCACCCGCTGGACGCTGCGCCGCTTCGACGTCCCGGTGCTGCCGCCCGGTTCCGCCCCGCTGCGCGTGCTGCAGCTGTCCGACCTGCACATGACCGCGGGGCAGCGGAGCAAGCAGGAGTGGGTCGCCGGGCTGGCCGCGCTGGCACCGGACCTGGTGATCACCACCGGCGACAACCTCGCCGGGATGGACGCCGTCCCGCCGACGCTGCGCGCCCTCGACCCGCTGCTGGACCTCCCCGGCGCCTTCGTGCTGGCCAGCAACGACTACTACGCCCCACGGCCGAAGAACCCGCTGAAGTACTTCAAGACCGATCACAAGCGGGTGCACGGCGACGAGCTGCCCTGGCGCGAGCTGCGCGACGGGATGACTGCCCGCGGCTGGCTCGACCTCACCAACGACACCGGGGCGCTCACCGTCTCCGGCACCCGGATCGCCTTCGCCGGCGTCGACGACCCCCACCTGAAGCTGGACCGGTACGACGAGGTCGCCGGCCCGGCGGACGCGACCGCCGACGTCCGGATCGGGCTGGTGCACTCCCCCGAGCCGCGGGTGCTCGACCGGTTCGCCGCCGACGGCTACGACTTGCTGCTGTGCGGGCACACCCACGGTGGCCAGCTCCGGGTGCCGTTCTACGGCGCGCTGGTCACCAACTGCGGCATCGACCGCGCGCACGTGCGCTGGCTGCACCGCTGGGCCGAGCCCACCCCGGAACACCCCACCGGCACCTGGCTGCACGTGTCCGCCGGGCTGGGCACCAGCCCGTACGCCCCGGTCCGCTTCGCCTGCCCGCCCGAGGCCACGCTGCTCACTCTCACCGCCCGTTGACGGGCGAAGGACCCCGTCCCACCCACCCTTCGCACGCTCAGGGCGGTGCCCTGGACGGGGCCTGGCCCCCACCACTCGCAGGCTCGCGGTGGGACCCTGCAGCGGGGCCGAAGGCGGCCGCTGAGCTCGATCAGGCATCGGCTACAGTTGTCGACGCACCTCGGGGTGTGGCGCAGCTTGGTAGCGCGCGTCGTTCGGGACGACGAGGCCGCAGGTTCAAATCCTGTCACCCCGACCAGTCACTCAGGGACCGCCCATCCGGCGGTCCCTGAGTGCGTTCCGGGGGAAGGTCACGGCACGGCACGGTTTCCGGCCGGCCCCCTGCGGGCACCGCCCCTCGGTGACCGAATGGCTGCTCCTGCTGGCAGCCGTGCTGCTGACCGCGCTCACCGGGTTCTTCGTCGCGGCCGAGTTCTCCCTCACCACCGTCGACCGGGGCAAGGCCGAGGAGGCCGCGGACGCCGGCGTGACCGGCGCCGCCGGTGTCGTCACGGCGCTGCGGGGGCTGTCCACCCAGCTGTCCGCGGCCCAGCTCGGCATCACGCTGACCACGCTGGTGGTCGGCTTCCTCGCCGAGCCGGCCCTGGGCGGCCTGCTGGAGCCGGTGCTGACGGCCCTCGGGCTGCCGGAGAGCACCACGACGCCGATCGCGATCGCGCTGGCCATCTTCCTGGCCACGTTCCTGCAGATGATCATCGGCGAGCTGGGCCCCAAGAACCTGGCCATCGCCCGGCCGCTGCCGACCGCCTCGGTCGTCGCCCCCGGGATGCGGCTGTTCACCACGGTGGCCGGCCCGGTCGTGCGCACGCTCCAGGGGCTGGCCAACGCGATCGTCCGCCGGCTGGGGTTCGAGCCCCGGGAGGAGCTCGACGACACCCGCGACGCCGAGGGCCTGGCCGCCGTCGCCCGGCGCTCGGCCGAGGAGGGCGACCTCTCCCCCGTCGCCGCCCGGCTGCTGGCCCGCTCCCTGGGGCTCCGGGAGAAGTTCGCCACCGACGTGATGACCCCGCGCACGCGGCTGTGGACGCTGAGCTCGTCGGCGACCGCGGCCGACGTCATCGACGCCGCCATCCGGTCGGGCAACTCCCGCTTCCCGGTCTACGGCGCCGACCTCGACGAGGTGACCGGCGTCGTGCACGTCAAGCACGCGGTCGCCGTCCCCGACGAGGACCGGCTCGAGCGCACCGCCGGGGAGCTGGCCGAGCCGGTGCTCGCCGTCCCGTCGTCGCTGCGGCTGGACCCGCTGCTGGACCTGCTGCGCGAGCAGGGGCTGCAGCTGGCCCTGGTGGTCGACGAGTGGGGCGCCACGCACGGCATCGTGACCCTGGAGGACATCGTCGAGGAGCTGGTCGGGGAGATCGCCGACGAGACCGACCGGCCGCTGCGCCAGCTGCGCCGCGTCGCGGACGACTGGCTGGTCTCCGGCCTGCTGCGCCCCGACGAGCTGCGCGAGCGCACCGGCATCGCGGTGCCCGAGGGGCGGTACGAGACCGTCGCGGGGTTCGTCGTGGAACAGCTGGCCCACCTCCCGGAGGAGGGTGAGTCGGTGGACATCGAGGGCTGGCGGCTCACCGTCGACGAGGTGGACGGACGGCGCATCGCCCGGCTGCGCGCCGTGCCCGTCCCGACCGACGGCGCGGGCCCCGACGACGACCCGCCCCCGGATGGCGCCGTACGACCGGCCGGCGCCACCGCCGTCCGGCCCGAGCGAGAGGTGGCCCGGGCATGAGCGACGGGTTGGCCCTGCTGGTCCTGGTCGCGCTCCTGCTGGGCAACGCCTTCTTCGTCGCGGCGGAGTTCGCCCTCGTCTCCGCCCGCGCCGACCAGATCGAGCCGCGCGCGGAGGCCGGGTCGGTGCGCGCCCGGAAGACGCTGGCCGCGATGCACAACGTCAGCCAGATGATGGCCGGCGCCCAGCTGGGCATCACGCTGTGCTCGCTGGGCCTGGGGGCGATCGGCGAGCCCGCCGTCGCGCACCTGATCGAGGCGCCGCTGGAGGCCGCCGGCGTACCGGAGGCGCTGCTGCACCCGATCGCGCTGGTGATCGCCCTCTCGCTGGTCACCGTGCTGCACATGGTGCTGGGCGAGATGGTGCCGAAGAACATCACCATCGCCGGGCCCGACCGGGCGGCGATCGCCCTGGGCCCGCCGCTGGCCGTGCTCGTGCGGGTGCTCAAGCCCCTCATCTGGTTCTTCAACACCGTCGCCAACGGCTTCGTGCGGCTGTTCGGGGTCACCCCCACGGACGAGGTGTCGGCCAGCTTCGACGCCGGGGAGATCCGCTCCATGATCACCCAGTCCCGGCGGGAGGGGCTGCTGGGCACCGAGGTCAGCGAGCTGGCCGCCGGGGCGCTGACCTTCGAGCAGAACGACGCCCGGTCGGTGCTGCTGCAGCTGGACGACCTGATCACCGTGCCCCGGGAGACCACGCCCCGGCAGCTGGAGCAGGTGGTGGCCGAGCACGGCTTCTCCCGCTACCCGTTGTGCCGGCCCGACGGAGCCCTCGCCGGCTACGTCCACGTCAAGGACGTGCTGGACGCCGGCCCGTCGCACCGCGACCAGCCCGTGCCCGGCAGCGCGGTCAAGGACTTCGTGGAGCTCTCCCCCGACGAGCCGCTGCCCGAGGTGCTGCAGGCGATGCGCCGCAGCGGTGCGCACCTCGGCCGGGTCGTCGCCGACGGCCGGACGCTCGGCGTGGTGATGCTGGAGGACGTGCTCGAGCAGCTGATCGGCGACGTCCGCGACGCCGGCGTGGACACCGCGCGGCTGCCGGCGCAGGCGGCCGGGGCGGGCGCCGGCGGGAGGTGAGCAGCGCGGCGGGGGGAGGATGACCCGGTGACCGCCGAGCCGAACCCAGCCCTTCCCGCCCCCGCGCTGCCGCCGGAGGTCACCGCCCGCTGGCAGGCCCGCTTCCGTGCGCCGCGGATCAGCCTGCCGGACTGGGCGGAGGACGCGCCGCACCGCAACGTGTACGCCTCCGACGCCAGCGGGGTCGTCGAGCAGTACGCCTGGGACCGGGAGACCGACGGCCACCGACAGGTCACCGACCGGCCCAACGGCACGCTGGCGGCCACGATCAGCCCGGACGGCGAGCGGATCTGGTGGTTCGCCGACACCGACGGCGACGAGTTCGGCGTCTGGCGCGTCCAGCCCTTCGCCGGTGGCGCCGACGAGGTCGCCGTCCCCGAGGTGGGGCCGGCCTACCCGGCGGGCCTGGAGATCGGCCGCACCGTGGTCGCGATCGGCCGCTCCACCGACGAGGGCAGCGAGCTGTGGATCGTGCCGTCCGGCGGTGCCCCAGCGGTCTTCTACACCTCGCCGGACCCGGCGTCGGTCGACGCGCTGTCCCGCGACGACGCGCTGCTCGTGTACTCCCACTCCGAGCACGGTGACCCCCGGTACCCGGCGCTGCGGGTGCTGCGCACCGGTGACCTGTCGGTCGTCGCCGACACGTGGGACGGCGAGGGCCGGGGGCTGCACGCGCTGAGCTTCTCCCCCGTGGCGGGCGACCAGCGGCTGCTGGTCGGGCACGAGCGCCGGGGCCGCGAGGAGCTGCTGATCTGGGACGTCGCCACCGGCGAGGAGACCGAGCTGGTGCTGGATCTGCCCGGTGACGTCACCGCCGGCTGGTACCCCGACGGCTCGGCGCTGCTGGTCGGCCACGACCACGCCGCACGCAGCGAGCTGTACCGCTACGACCTCGGCTCCGGGTCGTTGGAGCAGCTGGACACCCCGCAGGGCGTCGTCCGGGGGGCCACGGTGCGACCCGACGGCACGGTGGAGCTGGCCTGGTCGTCGTCCGAGCAGCCGCCGGTGATCCGCCGGGCCGACGGCCCGGTCGTGCTGGCCGCGCCCGGCGAGGCACCGCCGGCCGCCTACCCGGTCGAGGACCGCTGGGTGCCCGGTCCGGGTGGCGACGTGCACGCGCTGCTGGTCCGGCCGGCCGGGGAGGGCCCGTACGCCACGGCGTTCCTGGTGCACGGCGGCCCCGAGTCGCAGGACGACGACTCCTACCGCGCTCGCCGGGCGGCCTACGTCGACGCCGGCTACGCGGTGGTGCACGTGAACTACCGCGGCTCGACCGGCTACGGCAGCCAGTGGCGCGACGCCCTGACCGGCCGGCCCGGCCTGACCGAGCTGGAGGACGTCGCCGCCGTCTTCGACGCCCTGGTCGCCGAGGGCGTCGTGGACCCGGCCCGCGCCCTCCTGACCGGCGGTTCGTGGGGCGGGTTCCTCACCCTGCTCGGACTCGGCACCCAGCCGGGCCGGTGGGCCGCCGGGATCGCCGAGGTGCCGGTCGCGGACTACCTGGCCGCCTACGAGGACGAGATGGAGGGGCTGCGCGCCTACGACCGCGCGCTGTTCGGCGGGTCACCGGAGGAGGTCCGCGACGTGTACATGCGGTCCTCGCCGATCACCTACGTCGACGACGTCACCGCGCCGGTGCTGGTCGTCGCCGGGGCGAACGACCCGCGCTGCCCCATCCGGCAGATCGACAACTACATCGACGCGCTGGTGGAGAAGGGCAAGGCGCACGAGGTGTACCGCTTCGACGCCGGCCACGGCTCCCTGGTCATCGAGGAGACCATCCGCCAGGTCGAGGTCGCCCTGTCCTTCGCCCTGCGGCACGTGCAGCCCTGAGGGCTGCCCGGTGGGGCAGAAACGGCCTCTTCTGCCCCACCGGGGTCAGCGCTGGGCGGCGATGAGCTCGGCGATCTGCACGGTGTTGAGGGCAGCGCCCTTGCGCAGGTTGTCGTTGCTGACGAACAGCGCCAGCCCGCGGTCGCCGTCCTGGCGGATCCGGCCGACGTAGCTGGGGTCGGTGCCGGCGGCCTGCAGCGGGGTGGGGACGTCTGCCAGCTGCACGCCGGGCGCGGTCGACAGCAGCTCGGTCGCGCGGGCGACGCTCAGCTCGCGCTCGAACTCCACGTTCAGCGACAGCGAGTGCCCGGTGAAGACCGGCACCCGCACGCAGGTGCCGGACACCCGCAGCTCGGGGATGCCGAGGATCTTGCGGCTCTCGTTGCGGAGCTTCTGCTCCTCGTCGGTCTCGAAGGAGCCGTCGTCGACGACCGAGCCGGCCATCGGCAGCACGTTGAACGCGATCGGCGCGACGTAGACGCCCGGGTCCGGGAACGCCACGGCCGACCCGTCGTAGGCCAGCGCGTCGGCCTTCTCCACGACGGCCACCGCCTGCCCGTGCAGCTCCCGGACGCCGGCGACACCGGAGCCGGAGACGGCCTGGTAGGTGCTGGCCACGATCCGGGTCAGCCCGGCCTCGTCGTGCAGCGGCTTGAGCACCGGCATCGCGGCCATCGTGGTGCAGTTCGGGTTGGCGATGATCCGGCCCTCGGCGGCCAGCGCGATGTCCCCGGGGTTGACCTCGCTGCAGACCAGCGGGATCGCCGGATCGCGGCGGAACGCGGAGCTGTTGTCGATCACCGTGACGCCGGCCGCGGCGAACCGGGGGGCCTGGGCCCGCGAGGTCGAGGCGCCGGCGGAGAACAGCGCGACGTCCAGCCCGGTCGGGTCGGCGGTGGCGGCGTCCTCGACCACGATCTCGCCGTCGCCCCAGGGCAGCGTGCTGCCGGCCGAACGGGCGGAGGCGAAGAACCGGATCGACGCCAGCGGGAAGTTCCGCTCGGCCAGGATCGAGCGCATCGCCACGCCGACCTGGCCGGTCGCGCCGACGATCCCCAGGTGCAGTGGACGGCTCATCGCCCGGTACCTCCGTAGACCACTGCCTCGGCCTGGTCCGAGCCGAGGTCGAACGCGTCGTGCACCGCGCGGACGGCGAGGTCGACGTCGGTGTCGCGGCAGACGACGGAGATGCGGATCTCCGAGGTGCTGATCAGCTCGAGGTTCACCCCGGCGTCGGCGAGGGCGCCGAAGAACTTCGCCGAGACGCCCGGGTGCGAGCGCATGCCGGCACCGACCAGGGAGACCTTGCCGATGTGCTGGTCGAAGCTGACGTCGGTGTAGCCGACGGTGTGCTTGACCCGCTCCAGGGCGGCCAGCGCGGTCGGGCCGTCGCTCACCGGCAGGGTGAAGGAGATGTCGGTCAGCTTGCTGGCCTCGGCGGAGACGTTCTGCACGATCATGTCGATGTTGACCTCGGCGTCGGCCAGCACGCGGAAGATCTGCGCCGCCTCACCGGGCCGGTCGGGCACCCCGGAGACGGTGATCTTGCCCTCGCTCCGGTCGTGCGCGACGCCGGTGATGATCGCCTGTTCCACGGTGAGGTCCTCCATCGAGCCGGCCACGATCGTGCCGGGGAGCTGTGAGTAGGAGCTGCGCACGTGCACCGGGATGCCGTAGCGGCGGGCGTACTCGACGCAGCGGAGCATGAGCACCTTGGCCCCGGAGGCGGCGAGCTCGAGCATCTCCTCGTAGGTGATGGTCTCCAGCCGCTTGGCGTTCGGGACGATCCGCGGGTCGGCGGTGAAGACGCCGTCGACGTCGGTGTAGATCTCGCAGACGTCCGCCCGCAGGGCGGCGGCGACCGCGACCGCGGTGGTGTCCGACCCGCCTCGCCCGAGGGTGGTGACGTCCTTGGTGTCCTGGCTGACGCCCTGGAACCCGGCGACGATGACGATCGACCCGTCGTCCAGCGCGTCCCGCAGCCGGCCGGGGGTGACGTCGATGATCCGGGCCTTGCCGTGGCTGGAGGTCGTGATGACCCCCGCCTGCGACCCGGTGAACGACCGCGCCTCGTAGCCGTGCGTGGAGATGGCGATCGCCAGCAGCGCCATGGAGATCCGCTCGCCGGCGGTGAGCAGCATGTCCAGCTCGCGGCCCGGTGGGTCCGCGGTGATCTGGCTGGCCTGGTCCAGCAGTTCGTCGGTCGTGTCGCCCATGGCGGACACGACCACGACGACGTCGTCGCCGTTCTTCTTCGCCTCGACGATGCGCTCGGCGACGCGCTTCACGCGCTCGGCGTTCGCGACGGAGGAGCCTCCGTACTTCTGCACGACCAGGGCCACGACGCAAGGCTACCGGCGCCGTCGCCGGGAGCCGCCGCCGCTGGTCGCCGGCCGCCGCTGCTGTCCAGCAGGTGGGATGGGGAGGACGACGGGCGACCGCCCGCACGGCGCGCGGGTGTGCGCCGCCGGCTGGCTGGCTGGCTGGCTGGCTGGCTGGCTGGCTGGCCCCAGCGCACCTGCCCCGGCACAGTCGTGGGGGGGGGGGGGGGGGGGGGGGGGGGGGGGGGGGGGGGCGGGGGGGGGCCCGCGGGGCGGGGCGGGGGGGGGGGGGGGGGGCCGGCGGGGGGGGGGGGGGGGGGGG
>NZ_JBJHAG010000050.1:0-9824 GCF_054050925.1 Modestobacter sp. SYSU DS0657 | reverse complement strand
GCTCCTGGCTCACCTCCGGAGGTGAGCCAGGAGCACGCACGATCAGCTGACCCGATCCCAGGGGCGCCGCAGTGACCCGTCAGGCGAGGACGAGCTCGGGTTCGCTCTCCGGCTCCGGGCGCACCGGGCGCCCGAAGAGCCAGCCCTGGCCGAGGTCGGCGCCGACGGCGCGGGCCTGGTCGGCCATCCGCTCGTGCTCGACGCCCTCGGCGACGACGACGCCGCCCTGCAGGTGGGCGAGCTCGCACAACGCGCGGGCGATGGCGTTCGCCCCGGGCTCCCCCAGCCGGCAGACCAGCGCCTTGCTCAGCTTGACCACGTCCGGGCGGACGACGGAGACCAGCTCCAGGCTCGACCAGCCCACCCCGACGTCGTCGAGGGCGACCCGCCAGCCCAGCGAGCGGTGGTGGTCGAGCACGGAGAGCAGGTGCTCCCGGTCGGTGACGGCGTGCGGGGCGACCACCTCGAAGACCATCTGCCGGGGGTCGATGCCGGCCTCGTGCACGGCCCGCTCGGTACCGGCCAGGCAGACCGAGGGCCGGTGGATCGCGGCCGGGTTCGAGTTCACGTAGAGGTCGGCGCCGCCCAGCCAGTGCGCGGCGCCGGCGATCGCGGCCTCCCGGGCCAGGCGGTCCAGCCGGGACAGCCAGCCGGCCCGCTCGGCGAGGAAGAACAGGTCACCGCCGCCGACCTCGCGACCGTCGACCCGGCCACGCAGCAGCGCTTCGTGCCCGACCATCCCCCCGGAGGCCAGCGACATGATCGGCTGGTACACCGGCCAGAGCTCGGCGTCGGTGAGCAGGGACATCTCCACGGTGATCCCGCGGCGGGCCAACTCGACGGCGAGCGTCGGCGCGGTGAGCAGCCGGGTGGCCAGCGACACCCCGTCGGCCGGCGGGTCGGTGGTGACCCGGACCGACTCGGTCTCCGCGGCGGTGAGCTCGCGGGCCAGTCGCGCCAGCAACCGGTCGATCCGCCGGCCACCCTGGTGGTCGACGACGTCGAGCAGGCCGGGGGCGGTGCCGACGGTCAGCCCCATGGCGTTGGCGACCCGCGCGATGCTGGGCAGCACGTGGTCCAGCGTGCCGGCCAGCAACAGTCGACGGGCCCGCTGCGGCGTTGCCCACGACGGTCGCACCACGTCACCTCCCCCGTTCACGGCAGCAGGATGACCGACCCGGTGCGTGACACCGGGTAGGCGCGCGCAGACGCCGGGTGGGCAACCGAGCACTGAGGCTCAGTTCACAGGAGGGCGAAGATCACGAGGAAGATCATCAGGGCTAGGGTCTGCAGGTGTGCCTGACCTGACACCGGCCGACGGCGACCGGCCCGGCCGCGGCGGCCGCCCCCGGGACCCTTCCCGCGACGGTGCGATCCGCGCCGCGATCCTGCAGGTGCTGGCCGAGTCCGGCTACGCCGGCCTGACCATGGACGCGGTGGCGTCGTCCGCCGGCGTCGGCAAGGCGACGATCTACCGCCGCTGGCGGACGAAGTCCGCCCTGGTGGCCGACGCGGTCGCCGAGCTGAGCCAGGCGCCGATGGACGCTCCGGACACCGGCAGCCTCGAGGGTGACCTGCGGATCCTGCTGCACGGGCTGGTCAGCGCGGTGAACGGGCCGGTCGGTGCGGCGACGCTGTCGCTGCTGTCGGCGCTGCCGCACGAGCCGGAGCTGCGGGAGGCCTTCTACACCGGACCGATGGGCCTGTGGCGGGAGGTCTTCACCACGGCGTGGGCCCGGGCAGAGGCCCGGGGTGAAGTTCCCGCCGACACCCTGGGGTCGGCGCTGGCCTCCACCGCGAGCGCCCCGATCCTGCAGCGCTGGCTGTTCAGCGGTGAGCCCGTCCCCACCGAGTTCGCCGACGAGGTGCTGGCCGAGGTCGTCCTCCCACTCGTCACCTGCCACACCCGCGCCGCCTGACACCGCCCCCGAGGGCCCGGCCGGCATCCCCGGCCGGGCCCTCGCCGCGTGCCCCTCAGCTCGCCGGCGCGGTCGAGCGGAACCGGCGCAGCCGCAGGCTGTTGGTGACCACCAGCACCGACGACGCCGCCATCGCCAGCCCGGCCAGCAACGGGTTCAGGAACCCGAGCGCGGCCAGCGGCACCAGGGCCACGTTGTAGGCGAACGCCCAGAACAGGTTCCCCTTGATCACCGCGAGGGTGCGGCGGGAGAGCCGGATGGCGTCGACCGCGGCGGTGAGGTCGGCGCGCACCAGGGTGAGGTCGCTGGCCTCGATCGCCACGTCGGTGCCCGACCCCATCGCGAGGCCGAGGTCGGCCTGGGCCAGCGCCGGGGCGTCGTTGACGCCGTCGCCGACCATGGCGACCACCCGGCCGCGGGCCTGGAGGTCCCGGACGACGTCGACCTTGCCGGCCGGCAGCACCCCGGCGACGACCTCCCCGCGCTCGGGGTCCAGCCCCACCGCGCGGGCGACTGCGGCGGCCGCACCCGCGTTGTCGCCGGTGACCATCACCGGGGCGAGCCCCAGCGCGCGCAGCTCGGCGATCGCCGCGGCGCTGCTCGGCTTCACGGTGTCGGCGACCACGACGACGCCCTGCACCTGCCCGTCCCAGGCCACCGGGACGGCGGTGCGGCCGGCAGCCGCTGCGGCGTCGACGACGTCCGCCAGTTCGGCCGGCAGGGGGGTGCCGGTGGCGCCGACGACCACCTCGTGGCCCTCGACGGTGCCGGTGACCCCCTGACCCGGCCGGTTCGCGAAGCCGGTGACCGGCGGGAGCGGAGCCTCGGCGGCGGCGACGACGGCGCGGGCGATCGGGTGCTCGGAGCCGGCCTCGACCGCAGCGGCGAGCCGGAGCGTGTCCGGGTGACCGGCCACCTGCACGACGCTCATCGCGGCGGTGGTCACCGTGCCGGTCTTGTCGAGCACGACCGTGTCCACGACCCGGGTGCTCTCCAGCACCTCCGGGCCCTTGATGAGCACCCCGAGCTGGGCGCCCCGGCCGGTGCCCACCAACAGGGCGGTGGGGGTGGCCAGGCCGAGGGCGCACGGGCAGGCGATCACCAGCACGGCGACGGCGGCGGTGAAGGCGGCCGTGGTGTCGCCGGTGACCAGCAGCCAGGTGGCCAGGGTGGTCAGCGCGACGACGAGCACGACGGGGACGAACACCGCCGAGACCCGGTCGGCCAGCCGCTGCACCGCGGCCTTGCCGCTCTGCGCCTGGGTGACCAGCCGGCCCAGCTGCGCCAGCGTCGTCTCGGCACCCACCCGGGTCGCCTCGACGACCAGCCGGCCACCGACGTTGACCGTCGCGCCGGTGACCCGGTCGCCCTCGGCGACCTCCACCGGCACGCTCTCCCCGGTCAGCATCGACAGGTCGACCGCGGAGCTGCCGCCGACGACCACGCCGTCGGTGGCGATCTTCTCCCCCGGCCGGACGACGAACTGGTCGCCGACGGCGAGCTGGGCGGCCGACACCCGGACCTCGCGGCCGTCGCGGAGCACCGCGGCGTCCTTGGCACCGAGCTCCAGCAGCGCGTGCAGCGCGGCACCGGAGCGCCGCTTCGCGCGGGCCTCGGCGTACCGGCCGGCCAGCAGGAAGACGGTGACCGCGGCCGCGACCTCGAGGTACAGCTCGTGGGTGCCGCTCCCCTGCTCGGGCAGCAGGGTGAACTCCATGCGCATGCCGGGCATGCCGGCGTCGCCGAGGAACAGCGCCCACAGCGACCAGAGGTACGCGGCGCTGATCCCGAGGGAGACCAGGGTGTCCATGGTGCTGGCGCCGTGCCGGGCGTTGACCACCGCGGCCCGGTGGAACGGCCAGGCGCCCCACACCGCGACCGGGCTGGCCAGGGTGAGGGCCAGCCACTGCCAGTTGTCGAACTGCAGCGCCGGGATCATCGACAGCAGCAGCACCGGCAGGGCGAGCGCGGCGCTGACCAGCAGCCGCTGGCGCAGCGCGTCCTCAGGAGTCGCCGCGGCGTCGGCGGCCGGCTCGGTCTCCTCGGCCACCGGCGGCGCCGGCAGTGCGGCGGAGTAGCCGGCGGCCGAGACGGTCTCCAGCAGCCGGTCGGTGTCGACCCGGGCCGGGTCGTACCGGACCGTGGCGGCCTCGGTGGCGTAGTTGACGCTGGCCTGCACGCCGTCGAGCTTGTTGAGCTTGCGCTCGATGCGGTTCGCGCAGCTCGCGCAGGTCATGCCGGTGATGTCGAGGCGGACCTCGTCCAGCGCGCTCTCGTCGGACGGGGCCGCCTGCGGCCCGGCGGTCACGCCGGCGTGGCGGAGTAGCTCCCCGCCTCGGCCACGGCCGCCTGGACCTGCTCGGGGGTGACGTCGTCGCCGACGACGTGCAGCCGGCCGTTGGCCAGGTCGACGTCGACCTCGCGGACGCCGGCGAGCTCGGAGACCTCCTCGGTGACCGAGGCGACGCAGTGCTGGCAGGTCATGCCGGTGACGGTGAAGTCGAGGGTCTGCACGGGGTTCTCCTTCGAGCTGATCGGTTCAGGAACGGACGAGCCGGGCGATGGCCGCGGAGGCCTCCGCGATCTTGGCGTCGGCGGCCGCGCCGTCGTCGTCGCCGCTGGCGGTGACGGCCTCCCGCACGCAGTGCGCCAGGTGGTCGTCGAGCAGGCCGATCGCGACCGCCTGCAGCGCCTTGGTCGCGGCGGAGACCTGGGTGAGGACGTCGATGCAGTACGTGTCGTCCTCGACCATCCGCGCGATGCCGCGGACCTGGCCCTCCACCCGCTTGAGGCGCGCGAGCACCTGGTCCTTGTTGCCGTCGTAGCCCGTCACGAGGTCGAACATACCCCCTGGGGGTACCTTGTCAACTCGCCAGCCGCGGGTGCCGGGCTCACCCTTGAACGGGCCGGCCACCTCGTCGGTGATCCAGCCGCCGCAGAAGTCCCCGGCCTGGGCGCGCACCGTTTCGCCGTCGACCGTGGCCGAGTCCAGCCGGCTCGGGTGGAAGGCGATCGCACCCAGCAACTGCCCGCGCCCGGTGGTCGGGGACTCGTAGGACCAGCCGACCGAGGGGTGCCCGACGCCGTCGACCACGACGTCCCAGCAGGTCGCCGCACCCTTGGACGCGCACCACGAGGAGCAGGCCGCGCGCTCCAGCACGCCGGCGGTGACGTCGTCGCGGGGCACGTAGTGGACCGGCGGGTGACTGGTCTCGCAGACCCGCACGGCCCGGTCGGTGCGGGCGATCACCCGCCCGCCGAGGACCACCTCGACGCGCCGGCCGGTCACCTCGGCCGAGGGCGGGCGGGGGTGGTCCCGGACGGACTCCTGACCGGGTCCGACGGGATCACGGGGCGGTGGGTACCCGTCGCCGAGTGTGCGCCTCACCGGCGGAGGCCGGCCCACCCGCGCCGAGTGACGAGCTGAGCACGCCTCCCCGGGAGAGGGGGCGTGCTCAGCTCGACAGCGAACGTCGCTCCGCGGGTCAGCGCACCCGGCGGTAGGTGACCACGGGCTCCCGGCGGTAGGTGACCACGGGCTCCACCCGGCGGTCGGTGTGCCGGATGCGGCGGACGACCTTCCGGGTCACGACGAAGGTGACGGTCAGGCCGACCACGCCGACGAGCGCCATCCCGGGCGGGCTCTGCAGGAACTCCTGCACCTTCGCCTTGGCCTCGTCGCCCAGGCGCTTCGGGTTGGTGCGGAAGGCCAGTTCGTCGAGGGTAGCGCCCAGCGACTCGCGGGCGGCGTCGATCTCCTGCTGGATCTGCTCGGGGCTGCGCGGCACGCCGACAGCCTGCCAGATGCGCGCGCCGGGGGCCCGGTCAGGCGCCTCCTAGACTCACCCGCACGCGGGAGTGGTGTAACGGCAGCCACGCCAGGTTTAGGTCCTGGTGCCTTCGGGCGTGGGGGTTCGACTCCCCCCTCCCGCACTCGCCGGCGCGAACGGCCACCACGAGACGACCACCTCCCAACGGCGGACGATGAGCTGGGCCGGGGTCACTCGGACGACCTACGCGGACCTCCAGGCGGGCGCCATGCCCGTGGGCGAGGTCATGGTCGAGGGCGGCGGAGTGGTGCGGGGCGCGGACCTGTCGAGCTGGACGACGCCGTGACCGCGCTTCGAGCGGCCAACACCTTCGACCTCGCGCAGGACTGGGCGGTGCTGAACAGCGAGTTCGTCGAGGACGGCCGGTGGGCACGTCTCCGCCACGCGCGCCGAGCCTGATCCGCGGACGAGGGGACCGCGAGGAGAGGGCTGGGTAGGGCCCGGGCCATGCGCGCAGACCGGACCGCCGACGACCCCGTCGAGACCGAGGGCCTGGCGAAACGCCTGGACCGCCCGATGGGCGTGCTCGGCCTGGTGTTCGTGCTGATCGTGCTGGGTCAGTCGCTGGCCCGGGAGCCGTGGCTGGTGACGACGCTGACCGTCGCGGGCTGGGTGTGCTGGGCGGTGTTCGTCGCGGAGTTCGCCTTCCGGGCCGTCCGCGCCCGCAGCCAGAAACGCTTCTGGCTGCGCAACTGGTGGCAGCTGCTCTTCCTCGCGCTGCCCTTCCTGCGCTTCGCCCGGGCCCTCACCCTGCTGCGCACCGCCCGGGTCGGCGGGGTGCTGTCCGCGGCCGTCCGCGGCTCCCGGTCGGCCGGCCGGCTGCTCACCGGCCGGATCGGCTGGCTGACCGCGGTCACCGGCGTCGTCGTGCTGGCCAGCAGCCAGCTGCTGTACGTGCTGGGCGCCTACGCCAGCTACGGCCCGGCGTTGCACGACGCCGCGCTGGCCACCGTGACCGGTCAGGTGCTGAACACCGACCACGGGGTCGCCCGCTTCCTCGAGGTGGCGTTGGCGGTGTACTCCGTCGCCGTGTTCGCCACCCTCGCCGGTGCACTGGGCGCCTACTTCCTGGAGCGACGCCACCCGGGCGACGACCAGCCGACCGGCTGAACGGCCCGGGCGCACCCGGTCGCGGCGCAGATGCCCCTTCCGCAGGGAGAAAACGATGTGCCCGGGCAACCCGTCGGATCTCGACGCTGTGCGCTGCGACGGTGATCTGGGTCACTGCGCGTGGTGGTCGCCGTCCGCGACGCCACTCACCGGCCACGTGGTCAGCGACGACCACACAGACGGGAGCACCCCCATGAGACGACGGATGACGACGGCCTTCGCACTGGCCACGGCGCTGGCCCTCTCCGGCTGCGGGGGCGGGAGCTCCGCGTCCGGCACGACCGACGCCGCGGCCGACGAACCGCAGAGCGGCGGCGCGCTGACCGTGCTGCAGGACGCCGGCTTCTCCGGGTCCTGGCCCACCGGCCTGGACCCGGCCACCAACGTGACCGGCGGCGCCAACCTCGACATGAACCAGGCGATCTACGGGGGCCTGTTCCTGCTGGAGGCCGACGACGACGGCTCCAACGCGCGGATCGAGCCCAACCAGGCCGAGAGCCTGGAGCTCTCCGACGACGGCATGACCATGACCGTCACGCTGCGCGAGGGCATCGAGTTCAGCGACGGCACCCCGCTGGACGCCGAGGCCGTGGTCTGGAACTGGCAGCGCGACCTGGCGTCCACGTGTGCCTGCAAGCCCACCTGGCCGCTGGCCGGCAACCCCGACGACATCACCGCCACCGATCCGCTGACCGTGGTCGTGAAGTTCGACGAGCCGTTCGGCGCGGTCGAGGCCAACTTCCCGGTCAGCAACGTGAACTGGATCGCCTCCCCGACCGCGGTGCAGGAGCAGGGCGAGGAGGACTTCGCGATCAACCCGGTCGGCGCCGGGCCGTTCACCGTCGTCTCCAACCAGCTCAACTCCAAGCTCGAGCTGGCGAAGAACCCGAACTACTTCAAGGAGGGCCTGCCCCACCTGGACGAGCTCACCTTCCAGACCATCGGCGGCGACCAGCCGGCCTACCAGGCGCTGCAGGCCGGCCAGGCGCAGGCCTACATCGGGCTGAGCACCACCCCGCTGCTGGACCAGGCCCAGCAGAACGGCCAGCTGCAGGTGACGGTCCAGCCGGCCACCTCCCCCTACGTCGTCCAGCTGAACACCCGCACGGCCCCGTTCGACGACGAGCGGGCCCGGCAGGCCATCTACGCCGCCACCGACTGGGACGCCATCGCCACGGGGCTCTTCGGGGGCAAGTACGAGGTCAGCCAGGCCTTCACCGCACCGGGCGGCAAGTTCCACGAGCCGGAGGTCGACGGCTACCAGGGCTACGACCCGGACCTGGCCGAGCAGCTGGTGCAGGAGGTCGGCGGCATCGACATCACCCTGGGCACCACCGGCGTCTACGTGGCCGAGCAGGTCATGACCGCGCTGCAGACCCAGTGGCAGGAGGCTGGCATCACGGTGAACACCGAGAGCCTGCCGCTGTCCGGGGTGATCGACCGGTTCACCTCCGGCAACTGGACCGCCATGCTGCAGACGGCCGGGGCCTGGGACCCGGCGGCCGGCGTGGGCGTCAGCCTCCGCTTCGACTCCGAGTCGCCGTTCAGCGGCGTGACGGACCCGCAGCTGGACGAGCTGCTGGCCGATGCGAGCAGCGCGACCGACGAGGACCAGCGGGATGGCCTGTACCAGCAGGCGGCCGAGCTGCTCGCGGAGAACCGCTACGCGCCCTTCGGACTGGCGTTCGCGCCGGCGAACGTCGCCGTCCAGGGCGTGCAGGGGCCCGGGCTCACCACCGAGATCCCCGCGCTCGCCGTGAACACCAACCCGATCTGGGACCGGGTCTGGACGACGCTCGGCTGATCGCCACCCGGCCCGGCCCGGTCCGACGGGCCGGGCCGGGCCGGCCGGTGGGTGCCGCTCAGTCCAGGTGCACACGCATCGTGAGCAGCAGCGAGGGCACCGTGGGGTCGTCGACGTCCACGACGCCCAGCAGGTCCACCGCGGCGTCGGTGACCCGGCGCAGCGCAAGCCCCTCCACCTTGACCACCTCGCCGTCGACCTCGGGCACCGCGGCGACGTCCTGGGCGGCGTGGTCCGCGACGAGCGCGAGGACGGCCCCCACCACCGGGCCGTCGTCGACGGCGTTCGGGGTGTCCTCCGCCGCGGCGCTGAGCAGGGTCCGGCCGTCGGGCAGCGCGACGGCGTCGGTGACGGCGAGGCCCACGCCGCGCGCCTGGCCCAGGTCGTAGGAGCGGGGGTGCGCGACCGGCACGCCCGCCGCGGGGGCCCGGCCGAGGACGGTGTCGACCAGCGCGGCCAGCGGCACGTCGACGCTGGCGGGGAACACCCCGGCGACCAGGTTCCCCCGGTTGAACCAGCGCACCGTGTCGCCGTGCCGGCTCGCACCTTCCAGGTTGAGCTGCCCATCGGGGAGCTCCAGCCGCTCGGCCACCCGCCCGTACAGCTCGGGCAGCTCCGCGGCCGCCACGACCGGCTGCCCGTCCACCAGGCGCACCAGGACGCCGCGCATCCGGCGCGGGGTCGAGCCCGACCCCAGCAGCAGCACCGCCGGCTCGCCGTCGACCACCGCGGGGCAGGCGACCTCGAGGTCGGGCTTGAGGTGCTTGGTGCCCGCCGCCTCGGTGAAGTGGTCCAGGCCCTCGACCGGCGGCAGCAGCCGCACCGGGGAGACCCGCTCACCCAGGACCCAGGCGGCGACCGTGGCGTCGTCCGGCGCGACCAGCCAGCCCTCCCCCAGCGGCGCGATCGCCGAGGCAGCGGTGACCGGCGCCCCGTCGTCGAAGTGCAGTGCCCGGACGTCGTCCACCGTGATCCGCATCCGCCCGCTCTGCCCCGGCGCGGCGCTTCCCACGCCCTGCCACTCAGCGGCGCCGGCGGTGGCACCGCCCATGACGTGCACGTCCGTGGGGGGGGGGGGGGGGGGGGGGGGGGGGGGGGGGGGGGGGGGGGGGGGGGGGGGGGGGGGGGGGGGGGGGGGGGGGGGGGGGGGGGGGGGGGGGG
>NZ_JBJHAG010000049.1:0-10156 GCF_054050925.1 Modestobacter sp. SYSU DS0657 | reverse complement strand
CCCCCCCCCCCCCCCCCCCCCCCCCCCCCCCCCCCCCCCCCCCCCCCCCCCCCCCCCCCCCCCCCCCCCCCCCCCCCCCCCCCCCCCCCCCCCCCCCCCCCCCCCCCCCCCCCCCCCCCCCCCCACGTCCGGTCAGCCGGGTGGACCCGGCTGACCGCGGTGGAGCCGCTGACCCGGAGCCGGGAGCGGTCTCCGCGCGGCCGGGGATGGCAGCGGGCCCCGCCCGCGGGTCGCGGACGGGGCCCGGGAGGAGGGCAGGGTCGGTCAGGGGTGGTCGATCCCCAGCCAGCGGAAGGCGTTGCCGCTCATCACGTCGGCGAGGTCCTCCGGCGGCAGGTCCAGCGTGCGCAGGGTGCGCCCGGCCGGCTCCTCGCGCAGCATCGCCGGGAAGTCCGAGCCCACCAGCAGCCGGTCGGCGCCCAGGTAGTCGACCAGGAACCGCAGTGCGCGGCGGTCGAAGACCATCGAGTCGTACCAGAACCGCCGGGCCAGCTCGACCGGCGAGGGCCCGTCGTCGTGCATCACCGCGCGGGTCAGGTCGACCGGCTCCTCGTTCCAGGATCCACCCCAGAAGTACTGGGCCCGGGGCAGCATCAGCGGGAAGCCCCCCGCCGCGTGGCTGAAGGAGATGCGCAGGTCCGGGCAGGCCTTCGCCGTCCCGCCGGTCACCATGGAGCCCGCCGCGAAGGCGCCCTCCACACCGACGACGTAGGTGCCCATGGCCGACATCGGCAGCCGCTCCGACGGGCTGGGCATGGCGTGCACGAACACCGACAGGCCCAGCCGCTCGACCTCGGTGAAGAACGGCAGGAACTGCTCGTGGCCGATCGACTTCCCCAGGATGTTGGAGGCGATCTCCACCCCGAGCAGCCCCTGGTCCTTGATGGCCTTGAGCTCGGCGGTGGCGGCGTCGGGGTCCTGCAGCGGCACCATGCCCAGCCCCTTGAGCCGGTCCGGCACCTCCGCGCAGAGCAGCGCGGTGGCCTCGTTCACCCAGCGGGCCAGGGACATCCCGTCGTCGGCGGGGAGGTCGTAGCGCAGCAGCGGCGGCATCGGGCTGAGCACCTCGACGTCGACCCCGGAGGCGTCCTGCTCCTGGATGCGGCGTTCGGCGTCGAAGAAGGCGTCCCGGGCGGTGAACCGCATCTGGCCGAAGACCAGGGTGCGGGCGGTGTCGCCGTCGACCGGTTCCATCCGGGGGAAGCACTCCGGCGCATCGGCCGGGTAGTCGCGGGGCAGCAGGTGGGCGTGCGCGTCGACGAGCACGGGTGCCTCCTCAGGCGGACAGGTTGGGGTGGACCGACACGTGCACCGGGGACTCCCCCGGCACCTCGCCGGCGAGCGTCTCGATGGCCAGGGCGGTGTCGTCCAGGCCGAACGTGTGGGTGTGCAGCTTCTCCAGCGGGAACCGCCCGGACTCGATCAGCGCGATGGCCGCCTCCTGACCGGCGAAGTCCACGCCGAACGCGCCCTTGACGACGAGCCCGCGGTTGATGATCAGGTCGGTGCTCAGCGGGATCTCGCGCCCGCCCTTGAGCCCGGCGAGCACCACGGTGCCGCCGAACCGCGCCACCTTCAGCGCGTCGGTGACCGGCCCGGCGGCCATCGGGGTGAGCTCCAGGACGACGTCGGCCATCTCGCCGCCGGTGATCTCCCGGACCCGCTCGACGACGTCCTCGCCGTCCTCCCCCACCACCACGGTGTGGTCGGCGCCGAACTCGCGAGCCAGTGCGAGCTTGTGCTCGTCGGCGGCCAGGCCGGTCACGACGACCGTGCCGGCGCCCGCGGCCTTCGCCGCGATCACCGAGGCGATGCCGCGCTGGCCGGCGCCGAGCACGACGACGGTGTCGCCGAGCCCGATGCCGCCCAGGTGCACCGCCCAGCGCACGCCGGCGCCCAGCGGGTTGAACATGACCGCGATCTCGGCGGGGATCGTCTTGTCGATCTTGTGCAGGACCGAGTTCGGCGTCAGGTAGAGGTGCTCGGCGAACCCGCCGAACAGGCTCGGCTCGACGTCGACCCCGGTGACCCCGTGCCCCAGGGTCCGGTTCGGGCAGGCCTGGTAGCGCCCGGTGAGGCACTTCTCGCAGGCCCGGCAGGGGACGATGACCTCCAGCGCCACCCGGTCGCCGACCTGCACCCCCCAGCGCTCGGCCGCCCGGTCACCGATCTCCTCGATGATCCCCATCGGCTCGTGACCGGGGATGAAGTCGCCGCGGCCCATCGACATGTGGCCCTTGTAGGTCTCCACGTCGCTGCCGCAGATGCCGTTGGCCTCCACGCGCAGCAGACCGTCGTCGGCACCGATCACCGGGCGGGGGAAGTCGCGCAGCTCCATCTTCCGGGGCCCGGTCTGGACCACCGCGCGCACTCTGTCGCTCATCGCTCTCCTCGAGCTCGGCCGGCGCGCGGGTGCGCCGGGTGACCGGTGCCGCCCGGGAGGAGCCGGGCGGCACCGGACGTGGGAGGGGCATCCGGCGCGGGGTCAGTCCTCGTGGACGATGACGCCGCGGATGTTCTTGCCGTCGTTCAGGTCCTGGTAGGCCTGGTTCACCTCGTCCAGCCGGTACGTGCGGGTGACCAGCTCGTCGAGCTTGAGGTCACCGGCGCGGTACAGGCCCAGCAGCTTCGGGATGTCGTAGAGCGGGTTGCAGTCGCCGAAGAGCGCGCCGCGGACCTGGCGCTGGTAGCCGATGAGCGCGCCGGCGTGGAAGTGCACGGCCTTCTCGGTCAGCTTGCCGACGCCGGTGATGGTCACCTTGCCGCCCTTGCCGGTCATCGCCAGCGCGGAGTTGACGATCTCCTCGGTCACCACGCCCGGGGTGAGGATGGCGTGGTCGGCCAGCTGCCCCCACGTCGTCTCCACCACGAAGTCGTGCGCCTCCTTCGCCGAGGCGAAGGCGTGCGTGGCGCCGAAGACGGTGGCCATCTCCCGCTTGAACTCGACCGGGTCGACGACGACGACGTTCTTGGCCCCGGCGTACCGGGCGCCCTGCACGGCGTTGCTGCCCACCCCGCCGGAGCCGAAGACGACGACGGTGTCCCCGGGCTTGACGCCGGCGGCGTAGACCGCCGAGCCCCAGCCGGTGGGGACGCCGCAGCCGACGAGGCTGGCGACCTCGAAGGGGATGTCGTCGGCCAGCGGCACGCACGCCCACTCCGAGACCACCGCGTACTGGGAGAAGGTGCCCAGCGAGCAGAACCCGCCCAGGTCCTCGTCGCCGAGGTGGAACCGGAAGGTGCCGTCGAGGAACATGCCGCTGCCGGCGTTGAGGCCCTTGACGCACATGTTCTGGTGCCCGGTGGAGCAGGGTCGGCAGGCGCCGCAGGCGGGGATGTAGGAGCAGATCACCCGGTCACCGGGCTTGACCCGGCGGACGTCGGGGCCGACCGACTCGACGATCCCGGCGCCCTCGTGGCCACCGACCATCGGGAAGCGCACCGGGGCGTCGCCCTGGGTGATGTGGTCGTCGGAGTGGCAGAGCCCCGAGGCGGCGAACTTGACCCGCACCTCGTGGGCCTTGGGGTCGTCCAGCTGCAGGTCGACCATCTCCCAGCCGATGTGCGGCCCGCGGGCGATGGCGGCGTGCGTGGTGATGCTCATCGGGATGCCTCCCAAGCAGGGTGGACGAGGGCGGGGTGGAACGAGCCGAGGGCGGGTCGGGCCGAGCCCGGAGCGCGGAGGTCAGGCACCGGTGCCGCGCAGGGAGACGGTCTTGACCTGGGTGTAGTCCAGGACGGCGTCGGCGCCCATGGTGCGGCCGAAGCCGCTGCGCTTGTAGCCGCCGAACGGGCCGCCGATGACGCCGGCGCCGAGTGCGGCGTTGACCGCCACCTGGCCGGCCTGCAGACCCCGGGAGAACCGGACGGCCTTGCCGACGTCGTTGGTCCAGACCGAGGCGACCAGCCCGTAGTCGGTGCCGTTGGCGACCTGCAGGGCCTCGGCCTCGTCGGCCACGGGGGTGACCCCGAGGACCGGGCCGAAAATCTCCTCCTGGTGGATGCGCATCGCCGGGTCGACGTTGTCGAACAGCGTGGGCTCGACGAAGAAGCCGCGCTCGTACTGCTCGCCCGCGGGACGGCCGCCGCCGAGCACGAGGTCGGCCCCCTCCTCCTGGCCCAGCTGCATGTACTTGAGCACCCGCTCGTGCTGCTTGCCGTTGATCAGCGGGCCCATGTTGACCTGCTCGTACCAGGGGCCGACCTTGACCTTCGACATCTGCTCGGCCAGCCGCTGCACGACCTCGGCGTGGATCGAGCGCTCGACCACGACCCGGGAACCGGCGGCGCAGATCTGGCCGGTGTTCATCGTGATGCCCATGGCGATCGCCGGGATGGCGGCGTCCAGGTCGGCGTCGGAGAGGATCACCTGCGGCGACTTGCCGCCCAGCTCCAGGTGCAGCGGGGTGAGGTTCTTGGCGCAGGCGGCCATCACCAGGGCGCCGGTGTCCGGGGAGCCGGTGAAGCTCATCCGGCGGATGCCCGGGTGGGCGGGCACGGCGGCGCCGGCCTCGTGGCCGTAGCCGGTGACGACGTTGACCACGCCCGGCGGGATGCCCGCCTCCAGCGCCAGCTTCGCCAGCGCCAGCGCCGTCAGCGGCGCGTCCTCGGCCGGCTTGATCACGATGGTGTTGCCGGCGGCGATGGCCGGGCCGACGTCGTTGACGAACATCGGCGCCGGGGCGTTCCACGGGATGACCGCGCCCACCACGCCGTAGGGCTCGCGCAGGGTGAGCCCGATGGCGTCGGGGGTGTAGGTCGGCAGGGTCACGCCCTGCACCTTGTCGGCCTGGCCGGCGACGAAGTTCAGGATCCGGGACATCGGCGGCGGGCCCCAGCTGGGCCGGCCGACCTCCTGGGACTCCAGCTGGTCCAGCTCGGTCGCGTGCTGGTCGATCAGCTGGGCCCAGCGGGTGATCAGCGCACCCCGGGCGGTGGCGTTGGTGTCCCGCCAGGCGGGGAAGGCCGCCTCGGCCGCGCGCACGGCGGCGTCGACGTCCTCGGCGCCGCCGCGCGGCACCCGGCCGAGCACCTCACCGGTGGCGGGGTTGATCACGTCGATGGTCTGCCCGCCGGCGGCGGGCACCCAGTCACCGCCGATCAGCTGGGCGTCGTCGATGAGCAGGGGCGAGCCGGCCTGCGGGCCGGGAGGAGCGATCGTCATGTCCGGTTCCTTCAGTGCTCGTGGATGATCACGCCGCGGATGTTCTTGCCGTCCAACATGTCCTGGTAGCCCTGGTTGACCTCGTCGAGGCGGTAGGTGCGGGTGATCAGCTCGTCGAGCTTGAGGTCACCGGACCGGTAGAGGCTGAGCAGGCGGGGGACGTCGAACAGCGGGTTGCAGGCGCCGAAGATCGCGCCCTGGATGCGCCGCTGGTAGCCGATGAGGGCGCCGGGGTGCTCGTTCACCCAGCCGTTGCCGACCGCGGTGACGGTGACCTGACCGGTCTTGCCCACCACCTGGAGCGCGTCGGCGATGACCTCGTCGTGGAGGACGCCGACGGTGATGATCGCGTGGTCGGCGAGCTCGCCCCAGGTGACCTCGTTGACGAACTCCTGGGCCTCCTTCGCCGTGGCGAAGGTGTGGGTGGCGCCGAAGACGGTGGCCATCTCCCGCTTGAACTCCACCGGGTCGACCACGACGACGCGCTGCGCGCCGGCGTACCGGGCGCCCTGCACCGCGTTGCTGCCCACGCCGCCGGCGCCGTAGACGACGACGGTCTCCCCGGCGCGCACCCCCGCGGCGTGCACCGCGCTGCCCCACCCGGTGGGGACGCCGCAGCCGACCAGGGAGGCCACCTCGAAGGGGATGTCCTCGGGGATGGGGATGACGCTGAACTCGCTGACGACGGCGCGCTCGGAGAAGGTGCCCAGCACGCACAGGCCGCCGAAGTCCTCACCGTTCTGGTGGAAGCGGAACGTGCCGTCGGGGAACTCCCCGGTCGAGGCGTTCTTGCCCTCGTCGCAGAGGTTCTGCCGGGCAGTGGAGCAGTAGCGGCACTTGCCGCAGGCGGGGATGAAGGAGCAGACGACGTGGTCGCCGACCTTCACCCGGGTGACGCCCTCACCGACGGCCTCGACGATGCCCGCGCCCTCGTGGCCACCGACCACGGGGAAGCGCATCATCGCGTCGCCCTTCTGGATGTGGTCGTCGGAGTGGCACATCCCCGCGGCCATGAACTTGATCCGGACCTCGTTGGCCTGGGGGTCGTCGAGCTCGAGCTCGGTGATCTCCCACGGCTTGCCCGGCTCCCGACAGACCGCGGCGCGTGTGGTCATGCTCATCTGGGGCCCCTTCCGTGCTGACGACTGGTGGTACGGGCGCTGGCCGGGGGGCGAGAGCCTCGCTGGTACCCCGGGGCGACGCCCGGAGCCGAAGGGGACACTGCCGCCGCGGACGTGGCGTGGGCCACACACCATTCCGACCCGCGGAAGACGAGCCGGGCGGACTCCCCGGTCCGCTCGCCCACCCGGCGGGGCCCTGTCTCCGCCCAGGTGGGCCCGGCCTTCCCCCGGGTGGAATACGCCTTCTCGGGTACCGAACGGCGTCCATACGTTCGACGACGTCCGGGTGACCCTCGACACATCGCCGTCCCGCCCAGCGCGCGGGCCCGCCGTCGGGATCGCACCAGTGCACGAGCCAGCCGCACCAACGGGGACTGGCGTGAGAAGGGGACACGGCGTGATCGACAAGTTCCGCGAGGACGTGTTGTCCGTGGTCGACAGAGTGCCGTCAGGAGCGTCCATCGCGGTCGGCGGCTTCGGCAGCTCCGGCCGCCCGGACCTGCTCCTGAACGCCCTCTGCGAGCTGGGCAAGCGCGACCTGCACGTCTACGTGAACAACGTGGGCCACGACTTCACCGGCGTGGGGAGGCTGCTGCACGAGGGCCGGCTGCGCCGGGTGACGGCGTCCTTCCCGATCCTGCAGGAGTTCTACGACGAGTACTTCGCCGGCAAGGTGGAGCTGGAACTGGTGCCGCAGGGCACCCTGGCCGAGCGGCTGCGGGCCGGCGGCTCGGGCATCCCCGCCTTCTTCACCCCGTCCGGTGCCGGGACGATGCTCGCCGACGGCACCTTCACGCTGCGCTACTCCCCCGACGGCGGGGTGGCCGAGCACGTGCCGGCCAAGGAGCACCGCCTGATCGACGGGCGCGAGTACGTGCTGGAGACCGGCATCGTCGCCGACTTCGGGATGGTCAAGGCGTACTCCGGGGACCGCAAGGGCAACCTGCGCTTCCGGCTGTCGGCGCGGAACTTCAACCCGCTGGCCGGGATGTCCGGCCGGCACACCTTCGCCGAGGTCGACCGGCTGGTCGAGGTCGACGAGCTGCACCCGGACGACGTCCACCTGCCCGGCGTCTTCGTCGACGACGTGGTGCCGACCAGCCCGGCCCGCACCACCACCCCCGACGACAGCCGGCTGATCGCGAGGACCCGCTGATGACCGCCACGCAGACCCCGCCGGTGACCGGCCGCACCCGCGAGGGGATCGCCGAGCGCCTGGCACAGGACCTGCAGGACGGCTACGTCGTCAACCTCGGCGTCGGCATCCCGCTGGCCGTGCCGAGGTTCATCCCGCCGGGCGTGGAGGTCGTGCTGCACGCCGAGAACGGGGTGCTGGGCATGGGCCCGGCCCCCGATGGCGAGGGCGACGTCGACCTCACCGACGCGGGCAAGCAGCCGATCACGCTGATGAGCGGGGCGGCGATCACCGACTCGGCGATGTCCTTCGCGATGATCCGCGGCGGCCACCTCGACGTCACCGTGCTCGGGGCGCTCCAGGTGTCCGCCGCCGGCGACCTCGCCAACTGGTACGTGCCCGGCCGCAACCCCGCCGTCGGCGGGGCGATGGACCTCGTGGCCGGAACCCCGCAGGTGTGGGTGACGATGGAGCACTGCGACCGCAAGGGCCGCTCCAAGGTCGTCCGCGAGTGCACGATGCCGCTGACCGGCAAGGCCTGCGTCACCCGCGTCTACACCGACCTGGCCGTCTTCCACGTCGTCGACGGCACGCTCCGGCTGGTCGAGTGCGCCCCCGGCGTCACCCCCGCCCAGGTCCGCGCCCACACCGAGGCGCCCTACACCGAGGACCTGCGGTCGTGACCTGGACCTCGCGCATCGACCTGGACCGGATCACCGCGATCGACGTGCACACCCACGTGCACCGGTCGGTCTCCGCCCCGCCGCCGGCCGACAGCAGCGCCGACGACATGGGCGCCTACTTCGGCATCGGCTCGATGCCGCAGTACACGCTGCCCGAGCTCGCCCAGTACTACCGGGAACGGGACATGGCCTGCGTCGCCTTCGGCGTGGACAGCATCTCCCAGACCGGGGAGGAGCTGGTGCCCACCAACGAGGAGGTCGCCGAGCTCGCCGCCGAGCACGCCGACGTGGTGATCCCCTTCGCCAGCATCGACCCCGCCCGGGGCGCCGCCGGCGTGCGGGCCGCCCGACGGCTGATCACCGACCACGGCGTCCGCGGGTTCAAGTTCCACCCCAACACCCAGGGTTTCCACCCCAACGACCGCGCGGCCTACCCGCTGTACGAGGTGATCGCCGAGCACGGGCTGATCGCGCTGTTCCACACCGGCCAGACCGGGGTGGGGGCGGGCACGCCCGGCGGGGGCGGCATCCGGCTGAAGTACTCCAACCCGATGGACGTCGACGACGTCGCCGTCGACTTCCCGGACATGGACATCATCCTGGCCCACCCCTCCTTCCCCTGGCAGGACGAGGCGCTGGCCGTGGCCACCCACAAGCCGCGGGTCCACATCGACCTCTCCGGCTGGTCGCCGAAGTACTTCCCACCGCAGCTGGTCCGGTACGCCAACAGCCTGCTCAAGAACAAGGTGCTGTTCGGCTCGGACTTCCCGGTGATCACCCCGGAGCGGTGGATGAAGGACGCGGAGACCATCGGCCTGAAGGACGAGGTCAAGCCGCTGATCTACAAGTCCAACGCCGCACGGCTGCTCGGGCTGCTCCCGCCCGGGCGCTGACCCTCCCTCTCACAGACAGGACAGACCTCCATGCAGGACGTCGAGGGCAAGGTCGCCTTCATCACCGGCGGGTCCAGCGGCATCGGCCGCGGGATCGGGCTCGCCCTGGCCCGGGCCGGCATGACGGTGGTGATCAGCGGCCGCCGTCAGGAGCACATCGACGAGACGACCGCGGAGTTCGCCGCCGCCGGGCTCGCGGTCGACGCGGTGCAGCTCGACGTCACCGACGCGGCCGCGGTCGAGGCGGCCGCCGCCGCCACCGTCGAGCGCCACGGCCGGGTCGACGTGCTGGTCAACAACGCCGGCATCGGGCTGACCGGCCCGGTCATGGGGGCCACCGCCAGCGACTGGGACTGGCTGATCGACGTCAACATCAAGGGCGTCGGCAACGGGCTGCGGGCGTTCGTGCCGCACATCCGGGCGCACGGCGAGGGCGGGCACATCGTCACCACCACGTCGATGGCCGGGCTCCTGCCGATCGTCGCGGGCCTGTACTCGATGACCAAGGCGGCGGTGATCGCGCTGTCGGAGGCGCTGGCGATCGAGCTGGCCCCCGAGGGGATCGGCGTCTCGGCGTACTGCCCGGGGCCGGTGCACAGCAACATCGCCGGCGCCGTCGCCGCCCGTCCCGAGCAGTACGGCGAGAGCGGCTACACCCCGCCGCCGGCGGAGTTCCTCGAGCGGGCCAAGAGCCAGCCGTACATGAGCTACGTGGAGGCCGGCGAGCGGGTGCTCAACGGCATCCGGCGCGGCGACCTGTTCATCCTCACCCACCCCGAGTTCCGCGAGGGGGTCCGGGAGCGGTTCGAGACCACGCTGGCCGCGTTCCCCGACGAGCCGATCGACGAAGCGCGCGCCGCGGCGATCCCCTTCCTCACCAGCTCGCCCATCTACGCGCCGGAGAACCGCCTCCCCTCCCCCCGCCTCACCGACCTCGTCCCCTGAGGGCCCCGCCGGGCCGGACCACCCGCCGTCGCACCCGCATCCCACGCCCTTCCCGCGTGTTCCCCGCGCTGCAGGGCGTGGGATGCGGGTGGAGGGCGTGGAAGGCGGGGTCGGGACTTTGCACACAGACGATGAGGGCGGGGGGGGCGGCGCCGGGCCGCGGCGGCCGGGGCGGCCCGCCCCGCCGCCCGCCGGGGGGGGGGGGCGGGGGGGGC
>NZ_JBJHAG010000048.1:0-10468 GCF_054050925.1 Modestobacter sp. SYSU DS0657 | reverse complement strand
GTTTATACAACACCCCCGCCGCCCGCCGGCGGGGGGGGGTGTGTTGGGGGGGGGGGGGGGCGGGGGGGGGGGGGGCGGCCCCCCGGCGCCCTCCTTCGACAACACCAGAAAGTGCAGTATCTAGCCCCTGAAAGGGGTCACTCAGTGCTCGACGTCAACTTCTTCGACGAACTGCGCATCGGCCTGGCCAGCGGCGACGACATCCGTCAGTGGTCGCACGGCGAGGTGAAGAAGCCCGAGACCATCAACTACCGCACCCTCCGCCCGGAGAAGGACGGTCTCTTCTGCGAGAAGATCTTCGGTCCCACCCGGGACTGGGAGTGCTACTGCGGGAAGTACAAGCGGGTCCGGTTCAAGGGCATCATCTGCGAGCGCTGCGGCGTCGAGGTCACTCGCGCCAAGGTGCGCCGTGAGCGGATGGGCCACATCGAGCTGGCCGCGCCGGTCACCCACATCTGGTTCTTCAAGGGCGTCCCCTCCCGCCTGGGCTACCTGCTCGACCTGGCGCCCAAGGACCTCGAGAAGATCATCTACTTCGCCGCCTACATGATCACCTCGGTCGACGAGGAGACGCGGCACCGCGACCTCCCGACGATCGAGGCCGAGATCAGCGCGGAGAAGCACAACCTCGAGACCCGCCGCGACGCCGACGTGGAGGCCCGCCAGCAGAAGCTGGAGGCCGACCTCGCCGAGCTCGAGGCCGAGGGCGCCAAGTCCGACGTGCGCCGCAAGGTGCGCGAGGGCGGCGAGCGCGAGATGCGCCAGCTGCGCGACCGCGCCCAGCGGGAGATCGACCGCCTCGACGAGGTGATGGACACCTTCCGCAAGCTCGAGGTCAAGCAGCTCATCGCCGACGAGGGCCTCTACCGCGAGCTGCGCGACCGCTTCGGTGAGTACTTCGAGGGCGGCATGGGTGCCGCGGCCCTGCAGAAGCTCCTCGCCGGCTTCGACCTCGACGCCGAGGCCGTGTCCCTGCGCGAGACCATCCGCAGCGGCAAGGGCCAGCGCAAGCTGCGCGCGCTGAAGCGGCTGAAGGTCGTCGCGGCGTTCCAGCAGACCCAGAACTCGCCCATGGGCATGGTGCTGGACTGCGTCCCGGTCATCCCGCCGGACCTGCGCCCGATGGTGCAGCTCGACGGTGGCCGTTTCGCCACGAGCGACATGAACGACCTGTACCGCCGGGTGATCAACCGGAACAACCGGCTCAAGCGACTGCTCGACCTGGGCGCGCCGGAGATCATCGTCAACAACGAGAAGCGGATGCTCCAGGAGTCCGTGGACGCGCTGTTCGACAACGGCCGGCGCGGCCGTCCGGTCACCGGCCCGGGCAACCGCCCCCTGAAGTCCCTGAGCGACCTGCTCAAGGGCAAGCAGGGCCGGTTCCGCCAGAACCTGCTGGGCAAGCGCGTCGACTACTCCGGCCGTTCGGTCATCGTCGTCGGCCCGCAGCTGAAGCTGCACCAGTGCGGTCTGCCCAAGCAGATGGCGTTGGAGCTCTTCAAGCCCTTCGTGATGAAGCGGCTCGTCGACCTCAACCACGCGCAGAACATCAAGTCCGCCAAGCGGATGGTGGAGCGCGCGCGGCCGGTCGTGTGGGACGTGCTCGAAGAGGTCATCACCGAGCACCCGGTGCTGCTGAACCGTGCACCCACCCTGCACCGTCTGGGCATCCAGGCCTTCGAGCCCCAGCTGGTCGAGGGCAAGGCCATCCAGATCCACCCGCTGGTCTGCACCGCGTTCAACGCGGACTTCGACGGCGACCAGATGGCCGTGCACCTGCCGCTGTCGGCCGAGGCGCAGGCCGAGGCCCGCATCCTCATGCTGTCCAGCAACAACATCCTGAGCCCGGCCGACGGTCGCCCGATCACCGCGCCGACCCAGGACATGGTGCTGGGCCTCTACCACCTGACGAGCCTGTCCGGCTCGACGGAGGTGGCGGAGGGCGAGCTGCCGAAGTCGTACTCGACCACGTCCGAGGCCGTCATGGCCTTCGACATGGGTGCGCTGGGTCTGCAGGAGCGGGTGCTCATCCGCCTCGACGAGGTCTTCGGCGTCGACAACGGCCCGAACGAGCCGTGGGAGGCCCCCGAGGGCTGGGAGCCCGGCCAGCCGGCCGTCGTCTCCACCAGCCTGGGCCGGGTGCTGTTCAACGAGGCCCTGCCGGAGGACTACCGCTTCGTCAACTACCAGGTGCCGAAGAAGGCGCTGGGCGCGATCGTCAACGACCTCGCCGAGCGCTACCCGAAGGTCCAGGTGGCGGCGACGCTGGACGCCCTCAAGTCGGCCGGGTTCCGCTGGGCGACCCGCTCGGGCGTGACGATCGCGATCGACGACGTCGTCACCCCGCCGGTGAAGCAGGAGATCCTGGACCGGCACGAGGACGAGGCGCGGAAGATCGAGCGCCAGTACGAGCGCGGCGTCATCACCGACGGCGAGCGGCGTTCGGAGCTCATCGAGATCTGGACCCGCGCGCGGGCCGAGGTCAGCCAGGCGATGGTGGACAACTTTCCCACCACCAACCCGGTCTGGGTCATGGTCAACTCGGGCGCCCGAGGCAACATGATGCAGATCAGCCAGATCGCCGGCATGCGCGGTCTGGTGGCCAACCCGAAGGGCGAGATCATCCCGCGGCCGATCAAGGCCAACTTCCGGGAGGGTCTGTCCGTGCTGGAGTACTTCATCTCCACGCACGGTGCCCGCAAGGGCCTGGCGGACACCGCGCTCCGGACCGCCGACTCCGGGTACCTCACCCGCCGGCTGGTCGACGTCTCGCAGGACGTCATCATCCGCGAGGAGGACTGCGGCACCGAGCGCGGCGTCATCATGCCGATCGGCACCGTCTCCGACGGCGTCGTCACGCGTGACCCGCACGTGGAGACCAGCGTGTACGCCCGCGCCCTGGCCGCCGACGTGGTGGCTGCCGACGGCACGGTCATCGCGCAGGCCAACTCCGACCTGGGCGACGTGCTGATCCAGACGCTGGTCGATGCCGGCGTCTCGGAGGTCAAGGTCCGCTGCGTGCTGACCTGTGAGTCGCTGCTGGGCACCTGCGCCACCTGCTACGGCCGGTCGCTGGCGTCGGGCAAGCTCGTGGACGTCGGCGAGGCGGTCGGCATCATCGCCGCCCAGTCGATCGGTGAGCCCGGCACCCAGCTGACGATGCGCACCTTCCACACCGGTGGTGTGGCCGGTGCCGACATCACCCACGGTCTGCCGCGTGTGGTGGAGCTCTTCGAGGCCCGCGTCCCCAAGGGCAAGGCCCCGATCGCCGAGCTCGCCGGCACGGTCCGGATCGAGGACGGCGACCAGTTCCGGAAGCTGACCATCACCCCGGACGACGGCTCCGACGAGGTCGTCTACGACAAGCTGTCGCGTCGCTCGCGGCTGCGGGTGGAGGACGGCAGCCACGTCGAGGTCGGCGAGCAGCTCACCGAGGGTGCGGTCGACCCGCACGAGGTGCTGCGGATCATGGGCCCGCGCGAGGTGCAGCTGCACCTGGTCCGCGAGGTCCAGGAGGTCTACCGCAGCCAGGGTGTGTCGATCCACGACAAGCACATCGAGGTGATCATCCGGCAGATGCTGAAGCGGGTGACCATCATCGACTCGGGCGCGACGGAGTTCCTGCCCGGTGCGCTGGTCGAGCGGACGCTGTTCGAGACCGAGAACCGTCGGGTCGTCGCCGAGGGCGGCGAGCCGGCCTCGGCCCGTCCGGTGCTGATGGGGATCACCAAGGCGTCGCTGGCGACGGAGTCGTGGCTGTCCGCGGCCTCCTTCCAGGAGACGACCAAGGTGCTCACCGACGCCGCGATCCAGGGCAAGAGCGACAGCCTGCTCGGGCTCAAGGAGAACGTGATCATCGGGAAGCTGATCCCGGCCGGTACCGGCATCAGCCGCTACCGGAACATCACGGTCGAGCCCACCGAGGAGGCCCGCGCCGCCGTGTACACGATGGCCGGGTACGACGACGGGCAGTACTACAGCCCCGACGTCTTCGGCTCGGGCACCGGCGAGGCCGTCCGGCTGGAGGAGTACGACTGGCGCTGATGCGCTGAGTGAGTGACAGCAGGGCCCCGGGAGCGCACGCTCCCGGGGCCCTGCTGTGTCTCGCCGTCACGTGACGCAACCCCGACCGCACCGGGATGCCTCCCGGGGATCAGGAGAGCTGATCGTCCTTGCTCCTGGATCACTGCGGGTGGTGAGCCAGGAGCACGTGCGCTGAGCCAGGACGGTGCCAGCGCCGGCACCGGCGCCGGATCACCGATCGGTGAGCGCCCGCATCCGCTCGACCGTCCGGAGGCGACCCTCGCGGCTGTCGTCGAGGGGCTGCAGGTTCAGGGTCGTGACACCGGCCGCGGCGAAGGCCGCGATCCGCTCGGCCACGTAGGACTCGGGGCCGATCAACGAGGTCGCGCGGACCAGGTCCTCGGGCACGGCGGCGGCGGCCTCGTCCTTGCGGCCGGCGAGGTAGAGGTCCTGGATGGCCTCCGCCTCGGCCTCGTAGCCGTAGCGCCGGGCCAGGTCGTTGTAGAAGTTCCTGCCCTTGGCGCCCATGCCCCCGACGTAGAGGGCGATGCCCGGTCGGACGGCGTCCAGCAGGTGGTCGACGTCCTCACCGATGGCCACCGGGACGCCGACGACCACGTCCAGGTCGCCCAGCGCAGGGTCCCGCTCGGCCCGGCCGGCGGCGAGGGAGGCGCCCCAGACGTCCGCGGCGCGTTCCGGGTGGAAGAAGATGGGTTCCCACTTCTCCGCGATCTCGGCGGCCAGCTGCACGTTCTTCGGCCCCAGGGCGGCGAGGAGCACCGGCACCCGGTCCCGCACCGGTGTGTTGATGAGCTTCAGCGGTTTGCCGAGGCCGGTGCCCTGCTCGGCCGGCAGGGGCACCGTGTACTTCGGGCCCTCGTGGACCAGTCGCTCGCGGCGCCAGACCTGGCGGCAGATCTCGATGACCGCCCGGGTGCGCTGCAGCGGGGCGTCGTAGGGGAGGCCGTGCCAGCCCTCGATCACCTGCGGGCCGGAGGCGCCGAGCCCGAGCGTGAAGCGGCCGCCGGAGACGAAGTCCAGTCCGGCGGCGGTCATCGCGATGAGCGCCGGCGTGCGGCTGTAGATCGGCAGGATGCCGCTCATCAGCTCGACCCGTTCGGTCACCGCCGCCAGGTAGCCCAGCTGGCTGACCGCGTCGAAGGTGTAGACCTCCGCGACCATGGCCACGTCGAGGCCGGCCGACTCGAGGTCGCGCACCTCCGCGGCCGTCTGCCTGAAGTCACCGGCGTAGCTCGCCTGGATCCCGATGCGCACGCGCGAAGGCTAGCGGCACGTCGGTGCCGGGGCAGTCTTCGCCATCGGCCCGGTCCAGAGGCTCGCCCCAGCTTGCGAGGGGTGGGGAGGACCGGGTCCGTTCATCAGAGCGGGCGGACGGCTCCGACGACGTGCGTGACCACCTGGACGCCGTCGACGTCGTGGGGCACCCGTGCGCCGGCGTCGGCCTCGGTCAGGTCGACCCGGACCACGTAGCCGGCGTCCTGGCGCGCCAGTCCGACGGCGGCGACGCCGGGGTCGGCGGCGAGTCGGGACGCCAGGGCGCGCTTGGCGGCGCTGGCGGCAGAGCGGTCGGACACGAGCCCATGGTAGGAGGACTCCGGCCTCCTCGACGCTCGCCCGCTCGCGCCGAGCCGCTGACCGGGACGGGGGCCGGACCGTCCTGCGTCAGCCCGCGACCCACTCCACGCCGAGCCGGCTCAGCACGGTGGCCAGCGGGTTGGCGAAGGTCACCCCGCCGCCGGCGCTCCCGCCGAACTCCGAGCCGGCGAACAGCAGCCCGAGCGGGGCGCGGTCGGCGCTGCGCCAGATCACCGAACCGCTGTCCCCGCCGGCGCTGAACGCCCCGGTGAGCCCCTCGATCTCGACCTGGTCGTCGAAGGTGAAGACGCGGCCGCCGTCGTACTGGACGCCGACGCCGTCGACCTCCACCGCGGTCACCCGGCCTCGGGTGTGCCCGGTGGTCCGGCCGACCTTCTCCACCAGCTCGTCGGGGTCCACCGCGTCCGGAGCGGCCACCGTGGGCAGCAGGGGCCCGCCGGGAAAGGCCGAGGGGTCGGCCGCCACCTCCGGGTCGAGCAACGCCACAGCGGCATCGACCCGGTTGCCGGGCCGGTCCTCGAACCGGATGGCGCCGGCGAGGACGCCGATCCGGTCGTCGCCGCCCCCGCCGTCGGCAGGGCCGGGCTGCAGCACGGGATCGCCGACGCCCCCGGCGTCGCTGGCGGCCAGCACGTGGTTGTTGGACAGCACGAGTATCCGGTCGGTCCCGGGACGGCGGACGAACCCGCCCAGCGTCCCGGCGCTCACCCGTTCGTGCCCCACCGACAGCCCCGGGCGAAGTGGCCGGACCCGCTGCTGCAGCTCCTCCGGGGTGGGGGAGCGCAGTGCCCGGACGGCGCCGATCGCCCGGACGTCGACCTCGGCGAGGGCTGCCTCGCCCAGCCCGGCCAGCACCACCGCGGCGTCGGCCTGCCCGATGACCCGGACGGCCAGGTGGACCTGGTCCGGGCCCGCCGGTGCCAGCCCCAGGGCCACGCCGCTCCACGCGGCCGCAGACCCGCTGGCCCGGGCGGCGACCGCGGGTGGCCCTTCGGAGAGGCGTCGGGAGAGCCGGTGCTTCAGTTCGCGGGCGGAGTCGGGCAGCACGGGCACCTTCCAGGGGCAGGACGTCACCGGGTCGAGACCGAACGTAAGGGCAGGGTCCGACAGAAGCGCGCCGGACGCCGCCCGTGCGCGTTTCGGGTGGGGCCGGCCCGACGACACGGGCCCGGGGGAGGGGACAGCCGTCCCTCGACGGGGCTACATTGGCGGCCGGTACGGTCCCGGCCGGTCACCGCCGGACCCCCGGGCGGCCTGTTCGTCAGCGCCTGGTGGTGTCGCGGTGGCCGGGCACCCGGAACCCGTTGTCCGTCCGGGGAGTGACCCGGGCCGCCGTCGGCCAGGCACGCCCGACGCGGCTCCGGAGCTCCCCCGGACGGCCGGCTGGTCCGGTGCCCGCACAGGCATCGGGACCCGGCTTTGACCGGGTCCACATGCCCGGGTATCGTGGTCAGCCGTGCCCAGGTTCACCTGGGTCTGCCCCCGTTCGCGGTGCACTCGAGCGCCCACCGGCCCCGCCGGTGAGGTGCCGGGGACCGGACCACCAGCAGGTGGACCGGCCGGTGCCGAGTCGCGAGGGGCGACGAGTCCGGCCCGACCAGCTGGCCGGTTCTCGCGAAGGGCGACACGCCCGAACGCGGGGGCCGGGCGGTAAGACGCGGCCGGGATCGGGCCGGTCGACCGGGCACGCGAGATCACCGCACCACCGTCAGCAGAACTCAGAGCACCACCCAGCGCAGGCAGGAGATCCAGGCCACCCATGCCCACGATCCAGCAGCTGGTCCGCAAGGGCCGCGAGGACAAGGTCGAGAAGACCAAGACCCCGGCGTTGAAGGGCTCCCCTCAGCGCCGCGGCGTGTGCACGCGCGTCTACACGACGACGCCGAAGAAGCCGAACTCGGCGCTGCGCAAGGTCGCTCGCGTCCGCCTCACCAGTGGCATCGAGGTGACCGCCTACATCCCGGGCGTCGGCCACAACCTGCAGGAGCACTCGATGGTGCTCGTGCGCGGCGGCCGGGTGAAGGACCTGCCCGGCGTCCGATACAAGATCATCCGCGGTTCGCTGGACACCCAGGGTGTCCGCAACCGCAAGCAGGCTCGCAGCCGGTACGGCGCGAAGAAGGAGAAGAGCTGACATGCCCCGCAAGGGTCCCGCTCCCCGCCGTCCGCTCGTCGCTGACCCGGTGTACCAGTCGCCGTTGGTCACCCAGCTGGTGAACAAGGTGCTCGTCGACGGCAAGCGCTCGGTCGCCGAGGCGATCGTCTACGGCGCCCTCGAGGGCTGCCGCGCCAAGAACGACACCGACCCGGTGGTCACGCTCAAGCGTGCGCTGGACAACGTCAAGCCGGCCCTCGAGGTCCGCAGCCGCCGCGTCGGTGGTGCGACGTACCAGGTCCCGATCGAGGTGCGCGCCTCCCGCAGCACCACCCTCGGTCTCCGCTGGCTGATCCAGTACAGCCGGGCGCGCCGGGAGAAGACGATGACCGAGCGCCTGATGAACGAGCTGCTGGACGCCAGCAACGGTCTGGGCGCCGCCGTCAAGCGCCGCGAGGACACCCACAAGATGGCCGAGTCGAACAAGGCCTTCGCGCACTACCGCTGGTGACATCGGTCCACCAGCAGCCGCTGCCCGCGGTGAACCCGGGCGACCCCCGGACGCCGTGCACGGACCAGAAGGAAGAGGAGTAAGGGAATGGCCAGCAACGAGGCCCAACTCGCCAAGACCCGCAACATCGGGATCATGGCGCACATCGACGCCGGCAAGACGACGACGACCGAGCGGATCCTCTTCTACACCGGCATCAACTACAAGATCGGTGAGGTCCACGACGGCGCGGCCACGATGGACTGGATGGAGCAGGAGCAGGAGCGCGGCATCACCATCACGTCCGCCGCGACGAAGTGCTCCTGGAACGACCACGACATCAACATCATCGACACCCCCGGGCACGTCGACTTCACCGTCGAGGTGGAGCGGTCGCTGCGGGTGCTCGACGGTGCGGTGGCGGTCTACGACGGCGTCGCCGGCGTGGAGCCGCAGACCGAGCAGGTGTGGCGCCAGGCGGAGAAGTACGGCGTCCCGCGCATGTGCTTCGTCAACAAGCTCGACCGCACGGGTGCGGACTTTTTCCGCTGCGTCGACATGATGGTCGAGCGCCTCGCGGCCAACCCGCTGGTCCTGCAGCTGCCCATCGGGGCCGAGGCCGACTTCATCGGCGTCGTCGACCTGGTCTACATGCGCGCACTCACCTGGCGCGGTGAGACCAAGATGGGTGAGGACTACTCCATCGAGGAGATCCCCGCCGAGCTCGCCGACCAGGCCGCCGAGTACCGCGAGAAGCTCCTCGAGAACATCGCGGACTTCGACGACGCCCTGATGGAGGACTACCTCGGCGGCGAGGAGATCGCCCCCGAGCGCCTCAAGGCCGCCATCCGCAAGGCGACCATCGCCGGTCAGGTCAACCCGGTGCTCACCGGTACCGCCTTCAAGAACAAGGGCGTGCAGCCCCTGCTCGACGCCGTCGTCGACTACCTGCCGAGCCCGCTGGACGTCGAGTCCATCCGCGGCACCGCGCTCGACGGCGAGACCGAGGTCCTGCGGCACGCCGACGAGGACGAGCCCTTCTCCGCGCTGGCGTTCAAGATCCAGACCGACCAGCACCTGGGCAAGCTCACCTACATCCGGGTCTACTCCGGCAAGCTCGACGCGGGCTCCCCGGTGCTGAACAGCACCAAGGACCGCAAGGAGCGGGTCGGCAAGATCTACCAGATGCACGCCAACAAGCGCGAAGAGCGCCAGGGCGTGGGCGCCGGCGAGATCGTGGCCGTCAACGGCATGAAGCAGACGACCACGGGCGACACCCTCTGCGACCCGCAGCACCCGGTGATCCTCGAGTCGATGACCTTCCCGGCCCCGGTCATCTCGGTGGCCATCGAGCCGAAGACCAAGGGCGACCAGGAGAAGCTGGGCACCGCGATCCAGAAGCTGGCCGAGGAGGACCCGACCTTCCAGGTCCGCCTCGACGAGGAGACCGGTCAGACGGTCATCTCGGGCATGGGCGAGCTGCACCTGGAGATCCTGGTCGACCGCATGCGGCGCGAGTTCCGCGTCGAGGCCAACGTCGGCAAGCCGCAGGTGGCCTACCGCGAGACCATCCGCAAGAAGATCGAGAAGGTCGACTACACCCACAAGAAGCAGACCGGTGGGTCCGGCCAGTTCGCCAAGGTGCAGGTGACGATCGAGCCCCTCGAGGTCGCGGCCGACGGTCCGACCTACGAGTTCGTGAACGCCGTCACCGGTGGGCGCATCCCGCGCGAGTACATCCCCTCGGTCGACGCCGGCATGCAGGACGCCATGCAGTACGGCATCCTGGCCGGGTACCCGATGGTCGGCGTGAAGGCGACGCTGATCGACGGGCAGTACCACGAGGTCGACTCGTCGGAGATGGCCTTCAAGATCGCCGGCTCGATGGTCTTCAAGGAGGCCGCACGCAAGGCCAGCCCGGCCCTGCTCGAGCCGATGATGGCCGTCGAGGTCGTCACCCCCGAGGACTACATGGGTGACGTCATCGGTGACCTGAACTCCCGCCGCGGCACCATCCAGGCGATGGAGGAGCGCTCCGGCGCCCGCGTCGTCCGGGCCCTGGTCCCGCTGTCGGAGATGTTCGGCTACGTGGGCGACCTGCGCAGCCGCACCCAGGGACGGGCGAGTTACACCATGGTGTTCGACTCGTACGCCGAGGTCCCGGCCAACGTCGCCAAGGAGATCATCGCCAAGGCGACCGGCGAGTAACCGGTCGGTGGGCAGGGGCGCCACGCCCCTGCCCC
>NZ_JBJHAG010000047.1:0-10522 GCF_054050925.1 Modestobacter sp. SYSU DS0657 | reverse complement strand
GGGGCGGGGGGCGGTCGTGGGGGGGGCGGCCGGCGGGGGGGGTCCCCGCCGGGGTCCGGGGGAGCGCCGGGCGGCGGGGGTGGGGCGGGTGCGGGGGGGGGTGCGGGGGGCGGCGGGCCCGGGCGGGGTGGTCGGCTGCTGGGCCCGGCCCTGGGTGGTCCGCGGCGGCACCGGCGGGGTCTGGCGCGGCGCGGCGACCGGCCGCGCGGGCTGCCGCTCGGCGGCCGGCTGCTCCGTGGTCGTGCCCGACGGCGCCGCGGCGGGCGCGGTCTGCGCCGGTGCGGTCCGCGGTCCGGCCGCCGGCTGCTGGGGCGCCGCTGCCTGCTGCGGCCGGGCCTGGGGCGTGGGCGCGGCCTGGGCCGGGCCGGACTGCGGCTCCGGGGCAGCCGGGGCCTGCGTCGTCGGAGCGTCCGCCGTGGCTGCGTCCGCCTTGGCTGGCTGTGCCTCGGCTGCCTGTGCCTGGGGGGCTTCCGCCTGAGCGGGGGCCGGCTCGTCCGCGGCCGGCGTCGGCTGGCCCTGCTCCTCCGGGCGCGGCGGGATCCGCAGCGACTGGGTGCGCGCGGCCGGCGGCTCGGCAGCCGCCCGGGCGGGCTCCGCCGAGGTCGCGGTGTCGGGCGCCGCGCTCTGCGGCGACCCCGCCGACGGGGTCGCGGGCCGCTGCTCGGGAGCCTGCTGCGCGGGAGCCTGCTTCGCGGGCTGCCCGGCCGGGCGGGCAGCCGGCGCGGGGCGGTCGCCAAGGTCGGGCAGCTGCTCCAGGAGCGTGCGCACGTCGGTGAGCCGCTGGGCGAGCTCGTCCCGGACGGCCCGGATGGCGGCCGCGGAGGCCTCCGCCTCGGTGACGGTCCGGTGCGCGTGCTCGTCGGCGGCGGCCACGCGCTGCTGGGCGGCGGCCACGGAGTCGCGCTCGCGCTCCTCCTCCAGCCGGGCGGCCTCGGTGCGCCGGATGCGCATCGCGATCTCGAAGTCCTCCTCCGCCTTGGTGCGGCGGGCCTGCGAGTCGGCGTCGAGGCGGGCGACCCGCTCCTGAGCCTTGGTGACCAGCTCGTCGGCGCGGGCCTGGGCCTTCACCGCGACCTGCTCGGCGTGCGCCCGGGCCTCGGCGACGAGCCGCTCGGCCTCGGCCCGGCTGGCGGCCGACCGTTCCCCGAGCGCCCGCTCCTCCCCGGTGATCCGCTCGCGCACCGCCTCGGCCTCGGCGGCGACCGCCGCCTGCAGCTGCGCGGCGTCCTCCTGAGCGGCCCGGCGGATCTCCGCGGCCTCCTCCTCGGCCAGCCGCAGCATGTTCGAGATGCGCTCGCCCATGTTCTCGAACGTGGGCGCGCTGGCGCTCGCGGCCCGGCGGCGCAGCTGCTCCACCTCGCCGTGCAGGGCTTGCAGCTGGCGGGCCAGGTCGGAGGAGCGCGCCACGGCGGCGTCCCGGTCGGCGATGGCGACCCGCAGGTCGGCGTCCATCCCGGCGAGGGTCTCGTGCACCTGTTCGCGGTCGTAACCCTTGCGCACCACGTCGAAGCCGGGGCCGCCGTCGCGGAAGAAGTCGTCACGAGGGTCGCTCATGGGCGACATCCTCGCAGAGAACCGGCGCCGGGTCAGCGTGTCCCGGGCCGTTGCGCGGGCGGCTCCCGGGCAGCCCGGCCGGGGGCCGCGATCCGGGCCGGAGAGCCGCTCAGCGGTCGGCGGGGCCGCCGGCCGGCTCGACCAGCTCGACCAGCACGCCGCCGGCGTCCTTGGGGTGCACGAAGTTCACCCGGCTGCCGGCGGTGCCGCGGCGCGGCGAGTCGTACAGCAGGCGCAGCCCGCGGTCGCGCAGCGTCTGCGCGGCGGCCTCGACGTCGGTCACCCGGAAGGCCAGCTGCTGCAGGCCCGGGCCGGAGCGGCCGATGAACCTCGCGATCGTCGACTCGGGGGTGAGCGGGGCGAGCAGCTGGACCCGGGTCTCCCCGTCGCCGACGACGAGCATCGCCTCCCGGACGCCCTGCTCCTCGTTCGTCTCCTCGTGCACCGACCGCACGCCGAACGTGCCGGCGTAGAAGGCGATCGCCTCGTCCAGGTCGGGCACCGCGATGCCCACGTGGTCGATGGTGGTGAACATCCCGGCGGGCAGCCGGCTGTGCGCGTCGTCGGGCACGGCATCGGTCATGCGGGGCATCCTGCCGAAGGAGACGCCGGGGCCGTCGTCCGGGCCCTATCCTCGACGGATCCCGCAGCGGTGCGGAAGGCTGCGCCGCGATCCCGGAGCAGGCCGCCAACGGCGGCGGCCGGAGCCACTGGAGGCCCGATGAGCCAGCCCGCACCCACCCGCTCGGTCATCGTCGGCGGCGCCCGCACGCCGATGGGCCGGCTGCTGGGTTCCCTCAAGGACTTCAGCGCCGCCGACCTCGGCGGCATCGCCATCAAGGCGGCCCTCGAGCGCGCCGGGATCACCGGCGACCAGGTCGACTACGTGATCATGGGCCAGGTCGTCCAGGCCGGTGCCGGGCAGAACCCCGCCCGCCCGGCCGCGGTCGCCGGCGGCATCCCCATGTCGGTGCCCTCGTTCACGCTGAACAAGGTCTGCCTCTCCGGCATCGACGCCATCGCCCTGGCCGACCAGCTCATCCGGGCCGGTGAGTTCGACGTCGTGGTGGCCGGTGGCATGGAGTCGATGACCCGGGCGCCGCACCTGCTGCCCAGCTCGCGCACCGGCACGAAGTACGGCGACGCCGCGCTGGTCGACGCGATGGCGCACGACGGCCTCACCGACACCTTCGACCAGGTGGCGATGGGGGCGCTCACCGAGCAGGCCAACAGCCGCTACGGGCTGACCCGTGAGGAGCAGGACGCGTTCGCCGCCGCCAGCCACCAGAAGGCCGCGGCCGCGCAGAAGAACGGCCTGTTCGACGACGAGATCACTCCGGTGCTCATCCCGCAGCGCAAGGGCGACCCGATCGAGTTCCGCGAGGACGAGGGCATCCGCCCGGACACCACCGCGGAGAGCCTGGCCCGGCTCAGGCCCGCCTTCGCCCCCGACGGCACGATCACCGCGGCCTCGGCGTCGCAGATCTCCGACGGCGCCTGCGCGGTCGTGGTGATGTCCGCGGCCAGGGCCGCCGAGCTCGGCTGCACCGTGCTGGCCGAGATCGGCGCGCACGGCGTCGTCGCCGGCCCCGACGCCACGCTGCAGACCCAGCCGTCCCGGGCGATCGCCAAGGCGTGCGCCCGCGAGGGGATCGACCCGGCCGGCCTGGACCTGGTCGAGCTGAACGAGGCCTTCGCCGCCGTCGGCATCGTCTCCACCCGTGAGCTGGGCATCGACCCGGAGCGGGTCAACCCCAACGGCGGGGCGATCGCGCTGGGCCACCCGGTCGGGATGAGCGGTGCCCGGATCGTGCTGCACCTGGCGCTGGAGCTCCGCCGCCGCGGCGGCGGGGTGGGCGCCGCCGCGTTGTGCGGCGGTGGCGGCCAGGGCGACGCGCTCATCCTCCGGGTCCCCGCCCCGGCGTGAGCGAGCCCGACGCGCTCGCCGTCCAGGCACCGGCCGCCGGCCCGGGACGGCGGGGCCGGCGGCCGGCCGACGTGCCGGCGCTGGTCGCGGGGGCCCGGGAGGGCGACGCCCGGTCGGTGGCGCGGCTGATCTCGCTGGTGGAGGACGCCAGCCCGCTGCTGCGCGACGTCGCGGCCGCGCTGGCGCCGCACACCGGCTCCGCCCGGGTCATCGGTCTCACCGGACCGCCCGGGGTCGGCAAGTCGACGATGACCACGGCGCTGGTGCGCGCCTTCCGGGCGCGCGGTGAGCGGGTGGGGGTGCTCGCCGTCGACCCCTCCTCACCGTTCTCCGGTGGCGCGCTGCTCGGCGACCGGGTGCGGATGCAGGACCACGCCGGCGACCCCGGGGTGTTCATCCGGTCGATGGCCTCCCGCGGGCACCTGGGCGGGCTGGCGTGGGCCACCCCGCAGGCGCTGCGGGTGCTCGACGCGGCCGGCTGCGACGTCGTGCTCGTCGAGACGGTCGGGGTGGGCCAGTCGGAGCTGGAGGTCGCCTCGCTGGCCGACACCACGCTGGTGCTGCTCGCCCCGGGCATGGGCGACGGGATCCAGGCGGCCAAGGCCGGGATCCTCGAGGTCGCCGACGTCTTCGTGGTCAACAAGGCCGACCGGGACGGCGCGGACCAGACCGTCCGCGACCTGCGCGCGATGCTCTCCCTCGGCGGCGGGCACGCCGACGCCGGGGAGTGGCGGCCACCGATCGTGACGACGGTGGCCAGCCGGGGCCAGCGCTCCCGGGACGGGGACAGCGGGGTGGACGACGTGGTGGCCCGGCTCGACGAGCACGCCGCCTGGCTGGCGTCCTCGGGGCGGGGGCACCGGCGCCGGGTCGCCCGGGCCGTCCGCGAGGTCGAGGCGATCGCCGTCGCCGGGCTGCGCGAGCGGATGGGCGACGTCGGCGGCTCGGCCGCGTTGCCGGCCCTGGCCGAGCGGGTGGCGGCGGGCGAGACCGACCCGTACACGGCCGCCGATCAGCTCATCGCGCACCTGTAGGGAGCGGCGGGCAGGATGGCGGCCGTGAACGGGACCCCGGATGCCGTCGTCGTCGGAGCCGGCCCGAACGGACTGGCCGCCGCCCTGCGCCTGGCCGCGGCCGGCCTGTCCGTGCGGGTGGTGGAGCGCGGCGAGCAGCCCGGCGGCGGGCTGCGCACCGAGGAGGTGACGCTGCCCGGCTACCGGCACGACATCTGCTCCACGGTGCACCCGATGGCGGCCAGCGCGCCGTTCTTCACCGAGTTCGACCTCGCCTCCCGCGGGGTCCGGCTGCTGCAGCCGGAGGTCAACTTCGCCCACCCGCTGGACGGCGGCCGGGCCGCGCTCTCGGTGCACGACCTGGACCGGACGGCCGAGTCGCTCGGCCGGGACGCCGCGGCCTACCGGCGGCTGTTCGGGCCCCTGCTGCGGCACGCGGACGAGATCGTCGACTTCTTCCTGACCTCGGCCTTCCGCCGGCTGCCGGTGCGCGGCGCGCCGGCGATCGCCGCCTTCGGCCTGCAGGGGCTGCCCAACATCGAGTTCCTGGCGAACCGCTACTTCGCCGACGACGAGGCGAAGGCGCTGGTCACCGGCGCCGCGGCGCACGGGATGCTCGACCTCACCCGGCCGCTGACCGCGGCGCTGGGCATGTTCCTGGGGATGCTCTCCCACCACCAGGGGTGGCCGGTGGTCGAGGGTGGGTCCCAGGTGCTCTCCGACGCCATGGTCACCGCGCTCGAGCAGCAGGGCGGTGAGGTCGTCACCGGGCACGAGGTCACCGACCTGCGCGAGTTCGCCGGGGTGCCCGCCGTCCTGCTGGACACCTCGCCGGGGGCCTTCGTGGCGATGGCCGGCAACGGCGTCACCGACGGCTACCGCCGCTGGGTGCACCGGTACCGGCACGGGCCCGGGGTGTTCAAGGTCGACTGGGCGCTGTCCGAGCCGGTGCCGTGGACCAACCCCGACGTCCGGCGGGCCGGCACCGTGCACGTCGCCGGCACCATGGCGGAGACGATCGCGGGGGAGGCGGCCCCGGCCGGCGGGCGGGTCACCGACCGGCCCTACGTGCTGGCCGTGCAGCCGACCGTCGTCGACCGCTCCCGCGCGCCGGAGGGCGGGCACGTCTTCTGGGCGTACGTGCACGTGCCGCACGGGTCGACGGTGGACATGACCGAGGCGATCGAGGCCCAGATCGAACGCTTCGCACCCGGCTTCCGCGACACGATCCTGGCCCGGCACACCATGCACGCCGGGGAGATGGAGCACTGGAACCCCAACGACGTCGGCGGCGACATCTCCAACGGCGAGGCGTCGCTGCGGCAGATGCTGTTCCGCCCGGTGCCCCGCTGGAACACCTACAAGACGCCGATGACCGGGGTCTACCTCGCCGGTGCGGCCACCCCGCCCGGGCCGGCCGTGCACGGTCACTGCGGCGACAACGCGGCCCGGGTGGCGCTCCGTGAGGTGTTCGGCATCCGCCGCGCGCCGCGGCTGCGCCCTGCGCCCTCGACCTGACGCGGTTCGCCGGGTGTCGAGTCGTCGACATGTCGCCCCCGAGGGAGAGGTCGACGAGTCGACACCCAGCGAGCGAGCTCGGCTCCGATCCGGGTGATCAGCTGATCGGGCCGGTGCAGGTCGGCGGCGGTGACGAACAGCGCCCGCCAGCCGGCGGCGAGCAGCCGGTTCAGCCGACGACGGTCGGCGGCGAACTGACCGGGCTCGGCGTGCCAGAGCCCGTCGTACTCGAGGGCCAGCCGCTGCGCGGGCCAGGCGAAGTCCACCCGGGCCACGAACGCCCGCCCGTCGTACACCGAGTGCTGCGCGACCGGGGTCGGCAGCTCGCTGCCGTGCAGCAGCAACCGGAGCCGGGTCTCCTGAGGTGACCCGGCCAGCCCGTCGGCCAGCGCGACGGCTGCCCGCGCCCGCCGGCATCCTCGACCGGTGGTCGCCGCGGCCATCGCCCGGACGTCGCCGAGGTCGACCAGGCCGGCGGCGGCGAGCTGGTCGATGAGCACGACGGCCTCGTCGGCGGGCCGTTCGGCGCCCAGGGACACCGCTGTCCGCTCGGGCGTGGTCACCGCGACGCCGCGCCGACGGGTGAGGTCCGCGGCGAGGATGCGCGCCCGGCGGACCCGCAGGCCGGCCACCGCACTGATCCGCGTCCCGGGCGGCACGGTCAGCTCCACGTCGTCCTCCGGGCCGGCCGCGTCCAGGCGCCACAGGACGGCGGCGCTGGTTCCGGTGACGACCGCGCCCGGCAGCAGGACCGATGCGGCGGCCACGGCTCGCAGCTCATGGGTGACGGTCAGGTCGGCGCAGGCGTAGACGTCGCGGAAGAGCCGCTGCCAGGCGCTGCTATCCAGCTGCCGCCGGGTGAGCAGGCCGGCCCGGACCACCGTGGTGCCACGGAAGACGCGTCCGCGCAGTGCAGGCGGGCGGTGTGCGGGGACGACCACCGGGCGAGCCTGGCGGACCGCGGGCCGCCACCGTCCTCGCTGTCCACAGCCCGGCGAGAACGCGCGCCGAGTGTCGAGTGGTCGACATGCCACCTCGTCGACAGGCGTGGACAGCCCAGCACTCGGCGGGAGCGACCGGCGGCCGGAACTACGCTCTGCGGTCATGGTCCGACCCCTGGGGCTGCCCTTCGACCCGATCGAGCGCGCGGCGGAGACCTGGGCGGAGCGATTCGGCCCGGCGGCCTCGATGCGCGCGGCGACGTCGGTGTTCCGGGTGCAGCAGATCCTGCTCGCCCGCTTCGACGAGGCGCTGCGCCCGCACCGGCTGACCTTCGCCCGCTACGAGGTGCTGGTGCTGCTCACCTTCTCCCGCACCGGTCAGCTGCCGCTGAAGGTGATCGGCAGCCGGCTGATGGTGCACCCCACCAGCGTCACCAACGCGATCGAGCGGCTGGTCGCCGCCGGCTACGTCGAGCGGCGCCCCAACCCGACCGACGGCCGGGGGGTGCTGGCGGCGATCACCGACGCCGGCCGGGACGTCGTCCCGCCGGCCACCGAGGCGCTCACCGGTCAGGACTTCGGGCTGGCCGGCCTGCCCGAGCACGAGCTGGACACCTTGTTCGCCATCCTCAAGAAGGTGCGGCTGGGCGCCGGCGACGTCGCGCCGGACTGACCGGCCGCGGACGCTGGCCGCAGATGCTAGGACGTCCTAACATCTGGCCATGACCGAGCCCGCGGGCAGCGAGGCCCGCCAGCGCTGGCAGCAGCGGTACGACGCGGCGCTGGCCGCCGGGCGGGTCCGGGAGGCGGACTTCACCACGCTCTCGGGGGTGACCGTCGACCCGGCCTACGGGCCCGCCGACGAGCGCGCCGTCCCCGGGTTCGAGCGGATCGGCTGGCCGGGGGAGTTCCCGTTCACCCGGGGGCTGCACCCCACCGGCTACCGCGGCCGGCTCTGGACGATCCGCCAGTTCGCCGGGTTCGGCAACGCCCGGCAGACCAACGAGCGGTTCCGGTCGCTGCTGGCCGCCGGCGGTGGCGGGCTGTCGGTCGCGTTCGACATGCCGACCCTGATGGGCCGGGACTCCGACGACCCCCGCGCGCTCGGCGAGGTCGGGCACTGCGGGGTCGCGGTCGACTCCGCGGCCGACATGGACGTGCTGTTCGACGGCATCCCGCTGCAGGACACCACGACGTCGATGACCATCAGCGGCCCGGCCGTCCCGGTGTTCTGCATGTACCTGGTCGCCGCGGAGAGGCAAGGCGCGCCAGTCGGGTCGCTGGACGGCACGCTGCAGACCGACATCTTCAAGGAGTACACGGCGCAGAAGGAGTGGCTGTTCGCCCCCGGACCGCACCTGCGGCTCATCGGTGACCTGATGGAGTTCTGCGCCGCCGAGATCCCGGCCTACAAGCCGGTCTCGGTGTCCGGCTACCACATCCGGGAGGCCGGCTCGACGGCTGCGCAGGAGCTCGCCTACACGCTGGCCGACGGCTTCGGCTACGTCGAGCTGGGGCTCTCCCGGGGGCTGGACGTCGACGTGTTCGCGCCGGGGCTGTCGTTCTTCTTCGACGCGCACATCGACTTCTTCGAGGAGATCGCCAAGTTCCGGGCCGCCCGGCGGATCTGGGCGCGCTGGCTGCGCGACGTCTACGGCGCCCGGACGGCGCGGGCCCAGCAGCTGCGCTTCCACACCCAGACCGCCGGGGTCTCGCTGACCGCCCAGCAGCCGGAGAACAACATCGTGCGGACGGCGGTCGAGGCGCTCGCCGCGGTGCTCGGCGGCACCAACTCGCTGCACACCAACGCCCTCGACGAGGTGCTCGCGCTGCCCAGCGCCAAGGCGGCGCAGATCGCGCTGCGCACCCAGCAGGTGCTCGCGGAGGAGACCGGGGTGGCGAACGTGGCCGACCCGCTCGGCGGCTCCTGGTACGTCGAGGCGCTCACCGACGAGCTGGAGCGCCGGGCGGAGGAGGTCTTCGCCCGGATCCGCGAGATGGGCTCCGACGGCTCGATGACCAGCGGCATCCTGCGCGGCATCGAGGACGGCTGGTTCACCGGGGAGATCGCGGAGGCGGCGTTCACCTACCAGCGGGCCTTGGAGAAGGGCGAGAAGAAGGTGGTCGGGGTGAACACCCTGACCGACTCGGTGCAGGACGGCGACCGGCTGGAGGTCCTGCGGGTCGGCCACCAGGTCGAGCTCGACCAGCGGGCCGCGCTGGCCACCCGGCGGCAGGCCCGCGACGACGCCGCCGCCCGGGCGGCGGTGGCCAGGATGGTCGAGGTGGCCCGCACCGACCGGAACATGGTGCCGGCGATGCTCGACGCCGCCCGGGCCGAGGCCACCCTCGGCGAGATCTGCGACGCCCTCCGCGCCGAGTGGGGCACCTACGCCGAACCGGCGAGGTTCTGAGCCCGCACGCGGCCGACATCCCACCTGGTCGACGACCGGGTCCATGGGGTGACAATGGGTCCATGCAGCCGAACCGTCCTGCTCGTCCCGCCGCCCCGCGCGACCCCCGCGCCGCCGCCCAGCAGGCGCAGATGGCCGCCTCCCTGGCCGGTGCCGTCGACCTCGCCGCGGTCAAGGCGCGCAGCGAGGCGGCGGCCCGGGCGCAGGCCGCGCCGCCCCCGTCGGCGAGCACGCCGGCCGGCGCCCCGGGCAGCGCCGTCGTCGACGTCACCGAGGACACCTTCCAGTCCGAGGTCCTCGACCGCTCCTTCCAGGTGCCGGTCGTGCTCGACCTGTGGGCCGAGTGGTGCGGCCCCTGCAAGCAGCTGTCGCCGGTGCTGGAGAAGCTGGCCACCGAGGGCGCCGGTTCGTGGGTGCTGGCCAAGGTCGACGTCGACGCCAACCCGGCGCTCGCCCAGGGGCTGCGGGTGCAGGGCATCCCGGCGGTCAAGGCGGTGTGGCAGGGCCAGCTGGTCGCCGAGTTCACCGGGGCCATCCCGGAGGAGCAGGCCCGCCAGTTCGTCACCGAGCTGGTCGCCGCCACCACCGGGGGCGCGGTGCCCGGAGCCGAGGGCGAGCCGGCCGAGCCGGAGGACCCGCGGCTGGACGAGGCCGAGGCCGCGCTGGACCGCGGTGACCTGACCGCCGCCGAGGCCGCCTACCAGGCGATCCTCGACGCCGAGCCCGAGCACCCCGTCGCCGGGCTCGCGCTGCGCCAGGTGCAGCTGTTCCGCCGGGCCGAGGAGGCCGGGCCGGACGCGCTCAACGCCGCCGACGCCGCACCCGACGACGTCGCCGCGCAGACCCGCGCCGCCGACCTGCTGCTCGGCACCGGCAACGTGGAGGCCGCCTTCGACCGGTTGCTGGACGTCATCCGCCGCACCGCCGGTGAGGACCGCGACCTGGCCCGCAAGCACCTGGTCGAGCTGTTCGGCGTCGTCGGCGACGACGACCCCCGGGTCGGCGCCGCCCGCCGCGCGCTCACCCTCGCCCTCTACTGAGGAAGGGCCCCCGCGGCGGGGGGGGGGGGGGGGGGGGGGGGGGGGGGGGGGGGGGGGGGGGGGGGGGGGCGGGGGGGGGGGGGGGGCGGGGGGGGGGGGGCTGATTGCGTCCGGG
>NZ_JBJHAG010000046.1:0-12995 GCF_054050925.1 Modestobacter sp. SYSU DS0657 | reverse complement strand
CCCCAGGAGGGCCCGGCGCCCCGCCACGCTCCCCCCGCCGCGGGGGCGGGCCCCCCCGCCCCGCGACCGGCGGGGGCCCCCCCCCCCCCCCCCCCCCCCCCCCCGGTCGTTCAGGCGCCGCGGCGGGCGCGCAGCCGGGTCAGCGCCTCCTCGAGGAGCGCGTCACCGTCCTCGTCGGAACGACGCTCCCGCACGTAGGCCAGGTGCGTCTTGTACGGCTCGGTGCGCGGCGCCGGCGGGGGGTTCTGCCGGTCGGTGCCAGCCGGCAGCCCGCACCGCGGGCAGTCCCAGGTCTCGGGCACCTCGACCTCGGCCGCGAAGGCGATCCGCGACTCGTGCCCGTTGGCGCACCAGAAACCGACACGGTGCCGCGGGGCCGCCTCGCCGCGCTCGGCTTCTCCCATCGGGCCAGCACCCACTCGGCTGCCCCGGATCGCGTTCCCACCAGCCATGAACGGCCCCCTGACGTCGGCTCGGTCACGGTGACGAGTTGATCACCGCGCGGGCAGTCTAGGGCCTGCCAGGGGTTGCACAGGTCACGATGCGGACACCGTCGGTACCGGCACGCGACCGGAAAGACGCCTTTCTCCGGCGGCGGCCGCCCACGGCCCCGTCCAGAGGCTCGCCCACGGGCCCTCGCAGCGGGCCGCCGTCGGCCCCGTCCAGCGGATCGCCGCAGCGTGCGAGGGGTGCCGCCTGGCCCCTCTGCAGGGCCCGCCGCGAGCCTGCGAGGGCTGGGGGCGGCAGGGCACTTCTCGCTTGTTCAGGCCTTGATCAGGATGCCCAGGGCGACGATGCAGACGGTCCAGAGGATCCCGAAGAGCACCGTGACCCGGTTGAGGTTCTTCTCGACGACCGAGCTGCCGGCCAGCGACGACGCGGCCGCGCCACCGAACATCGACGACAGGCCACCACCCTTGCCGCGGTGCAGCAGGATCAGCACGATCAGCCCGATGCTCAGCAGGACGAGCAGCACGTTGAGGGCCAGTTCGATCACAGTTCGTCTCCTGTCCCGTGGACCGGGGATGTGGGGTGGTGGACCCCAGCCGTCGGGGGCTCTCGACCTGCCAGCCTAACCGATGCCGCTCGGGCGCTCGGCCCGCCGACGCGACGCGGCGCTCAGCGGACGCCGGCGGTGGCGACGTCGTAGCCGCCGTAGGGCTGCATCACCAGGCCGTTGCGCAGTCGCTGCCCGGCCAGCAGCTGCACCCGGTTCTCCGCCAGCGGCACGTAGGTGGACGTCTCCTCGACCGCGCGCACCACCTGCCGCCACGCGTCGGCTGCGACCGCCGGCTCCGCCGCCGCACGAGCCGCGTCGATCAGCCCGTTCACCTGCGGGTCGTCCAGGCGCGCGTAGTTGGTGTTGCCGACCGGGCGCAGTGACCGCCCGTCGACCAGCGGCACCAGGAAGGACGCCGGCGTGGGGAAGTCCGCGGTCCAGGTGGCCAGCACCAGGCCGTAGCCGCCGGCGGTGACGGCGTCCCGGTTGCCGATGTCGGTGGCGTAGTAGGTGGCCGGGTCCAACGGTCGGACCTCGGCCTGGATGCCCACCTCGGCGAGCTGCCCGGCGACCACGCCGGCCATCTCCACGATGGTCGGCACGTCCGGCACGGCGAAGACCGTGCTGAAGCCGTCGGGGTGACCGCAGGAGGCGAGCTTCTCCCGGGCCAGGGCGGGGTCAGCGTCCACCTCCTCGTCCTCCGGGCCACCGTCGAGCGCGCGCGGCCACAGCGTCGACGTGCGCACCACGTTGCCCGCACCGCCGAGGGCGTCCTGCACCGCGCGCCGGTCGACCACGGCGGCCACCGCCGCCCGGCACTCGGCGTTGTTCATCGGCGCGACGGTGGTGGGGAGCGCGAGCAGGCGCAGCGCCCCGGTGGTCACGTCGTCGATCCGGCCCTCCAGGCCGCGGTCGCCCAGCCGGGCCGCGGTGGCCTGCTGCACGCCCGTGCCGGACAGGTCGGCGTCCGCCGAGCCGGCGAGCAGCGCCTGGTCGCGGGCGAGGCTGGACAGCCCGCTGCGCACCACCACCCGGTCCGGCAGCCCGGTGCGGACGTCGTCGGTGGCCGGGTCCCACTCCGGGTTGCGCTCGAGCACCACGCCGGTCTGCGTGTCGACGGAGGCCACCGCGTACGGGCCGGAGGAGATCGGGTCGGCGCCGTAGCTGCCGGCCGTGTCGTTCTCCGCGGGCACCGGGCTGCTGGAGGGCAGCGCCAGCACGAACGGGAAGTCCGGCGTCGGGGTGGTGAGGGTGAAGACGATCGTCCGGTCGTCGGGTGTGGCGATCGCCGGCAGCCCCAGCCGCTCCGGCGTCTCGTCCTGGTAGGGCCCGGCGTACGGGTCGGCCCGGTCGTCGAGCAGGTCGACGACGTAGGTCGGCCCGCCGACGACGACGTCGGAGGCGAAGGACCGCTCGATGCCGTACTTGACGTCGCGGGAGGTGATCGGCCGTCCCGTCTCGAACCGCACGCCCTCCCGGAGGGTGAACGTCCAGGTGCGGCCGCCGTCGGGGGTCGTGCCGAGATCGGTGGCCAGGTCGGGCACCAGCTCGTCGGTGCTGCCGGGCTCCGCGGAGTACGTGACCAGGGTGCGCACGTAGAGCCGCATCAGGTTCCACACGCCGGGCACGTAGGAGCGCTGCGGGTCCAGGCTGTCGATCTCCCCGGCCACCAGGCGCAGCGTGCCGCCGGGCTCGTCCGAGGGGCTCCGCACCCCGTCGACACCGCTGTTGACCTCGCCGCTCTGCGTGGGTACCCCGGCCACCCCGGTGTTGCCCGCGCCGCACCCGGTGAGCACCGCGAGGACGAGCAGAGCCGTCAGCACGACGGCCGGCCGCGCCGCGCCCTCTCGGGTGCGACGGCGGACCGGCCGTCGGTCGTTGCTGTGCATCACCGTGCTGCTGCTCCGCCCGGGTCGGTGCCGGCGGCGGTCAGCTCCCGTCGGCGGCGTGTCGGCAGATCGATGCGAACTCGTCAGCGTCCAGGCTGGCACCGCCGACGAGCGCTCCGTCGACGTCCGGCCCGGCGAGGATGCCGGCCGTGTTGCCGGCCTTCACCGATCCGCCGTAGAGGATACGGACGCGAGCGCCCGTCTCCGCGCCGAAGCGCTCGGCGAGCCGCGCCCGCAGCGCCGCACACACCTCTTGCGCATCATCCGGCGTGGCCACCTCACCGGTGCCGATGGCCCACACCGGCTCGTAGGCGATCACGATGCCAGGACCCGCGCCCTCGGCGCCGACGACCTGCTCGGCGGTGAGGCCGGCCAGGGCCGCGTCGAGCTGGGCGGTGCAGTGCGCCACGTGGGTGCCGGCCCGACGGACGTCGAGCCCCTCCCCCACGCACAGGATCGGCGCGATCCCGTGCCGCAGCGCGGCCTGGACCTTGGCCGCCGCCACCGCGTCGTCCTCCCCGTGCAGCGTGCGCCGCTCGGAGTGGCCGACCAGCACGTACCGGCAGGCCAGCGCAGCGAGCATCGCCCCGCTCACCTCGCCGGTGTAGGCCCCGGAGTCGTGCGCCGAGAGGTCCTGGGCGCCGTAGCCGATCTCCAGCTTGTCGCCGGCCACCAGCGTCTGCACGCTGCGCAGCGCGGTGAACGGCGGGACCACGACGACCTCGGCCGCCTCCAGCTGCTGCTCCTTCAGCGAGAAGGCCAGCTTCTGCACCAGGCCGATGGCCTCGAGGTGCGTGAGGTGCATCTTCCAGTTGCCGGCGATCAGCGGGCGGCGCCCCTCCCGGGGCGCCGGGGTGCTCTTCGTGCGTGCCATGCCGCCGCCTCAGTCCGCGAGCACCGCGAGGCCGGGGAGCTCCCGGCCCTCGAGGTACTCCAGCGACGCGCCGCCGCCGGTGCTGATGTGGCCGTAGGCGGCTTCGTCGAGGCCCAGCTGCCGCACCGAGGCGGCCGAGTCGCCACCACCGACGACGGACAGCCCGTCGACGCCGGCGACCGCCTGGGCGACCCCGCGGGTGCCGCCCTGGAAGGGGGCCAGCTCGAAGACGCCCATCGGCCCGTTCCAGAAGACGGTGTGCGCCCCGGACAGGGCCTCGGTGAACAGCTCGACGCTCTTCGGCCCGATGTCCAGGCTCATCTCGTCGGCCGGGATCCCGGTGGCCGGCAGCACCCGGGTCGGCGCGTCGGCGCTGAACTCCGGGGTGACGACGACGTCGACCGGCAGCACCATGCGGTCGCCGGCCTCGGCCAGCAGCCGCCGGCAGGTGTCGACCTGGTCGGCCTCCAGCAGCGACGTGCCGACCTCGAGGCCCCGGGCGGCGAGGAAGGTGTAGGTCATCCCCCCGCCGATCAGCAGCCGGTCGACCTTGGGCAGCAGCGCCTCGATCACGCCCAGCTTGTCGCTGACCTTCGAGCCGCCGAGGACGACCACGTAGGGCCGCTCCGGGCTCTCGGTGAGCCGGGTGAGCACCTCGAGCTCGCGGGCGACGAGCCGGCCGGCGGCGTGCGGCAGCCGCTGCGCGACGTCGAACACCGAGGCGTGCTTGCGGTGCACCGCGCCGAACGCGTCGTCGACGTAGAGCTCGGCCAGGCCGGCGAGCCGGTCGGCGAGCTCGCCGCGGACGGCGTCGTCCTTGCTGGTCTCGGCGGCCTCGAAGCGGACGTTCTCCAGCAGCAGGACGTCGCCGTCGGCCAGGGCCGCGGCCTTCGCCGTGGCGTCCGGGCCGGCGACGTCGGCGGCCAGCGGCACCGTGGTGCCGAGCAGCTGGCCGAGCCGCGCGGCCACCGGGGCCAGCGAGAACTGCGGGGCCGGCTCGCCCTTGGGCCGGCCGAGGTGGGCGGCGACGACGACGCGGGCGCCGGCCTCGCGGAGGGCGCCGATCGTCGGCACGCTGGCCCGGATCCGGCCGTCGTCGGTTATCTCGCCACTGTTCTTGTCCAGCGGGACGTTCAGGTCGGCGCGCAGCAGCACGCGCCGACCCGACACCCCGTCGGCGATGAGCTCGTCGACGGACCGCATCAGAGCTTGCTGCCCACCAGGACGACGGAGTCGACGAGGCGGTTGGAGTAGCCCCACTCGTTGTCGTACCAGCCGACGACCTTGACCTGGTTGCCGAAGACCTTGGTCAGCCCGGCGTCGTAGATGCAGGAAGCCGGGTCGGTGACGATGTCGGAGGAGACGATCGGCGCGTCGGTGTAGACCAGGTACGGCGCCAGCGGGCCGGCGGCGGCGGCCTTGTAGGCGGCGTCGACCTCCTCGACGCTGACCTCGCGGGACAGCGTGACGGTGAGGTCGGTCGCCGAGCCGGTCGGCACCGGGACGCGCAGCGCGTAGCCGTCGAGCTTGCCCTTGAGCTCCGGGAGCACCAGGCCGATGGCCTTGGCCGCACCGGTGGAGGTCGGCACGATGTTCAGCGCGGCGGCGCGGGCGCGGCGCAGGTCCTTGTGCGGGCCGTCCTGCAGGTTCTGGTCGGCGGTGTAGGCGTGGATCGTGGTCATCAGGCCGCGCTCGATGCCGAAGGCGTCGTTGAGGACCTTGGCCAGCGGGGCCAGGCAGTTCGTGGTGCAGGACGCGTTGCTGATGATCGTCTGCGAGCCGTCGTACTGCTCGTGGTTGACGCCCATCACGATCGTCAGGTCGTCGCCGGTGGCCGGCGCCGAGATGACGACCTTCTTGGCCCCACCGGCGTCGACGTGCTTGCGCGCGTCGTCGGCCTTGGTGAAGAAGCCGGTGGACTCGACGACGACGTCGACGCCCAGCTCCCCCCAGGGCAGGTTGGCCGGGTCGCGCTCGGCCAGCACCTTGATGGTCTTCTCGCCGACCTTGATGCCGCCGTCGACGACGGTGACGTCCTCCGCCAGCTTGCCCAGGATGCTGTCGTACTTCAGCAGGTGGGCCAGCGTCTCGTTCGTGGTCAGGTCGTTGACCGCGACGATCTCGATGTCCTGACCGCTGGCGGCCGCTGCCCGATAGAAGTTGCGGCCGATCCGGCCGAACCCGTTGATCCCGACCCGTACCGTCACTGCGGACCTCCCAGACCGTGTTGCCCAGCCGGACCGGTCGGCCCAGCGGCACCGTCGGCCGCGCGGGTGCGCGGCCACATTCCGCCCACACCCTATCGGCCCCCCGCGGCCCCCTCCGACGCCGCCAGGTGGACCCCCGGGGACACCTCGGCATACGTCCGCGACGTCCTCCCGACCAGGTCAGGAAGACGTCGCGGACGTCTGGCGAGGTACCGCCCGGCTCCGTCCGGAGGCTCGTGCCGAGCCTGGTGACGTGCTGGAGCGGCCCCGCTGCAGGGTCCCGCCGCGAGGGGAGGACCCCGTCCTCCTCACCCCTCGCACGCTCGGGGCGAGCCTCGGGACGGGGCCAGGGGCAGCGGGGTCCTGCTACTGGGCCAGCATGTCGTCGGTGACCACGGACTCGGTGTCCGGGATGCCGAGGTCCTTGGCGCGCTTGTCGGCCATCGCCAGGAGACGCCGTATGCGTCCGGCGACGGCGTCCTTCGTCATCGGCGGATCGGCGCGCTGGCCGAGCTCCTCCAGCGAGGCCTGACCGAACTCCAGGCGCAGCCGCCCGGCGACCAGCAGGTGCTCGGGTGCGTCCTGCCCGAGGATCTCCAGCGCCCGCTCGACCCGGGCGCTGGCCGCGACCGCTGCGCGCGCGGAGCGGCGCAGGTTGGCGTCGTCGAAGTTGGCCAGCCGGTTGGCGGTGGCCCGGACCTCGCGGCGCATCCGCCGCTCCTCCCAGGCGAGCACCGCGTCGTGCGCGCCCATCCGGGTCAGCAGCGCACCGATGGCGTCACCGTCGCGGACGACGACCCGGTCGGTGCCGCGGACCTCGCGGGCCTTGGCGGCGATCCCGAGCCGGCGCGCCGCGCCGACCAGGGCCATGGCGGCCTCCGGGCCGGGGCAGGTGACCTCCAGGGACGACGAGCGCCCCGGCTCGGTCAGCGAGCCGTGCGCCAGGAAGGCCCCGCGCCAGGCCGCCTCCGCGTCGCCGATCCCACCGGAGACGACCGACGGCGGCAGGCCCCGGACCGGCCGGCCCCGCTGGTCGACCAGGCCGGTCTGCCGGGCCAGGCCCTCACCGTGCTTGGCGATCCGCACCAGGTAGCGCACGCCGCGGCGGATGTTGCCGCCGGCGAGCACGCTCACCCCGCTGGTGTAGCCGTAGACCTCGCTGATGTCCCGGCGCAGCCGCCGGGCCACCGACCCGGTGTCCAGCTCCGCCTCGATCACCACCCGGCCGCCCACGATGTGCAGGCCGCCGGAGAAGCGCAGCAGCGCCGTCACCTCGGCCTTGCGCTCGGACGTCCGGGTGCACTCCACGCGGGAGAGCTCGTCCTTCACCATCGCGGTCATCGCCACGTCGTCCACCCCCGTGCCCGCACGGAGCGACCGGTCCTCGAGCATCCCGTCATCGCCATCAGCGGTGTTCCCTCTCCCCCAGGTGTGCCGGTCGGCCACCGGTGCCCCGGTGCCCGACTCCCCGACGCCCGATCACCGGGCACCGACCACGGAGGCCAGTGCGGCGGCGAGCCGCGCGGGGTCGTGCTGTGGTGTTCCGTCGGACGCAGCGACCGGTGCCAGCACCAGTTCTGCGCCGCATCCCTGCACAGCAGACAGGAGACCACGCCGGTCAACAACTGCAGCGGCATCCGCGATCACCGTGTGCAACGACACGCCTCCCAGATGTGCCTGCAGCACGGCGAGGTGCTCCTGGGGCGAGAAGCCGTCGGTCTCGCCCGGCTGCGGCTCCAGGTTCAGCACGACGACGACCCGCGCCGGGCTCGCCGCCAGCGCCGCCCGCAGACGTGGTACGAGCAGGTGCGGCAGCACGGAGGTGTACCAGGAGCCGGGCCCCAGGCACACCACGTCGGCGCGCGCGATCGCCGCCAGCACCGGCTCGGGAACCGGCGGGTCGGCCGGCGACACCCGGATGTCCCGGACCCGCCCCGGGGTGGAGGCGATGGCGACCTGGCCGCGGATGCGCCGGGTCTCCTGCGGGTCGTCGGGGTCGGTGCTCACCACGGTGGCCACCAGGTCCAGCGGAACCCCGGCCATCGGGAGCACCCGGCCCCGGGCACCCAGCAGCTCCTCCAGCACCCCCAGGGCGCGCACGCTGTCGCCGCCGTACATCTCGGTGAGCCCGGTGAGCATCAGGTTGCCCACCGGGTGGCCGGCGAGCACCCCGCTGCCGCCGAGGCGGTGCTGCAGCAGCTCGGCCACCTGAGGGGCGCTCCCCCCGTCGCCGGCGAGCGCCGCCAGCGCCATCCGCAGGTCACCGGGGGGCAGGACCGGCATCTCCCGGCGGATCCGGCCCGAGGAGCCGCCGTCGTCGGCGACGGTGACTACCGCCGTCAGGTCCGTGGTCAGCCGCCGCCAGGCCGCCAGCGACGCGGCGAGACCGTGGCCGCCGCCGAGCGCGACGACGCGCAGCGGTGCGCCTCCGGGCGCGACCACTACTCGCGCCCCAGGTCGCGGTGCCGGGCACTGGCCGGCACCCCCAGGGCGTTCAGCCGGCGGGCGAACTCCTCGGCGATCGCGACGCTGCGGTGCTTGCCGCCGGTGCAGCCGACCGCGAGGGTCAGGTAGCGCTTGCCCTCGCGCCTGTACCCGGGGAGCAGCAGGTCGAGCACCCGCATGTAGCCGTCGATGAACTCCGGCGCGTGGTCCTGCGTGAGCACGTAGTCGCGCACCTCGGCGTCCTGCCCGGTCCGCGGCCGCAGCTCGGGCACCCAGTGCGGGTTCGGCAGGAACCGGGCGTCGACGACGAGGTCGGCGTCCAGCGGCAGGCCGTACTTGAACCCGAAGCTGAGCACGGTGGCCACCACCTGCGGCGGGGCGCCGTCCGCGACGAACGCCGCCTCCAGGGTGTCGCGCAGCTGGTGCACGTTCAGGTCGCTGGTGTCGACCCACAGGTCGGCCTCCCCGGCGATGCCGGTGAGGAGCTCCCGCTCGGCCTCGATGCCGTCGATGAGCCGGCCGCTGCCCTGCAGCGGGTGCTCGCGCCGCACCGACTCGTAGCGCCTGATCAGCACCTCGTCGCGGGCGTGCACGTACACGACCCGCGGGCGGTGGCCGGCGTCGGACAGCAGCCGGATCGACTCCTCGAGGTCGCTGGAGAACGCCCGGCTGCGCACGTCGACGACGGCGGCGAACCGGCGCAGGTCACCCCTTGCGCCGAGCTCCACCATCGGCTTGAGCAGGGCCGGCGGGAGGTTGTCGACGACGAAGAAGCCGAGGTCCTCCAGCACCCGCCCGGCGCTGTTCTTCCCCGCCCCGGACAGCCCGGTCACGACGACGACGTCCAGCGGTGCCACCTCGGTGCCGGCGCCGTCGGCGGACGGTGGGACGTCGGTCTGCGGCCCGGCGGGGGCGCTGTGGTCGGCCACGCTCATGCCCCCGCCCCGGTACCGGCCCCGGTCGCGAGCTCTGCGCCGGCGGCCGGCCGGACCCGACCCACCTCCGCCATCTCGCCGGCGTCGGCACCGGGGGCGGGCGACGGCGCCGGCTCGACCTCGGGCTCGGGGTCCGCGGTGGCCGCCGCCGTCGCCGCCGGCTCGGTGACCGCCGCGAGGACCGCCTCCGCGGTGCGCCGGCCGATGCCCGGCACCGCGGTGAGCTCCTCGACGGTGGCGGCCCGTAGCCGCTTGAGCGATCCGAACTGCTTCATCAGAGCCTTCCGCCGGGTCTCGCCCAGCCCCGGCACGTCGTCGAGGAGGGAGACCAGCATCGTCGTCGATCGTCGCTGCCGGTGGTAGGTGATCGCGAACCGGTGGGCCTCGTCGCGCACCCGCTGGAGGAGGTAGAGGGCCTCGGAGGTGCGCGGCAGGATGACCGGATCGGGGTCGTCCGGCAGCCAGACTTCCTCCATCCGCTTCGCCAGGCCGCACACCGCGACGTCGACGATGCCCAGCTCGGCGAGCGAGCGGCTGGCCGCGGCCACCTGCGGGGCACCTCCGTCGACGACCAGCAGGTTCGGCGGGTAGGCGAACCGCCGGGGTCGCCCCTCCTCCGCCGCGACACCCTGCTCGTCGCGGCGGTCGGCCTCGTCCTTGAGGTGCCGGGCGAACCGGCGCCGGACGACCTCGGCCATCGCGGCGGTGTCGTCGGTGCCCTGGGCGACGGAGAAGCGCCGGTAGTCGGACTTCTTCGCCAGCCCGTCCTCGAACACGACCATGCTCGCCACCACGTTGGTGCCCTGGACGTGCGAGATGTCGATGCACTCGATCCGCAGCGGGGCGTCGGGCAGGTCCAGCGCCTCCTGGATCTCCGAGAGCGCCAGGGACCGGGCGGTGAGGTCGCTGGCGCGCTTGACCCGGTGCCGGGCGAACGACTCCTTGGCGTTGCGCTCGACCGTCTCCATCAGGCTGCGCTTGTCGCCGCGCTGGGGCACGCGCAGGGAGACCCGGGAGCCGCGCAGCTCGCTGAGCAGCTCGGCGTACACCTCAGCATCGTCGGGCAGCTCGGGCACGAGCACCTCGCGGGGCACGGAGTCACCGGCCTCACCGAGGCCGGTCTGCTCGTCGACGCCCCCGTAGACCTGCAGCAGGAACTGCTCGACCAGCTGCCCGGTGCTGACGTCCTCGACCTTGTCGATGATCCAGCCGCGCTGACCGCGGACCCGGCCGCCGCGGACGTGGAAGACCTGGACGGCCGCCTCCAGCTCGTCCTGGGCGAACGCGACGACGTCGGCGTCGGTGCCGTCGCCGAGGACGACGGCCTGCTTCTCCAGCGCCCGTCGGAGGGCCCCGAGGTCGTCGCGCAGCCGGGCGGCCTTCTCGTACTCCATCTGCTCGGCGGCCTCGGCCATCTCCCGCTCGAGCCGGCGGATGATCTGGTCGGTGCGCCCGCCCATGAAGTCGCAGAAGTCGTCGACGATCTCGCGGTGCTCCTCGGGGGTGACCCGCCCGACGCACGGCGCGGCGCACTTGCCGATGTAGCCGAGCAGGCAGGGCCGACCGATCTGGCCGGCCCGCTTGAAGACCCCGGTGGAGCAGGTGCGGGCCGGGAAGACCCGGGTCAGCGTGTCCAGCGTCTCGCGGATCGCCCAGGCGTGCGCGTACGGGCCGAAGTAGCGCACGCCCTTGCGCTTGGGGCCCCGCATGACCTGCAGCCGTGGGTACTCCTCGTTCAAGGTGACCGCGAGGCTCGGGTAGCTCTTGTCGTCGCGGTACCGGACGTTGAACCGCGGGTCGAACTCCTTGATCCAGTTGTACTCGAGCTGGAGCGCCTCGACCTCGGTGCCGACGACGGTCCACTCCACGCTGGCGGCGGTGGTGACCATCTGCCGGGTGCGCGGGTGCAGGCCCCAGACGTCGGCGAAGTAGCTGTTCAGCCGCTGCCGGAGGCTCTTGGCCTTGCCGACGTAGATGACCCGGCCGGCCGGGTCGCGGAACTTGTAGACCCCCGGGTCCTCCGGGATGCTGCCGACCGCCGGTCGGTACGTGGACGGGTCGGGCATGGCTCCAGATTAGGTGCGCGCACCGACATCCCGTCGCCCGCTCCCGGCCGGCGCCCGGTGAGCGACCCGCCCGTGCCGCCGCGAGGATGGGACGGCGCCCCGAGCAACGGGGCGCCAGGCCGTCCCACGAGCGAGAGGACTCCCGTGATCCCGTCGCTGACCGGGCCCGACAGCAGCCTCGCGCTGCTCCGCGAGGGCTACACGTTCATCTCCCGGCGCTGCGACCGGCTCGGCTCCGACGCCTTCCGCACCCGGCTGCTGCTGCAGCCGGCGGTCTGCCTGCGCGGCGCCGAGGCGGCGGAGCTGTTCTACAGCGGCGGCCGGTTCGACCGCACCGCCGCCTTCCCGTCGTCGATCCTGCACCTGCTCCAGGACCTGGGCAGCGTGCAGACGCTGGAGGGCGATGCGCATCGACAGCGCAAGGACATGTTCCTGACCGTGCTGCAGGGCACCGGCAGCGATGCGGTGACCCAGGTGCTCGCCGAGGAGTGGCGGCGCGCCGTCCCGCGGTGGCAGCGGGCCGGCCGCGTGGTGCTGCACCCGGCGGTCAACGAGGTCCTCACCCGGACGGCGACCCGGTGGGCCGGGGTGCCGATGAGCGAGCACGACGTCCGGCTGCGCACGCACGAGCTCGCGATGATGGTCGACCAAGCCGGCACCGTCGGTCCGCGGAACTGGTGGGCCCGCGTCCTGCGCAACCGGTCGGAGCGCTGGGCCCGCGGGCTGGTGACCAGGGTGCGCAGCGGTGATCTCGAGGTGCCCCCCGGCAGCGCGCTGGCCGTCATCGCCGCCCACCGGGACACCGAGGGCGCCCTGCTCACCGTGCCGGCCGCCGGCGTGGAGCTGCTCAACGTGCTGCGCCCGATCGTCGCGGTCAGCCGGTACGTCGTGTTCGCCGCGCTGGCGCTGCTGCAGCACCCGCATTGGCAGCAGACCTTCGCGGCCGGCGATGAGACGGACCTGATGGGCTTCGTCGACGAGGTGCGCCGGATCTCCCCGTTCTTCCCGCTGATCGGCGGCCGGGTGCACCGGCCTTTCCGCTGGCAGGGGTACGACTTCCCGGTCGGTGAGCGAGTGCTGCTGGACATCTACGGGACGAACCACGACGCGCGGCTGTGGCCGGACCCGGAGGTCTTCCGGCCCGAGCGCTTCCGCGACTGGCCGGGCGATCCGTACACCCTGATCCCCCAGGGCGCCGGGGACTACCGGGACGACCACCGCTGTCCGGGTGAGCCGATGACCCGGCTGCTCATCGCCGAGTCGGTGCGCCTGCTGACCCGGTCGACGCGGTACGAGGTGGGGGTGCAGGACCTCAGCGTGAGCCTGTCGCAGCTGCCGACGCTGCCGCGGGACGGGTTCGTCGTGCACGGGGTCGAACCGCTGGCCCCGGCGTCTGCCGTCGGCTGATCGCGGCCGGCCGGTGGACGACGCCCGGCCGGCCCGCCCGTCCCGTACCCGGTGTGCCGCGGGGATCGACCGGGGGGGGGGGGGGGGGGGGGGGGCGGGGGGGGGGGGGCGGGGGCGGGGGGCGGCCCCGTGGGCGTCCACGTCGCCAAGATTAGTCAATTTTATTACTACT
>NZ_JBJHAG010000045.1:0-15065 GCF_054050925.1 Modestobacter sp. SYSU DS0657 | reverse complement strand
GGCTCTCGGGGAGGAGCGGGGGCCGCCCCTCCCCGAGAGCCCGGCCGGTGCTCTGCGGTCAGCCGCTGGCGCGGGAGAAGCGCTTCAGGCTGTCCAGCGCGATGGCGATGATGATGACGACGCCCTTGATGATCAGCTGGTAGAAGAACGGCACGTCGAGGAGGATCAGCCCGTTGGACAGCACGCCGATGATGACGGCGCCGACGAGCGTGCCGAAGATCCGGCCTCGACCGCCCGCCAGGGACGTCCCGCCGAGCACGACGGCGGCGATCGCGTCCAGCTCGTAGCCCTGACCCGCCGTCGGCTGGGCGGACAGCACGCGGGCGGAGAAGATCAGGCCGGCAACGCCGGCGGCAGCGCCGGCGAGCATGTAGGCCGAGAGCAGCACCCGCTTGACGTTGATACCGGCCAGCCGCGCGGCCTCCATGTTCCCGCCGACTGCGTAGACGTGCCGGCCGAACCGCGTCCGCTCCAGCAGGAACCAGAAGATCGCGTAGACCACCACCATCACGACCACCGGCTGCGGGATGCCGGCGATGCTGCCGTTGCCGATCCCGCGGAACCCGAGGTCGCTGGCGACGAGCGGCTGGCCGTCGAGGAGCGAGTAGGCGAGGCCACGCAGGTACGTCATCGACCCGAGGGTCACGATGAACGCGGGCAGGGCCAGCCAGGCGACGAAGGCGCCGTTGAGGGCACCGCAGACCGCGCCGATCAGGATGCCGCCGAGCAGCGCCAGTGGTGTGGGCACCCCCTCGACCGCGAGCAGGACGCTGCCCACCCCGGCCACCGCCAGGATGGAGCCGACCGACAGGTCGATCCCGGCCGTCAGGATGACCACCGTGAGCCCGGCGGCCAGGATCGCGTTGATCGACACGGATCGCGCCACGTTGATGGCGTTGTCCACCGAGAGGAAGTTCGGCGCCAGCGCAGCCATGAGCGCGATGAGGACCAGCAGCACGGCGAAGATGCCGACCCGGTCCCACCAGTAGGCGATGACCGATCCCCGCCGTGCGGTCTCGGGGGCGACCCGGGTGTCGGGAATGGGGTTGTCCGGGGACGTCACGGTGTTCGGGTTCATCGGGCAGTCCCAGCGTTCTCGGTCGTGGAGGCGTCCTCAGCGGAGACGCCGGTGGCGTGTTGCATGACGTTCTCCTCGGTCGCCTCGCGGGCGTCGAGGGTCGCCACGATCCGCCCGGCACGCATGACCAGCAGCTGGTCGCTGATGCCGAGCGCCTCGGGCAGGTCGGAGGAGATGACCAGCACTGCGGTCCCGGTCGCCGCGATGTCGTTGATCAACCGGTAGATCTCGCTCTTGGCGCCGATGTCCACCCCGCGGGTGGGTTCGTCCAGGATCATCAGCTTGGGCCGCTGGAGCAGCAGCCGCCCCAGGACCAGCTTCTGCTGGTTGCCACCGGACAGCGCCCGCGACTCCAGCCCCAGCGCGTTGGACCGCACCTTCAGCTGGTCCATGACGCCGCGCACGGCCTTGAGCAGCGAGCCCCCACGGACGACGCCGGCGCGGCTGTGGTCCTCCAGCGTGGACATGCCGATGTTGTCCTTGACCGACAGGTCGAGGAACAGCGCCTGGTCCTTGCGGCTCTCCGGCAGCAGACCGACGCCGGCCCGCATGCCGTCGATGGGGTTGCGCACCTCCAGCGGCTCGCCGTCCAACAAGACCGTGCCCCCCGTGCGGCGGTCCGCGCCGTAGATCAGGCGCGCCACCTCCGTCCGGCCGGCACCGATCAGGCCGACCATCCCCACGACCTGGCCGCCGCGCACGTCGAAGCTGACCGGTCCGATGCCCCCGTCCCCGGTCAGCTCGCGGACGGAGAGCCGGACGTCACCTGCCGGGTGGGGGGTGCGCACGTACAGGTCGTCGATGTCGCGACCGACCATCATCCGCACGATGTCGCCGGGGCCGACCTGGTCGGGGCCGGTCGTCCGCATCTCGCGGGTGCCGATCAGCTGCCCGTCGCGGAACACGGTCACCCGGTCGGCGAGTTCCCAGACCTCCTCCATGCGGTGGCTGATGTAGACCAGCCCCATACCGCGCGCGCGCATGGACCGGATGAGGGCGAACAGCTGCTCGCTCTCGGTGCGCGAGAGCGCGGCCGTCGGCTCGTCGAGCACCAGCACCCGGGCGTCCTCGGCGACGGCGCGGGCGATCTCGACCATCTGCTGCATACCGACGCTGAGCTGGCCGATCCGCCGGTTGGGGTCGATGTCGGCACCGACCCGGGCCAGCTTCTCCCGGGCCTGCGTGACCATCGTCCTGCGGTCCAGCATCCCGAAGCGCAGCGGCTCGTTGCCCGTGGCCAGGTTCTCGGCCACGGTCATCTCGGGGATGGTGTTGAGCTCCTGGTGGATGATCGCCACCCCGGCGGCCATGGCATCGCGCGGCGAGGCCATGACCACCGGGGCACCGGCGATCCGGATGGAGCCGGTGTCCGGCTGGTAGTTGCCCGAGATGATCTTCATCAGCGTCGACTTGCCGGCGCCGTTCTCGCCCATGAGGGCGTGTACCTCGCCGGGGCGGACGTCGAAGCTCACGTTCGACAGGGCGAGGGTCGCGCCGAACCGCTTGCTGATGCCCTCGACCTCGAGCAGCGGAGCCGTGGTGTCACTCATGACAGGTCCTCCCACCAGCCGGCCGTGGGTCACCAGCCTTCGTACGAGCTGACGTTGTCCTTGGTCACCAGCGTCGGCTCGAGCAGCGTGACGCGCTCGGCCGGCGGGTTGCCGGCGACGATGTCCTTGCCGACCTCGAGCGCCTCCAGCGCCATGCCACCGGGGTCCTGCGCGGCGCTGGCCACGAAGTTGGAGTTCGGGTCCTCCAGGGCCTTCACGGCCTCGGGGGAGCCGTCGACGCCGACGATCGTCACGCCGGTGCGTCCGGCCTGCTGGACCGCGAGGTCGGCGCCGAGCGCCTCAGGGTCGTTGATGGCGAAGATGCCCTGCACGTCCTGGTTGGCCGTGAGCATGTCGGTGGTCAGGGACAGGCCGCTGGCGCGGTCGTTGTTCCCGGCCTGCCGGGCGACCACCTGGATGTCCGGGTTGTCCGCGAGCACCTCCTCGCAGCCCTTGACCCGGTCCTGCGGCGCCGTGGTGGGGGTGCCCTCGATCACGAAGATGTTCCCCTGGCCGCCCAGGGCGTCGACCAGTGCCTGACAGGACTGCCGACCGGCCTCCACGTTGTCCGTGGTGACCGCGGCGTCGGCGCCCTCGGCATCCACGTCGACGGCGACCACGGGGATGCCGGCGGCCTGCGCCCGGGCGACCGCGGAGGCGATCCCGGAGCTGTCGACGGCGTTCAGGAGGATCAGGTCCATGCCCTGCTGGATGAAGGCGTCGATCTGGTCGTTCTGCGCGGCGAGGTCCTGACGCCCGTCCTGCACGTTCAGGTCGAAGCCCTGCTCCTGCGCGGCCTGCTCCATGCTGTTCTGCATCGAGGCGAAGAACGGGTTGGAGATGTCCTGGAGCATCAGGCCGACGCGCTCCACCTCACCGCCCCCGCCGCCTCCGCCCCCGCCGGCTTCGTCGCCGTTGCTGCAACCGCTCAGCGCGAGCGCGCCGAGCAGGGCGATGGCCGTGGACGTCGTCCGGAACCGTGAGCTGGCCAACATGCTGTCTCCTCCGTTGGAACGAGCACTGGTGGTGCACCCTGAGCTCTGCTCCGTGTCGCGGGACACAGTCGCTCGGGGTCTGGAGAATGTAGCTCCGGACAACTTGTACCGACTACATGGTCCCCCGGCGGGTCGCGGCCCGGGGTGGCCGACCGGATCGTCGCGGCGACCCGGCATCCTGACCGCACCCTGACCGGAGCCGCCGCTGCGCGGCACCCCCCTCTTCTGGACTCGAGGCAGCCGCATGACGCTCGTCCCGATCGTGGTGGACGCCAACCAGCCCGCCGACCGCTTCTACGCCGGTGGCCGGCAGATCGCCGAGTTCCGCGGTCGCCCGTGGACCGGCGGGAACCTCCCGGAGGACTGGGTGGCGGCGACCACGCCGCTGTTCGGGGAGAGCTCGCTGGGCCTGTCCCAGCTGCCCGACGGTCGGCTGCTGCGCGATGCGGTGGCGACCGACCCCGAGGCCTGGCTGGGCGCGGGACACGTCGCCCGCTTCGGTGCCGACACCATGCTGCTGACCAAGCTCCTCGATGCGGGTCAGCGGTTGCCGGTGCACATCCACCCGGACGGGCCGTTCGCCGCTCAGCACCTGGGGCGCGCCCACGGCAAGACCGAGGCGTGGGTGATCCTGCAGGGCGGCGCGGTGCACCTCGGCCTGCGCCGCCCGCTGTCGGCGGAGCAGCTGCGCCGGCTGGTGGAGGAGCAGGACGTCGACGGGCTGCTCGCCGCGATGCACCGGGTCGAGGTGGCCCCGGGAGACGCCGTCCTGGTGCCCGCCGGGATGCCACACGCGATCGGCGCCGGGGTCTTCCTCGTCGAGGTGCAGGAGCCGGAGGACCTGTCGATCCTCTTGGAGTGGCGGGGCTTCGCCATCGACGGCGACCGGGAGGGCCACCTCGGGCTCGGGTTCGACCTCGCCCTGCAGGCGATGGACCGCACCGCGTGGCCCGCTGAGCGGATCGGCGAGCTGGTCGTGCGACGCCCCGGCCGGGGGTGGGTGCTGCCCGACCGGGCGGCGGACTTCTTCCGGGTGCACCGCGTCACCGGTCGTGACGTGCTCGAGGCCGGTTTCGGCGTGCTGGTGGTCACCGGCGGGCAGGGCGAGCTGCGGCGGTCCGATACCCGGGAGGGGACGGCCGTGCGGCACGGGCAGACGGTCGTCGTGCCGCACGCCGCGGGAACGCTGGTCGTGGACGCCGACGAGATGTTCGAGGCGCTGTGGTGCCGGCCGCCGGAGGCCCGCTGACCGCCGCGCCCGGAACCTCCGGCGCGACGCTCAGACCAGCTTGAGGGTGAGCGCGGCGCGGCCGGCGTCGGAGCGGGCGGTGGCGAGCCGCTCGGCTGACGGCGTGCCGTACTCGGTGGTCCGCTGACGGGCGGGCCGGCCGATCGCGGCGGCCATGGACTCCAGCTCAGCGATCGTCTTCAGCGACCCGTTGCCCGAGCCGGCCATCCGGCTGATCGTCTCCTCCATCAGCGTGCCGCCGAGGTCGTTGGCGCCCCCGTTCAGCATCGCCTGGGTGCCGACGTCGCCGAGCTTCACCCACGAGGTCTGGATGTTGTCGATCCGGCCGTGCAGCAGCAGCCGGGCGACGGCGTGCACCGCCCGGTTCTCCCGGTTCGTCGGCCCCGGGCGGGCCACCCCGGCCAGGTAGATCGGCGCGTTGTGGTGCACGAACGGCAGCAGCACGAACTCCCGGAAACCACCCGTCTCGTCCTGCAGGCGGCTGAGGGTGCGCAGGTGCGCGACCCAGTGGGCGGGGGTGTCGACGTGGCCGTACATCATCGTCGACGTCGTCGGCAGGCCCACCTCGTGCGCGGTGCGCACGATTTCCAGCCAGGTCGCGGCCGGCAGCTTGCCCTTGGTGAGCACCCACCGGACGTCGTCGTCGAGGATCTCCGCCGCCGTCCCCGGCAGGCTGTCGACGCCCGCTTCGCGAGCAGCGGTGAGGAAGTCGCGAAAGCTCAGCCCGGTGCGGGCGGCGCCGTTGACCACCTCCATCGGCGAGAAGGCGTGCAGGTGGATGTCGGGCCGGCGGGCCTTCACCTCCCGCGCCAGGTCGAAGTAGGCGGTGCCGGGCAGGTCGGGGTGGATGCCACCCTGCATGCAGATCTCGGTCGCCCCGCCGGCCCAGGCCTCGTCGACCCGGTCGCCGACCTGCTGCATCGACAGGGTGAAGGCGTCGGCGTCGGTGCGCCGCTGGGCGAACGCGCAGAACCGGCAGCCGGTGTAGCAGACGTTGGTGAAGTTGATGTTCCGGTTCACCACGTAGGTGACGTCGTCGCCGTTGACGTCCCGGCGGACGGCGTCGGCCAGCGCCGCCAGCGCCTCGAGGTCGGCCCCGTCGGCACCGAGCAGCGCCAGGTACTCGGCATCGGAGAGCCCCGCCGGGTCGGCCGCGGCGTGCCGCAGCGCGGCCCGCACCTCCGGGTCCCCGGCGGCCAGCGCGGTGGAGGAGCCGTCGCGGGCGCTCTCGGTCCGGGACCGCAGCTCGGCCCAGTCGCCGTAGACGGCGTCGAAGTCGCTGCGCCGGTCACCGGTGCGCCCGACCGTGTCGACCTCGACGTGCAGGTCGACCCGGCCCGAGGCGGTCCACGCCTCGTCCGGCTCCTGCCACGGCAGCCCGGCCGGGATGCGCCCCTCGACGGCCAGGCCGTCGGGGTCGGCGAGCGCGGACACGTGCGGGCGCACCCGCGGGTCCAGCCAGGGCTCCGGCTGCGTGACGTACCCGGGCTGGGCGGCCAGCCGCTCGCGCAGGGTGAACCCGGCGTCGGCGGTCAGCTCGGCGAGCTTGTCGATGTTCGGCCAGGGCCGCTCGGGGTTGACGTGGTCGGGCGTCAGCGGGCTGACCCCGCCCCAGTCGTCGACCCCGGCGCGCAGCAGCAGCGCCAGCTCGGTGGAGTCGGAGAGGTTCGGCGGCGCCTGCACGCATGCCTTCGGGCCGAGCAGCAGCCGGGTGACGGCGACGGCGGCGACGTACTCCTGCAGGCCGAGGTCGTCGTGCGCGGCCATCGCGGTGCGCGGCTTGGCCCGGAAGTTCTGCACGATCACCTCCTGCACGTGCTGGTGCCGGCGCGCCGACGCCCGGATGGCGGCGATCGCGTCGACCCGCTCGGCGTAGTCCTCACCGATGCCCAGCAGCACGCCGGTGGTGAACGGGACGGCGGAGCGGCCGGCGTCCTCCAGCACCCGCAGCCGGACGGCGGGCTCCTTGTCGGGGGAGCCGAAGTGCGGGCCGCCCTTCTCCGACCACAGCCGGGTCGCCGTCGTCTCCAGCATCATGCCCATCGATGCGGCGACCGGCTTGAGCCGCTGGATCTCCTCCCAGCTCAGCACGCCCGGGTTGAGGTGGGGGAGCAGCCCGGTCTCCTCCAGCACCCGGATCGCCATCGCCCGCAGGTAGTCCAGCGTGGAGTCGAAGCCGGCGGCCTCCAGCCACTCGGCGGCGACCGGCCAGCGGTCCTCCGGGCGGTCGCCGAGGGTGAACAGCGCCTCCTTGCAGCCCAGCGCGGCACCGGCACGGGCGATGTCGAGCACCTCGTCGGGGGAGAGGAACGGCGCCTTGCCCTCGGCGCGCAGCTGGCCGGGCGTCGTCACGAACGTGCAGTAGTGGCAGCGGTCGCGGCACAGGTGGGTGAGCGGGATGAACACCTTGCGGCTGTAGGTGACCACCCCGGGGCGGCCGGCCGAGGCCAGCCCGGCGTCGCGCACCCGGCCGGCGGCGGTCAGCAGCCGGTCGAGGGGCTCGCCCTCGCCCAGCCCGCGAGCGTGCAGCAGGGTCTCGGCCTCGGTGGCGTCGAGGGTCACGCCGCGCTCGGCTCGGGTCAGCGCACGGCGGACGGCGGACTCGGACGGCGCGGGCAGGGCGGTGCTCATCAGCGACGACGCTAGCCCCGCCCGGTGACGCCCGCGCTTCCCAGGTTCCGCCCGGCCGACGTCCCCGCCGCCGGAATGGCCGTTCTGGCGATCGACGAGGGCCGGGCCTAGACGTCGCGGCGGCGGAAGGAGAGCACCGCCAGCCCGCCCACCAGCAGCACCCACACGGCCACCCAGCCCAGGTAGGTGGCGGTCAGCGGGGCCTGGCCGAGGAACGGGAAGCCGACCTCGCCGAAGACGCGCAGCGCCGTCGGGTCCTGGAAGGCGTACATCGCACCCCGCCACAGCCCGTCGGTGGGCAGCAGCATCCGGGAGACGCTGCCCACCCGGGCGACGCCGTCGTTGCCTATCGCCTCACCCACCCCGCCGACGACGCCGGCCACCCAGGTGGAGCCGAACAGGCCGACCGCGACGATGCCCGAGGCCATCGGGGAGATCGCGGTGGCCAGCAGCAGCACCAGGGTCAGCAGCACGGTGGTCTGCAGGGCGAGCAGCAGCAGGCCGACGACCGGCTGCGGGGGCCAGTAGCCGACGGTCAGCTGGACGACGAGGAACTGCGCGAGCCCGGCGACCACGACGAAGCCGGCGCCGAAGGCGACCAGGCCCAGCCACTTGCCCAGCAGCACCTGCCAGCGCCGGACCGGGCGGGCCAACACGGCCAGCGCGGTGCCCGACTCGACCTCCCCGGCCAGCGACGGTCCGGCGAGGAACGCCGTGCCGAGGGCGCCGATCAGGCTGAACCCGAACATCACCAGGTTGAGCAGCTGGGAGGAGACCAGCCGCGCCTCGCCGCTGGTGAGCGTGCCGAGCTCGGCGTCCAGCCGGGAGAACCCCCAGCCGCTGAGCAGCAGCAGGGCCGCGGTGAGCAGCGCCAGCGCGCGCAGCACCTTGCGCCGCGACGCCTCGCGCAGCGTCAGCCCGGCCAGCGTCAGCACGATCACGGTCGGTCCTCCTCGCGCAGGATGCCCAGCAGCCGTTCCTCCAGGCTGATCCGCACCGGCTCCACCGCGTGCACCCGCGCCCGCAGGGCCACCAGGTCGGCGACCAGGTCGGGCACCGCCGTCCCGTCGTCGTCGGCCGGCAGGGTGACGGTCAGCCACTCGCCCTCGCGGGTCACCCGCCCCAGCGACGCGAGCCGCGCCTCGGCGGCGGGGGTGAGGCCGTCCAGGTGCAGCCGCAGCTCCCGCTGGCCGAGCAGCTCGGCCAGCGTGCCGGCGGCGGCGACCCGGCCGTGGTTGAGCACCACCACCCGGTCGCAGACCCGCTCGACCTCCCCGATCAGGTGCGAGTTCAACAGCACCGCCACCCCGCGCGACTTGAGGTCCAGCACCAGGTCCCGGACATCGACCCGGCCGACCGGGTCCAGCGCGCTGGTGGGCTCGTCGAGCACCACCAGCTCCGGGCGGGCCACCAGCGCGACCGCCAGCCCCAGCCGCTGCTGCATGCCCTTGGAGAACCCGCCCACCCGGTCCCCGGCCCGGTCGGCCAGGCCGACCAGCGCCAGGCACTCGCGGCGCTCGGCGTCCGGCACCCGGGCCCCGGCCAGCCGCACGTGCAGCGCGAGCACCTCGGTGGGCGTCAGCCACGGCTGGTACCGGAAGAGCTCGGGCAGGTAGCCGACCGCCGCCCGGGCCTGCGGGTCGCTGCCCGGCCGGCCGAGCAGGAGCACCTCGCCGGCGTCGGGCCGGACCAGGCCCAGCAGCATCTTGATCACGCTGGTCTTGCCTGCGCCGTTGGGGCCGAGCAGGCCGACCACCTCGCCGCGGCCGACGGTGAAGGAGACCCCGTCGACCGCGGTGCGCTTGGCGTAGCGCTTGCGCAGCCCCGAGCACCAGACCGCCGCCGAGGGCGGCAGGCCGGCCACCACCGCCTCGGCGGTGGCGGGGCCGGCCCCGGGCGCGGTCAGCGCAGCCCCCGGGCGACGTCGAGCACCTCGTCCTCGCTGATCGTCCCGGCCACGCCGGTCACGACGCCGTCGGCGACCCAGACGACGCCGTGCAGCAGGCCGTCGCGGGAGGCCAGCACGGTCGCCTCGGCGCCGTCGACCTCCGTGGTGGAGGTCGTCGCCAGCTCGGCCGGCACCGGCAGCGGGAGGGTCGTGCCGTCGGCGGTGAAGGTGCGCAGCTGGTCGGCGAGGGAGTCCGGCAGCCCCGGTAGCGACAGCAGGTAGTCCCGGGCCACGTCGAAGGGGACGCCGCTGGACTCCGCCGTCGGGGCGTTCACCCGGCCGACCGCCAGGGCGGGCAGCCCGCGGGCCTCCGACCAGACCGCGGCGACACCCGGGCCGGCGGTCAGCCGGAACGTGCTGCCGTCGAGCCCGGCGGGCACCGGGGGCAGCTGCTCACCGGCGGCGGCCACCGCCCGGTCGGCGGAGAAGGTGAACTCGGCGACCAGCTGGTCGCCGACGGTGTACGTGGGCTGACCGGTGACGCCGCGCGGCAGCTCGTCGACCTGCGGCACCGTCAGGCCGGTGGCCTCCTCGGCGGTCGCGGCGTCGGCGACCTCACGCACGTCCGGCTCGGCGACCGGCCGCATCGTGCCGTACCCGGAGAGGTCGGGCAGCGCGACCAGGTCGGCCTGGGTGACCGCGACCGGGGCGATCTCCTCGGTGCGGAACACCTGCACCCAGTCGCCCGCGGCCGCGGCCCCCGCACCCCCGACGACCAGGACGACGCCGAACGCGGCGACCACGGGGCTGCGCAGCCGGGTCCGCCAGCTGCGGGCCGGTGCGGTGGTGCGGGCCGCGGTGGAGGGGGTCGCGGCCGGCCGGGTCGCCGCCCGCAGCCGCAGCCAGGCGCGGTCGACGTCCGGGGTGGCGTCGGTGGTCGCCAGGGCCGTCGCGGCGGCGGTGGCGTCGGTGCGGACGGTGTCCAGCCGCTGCAGGCAGGCCGGGCAGCCGGCGACGTGGGCGCGGTCGGCGTCGGGAACGCCGGCGGGCTCGTCGAGCAGCCGGCGCAGCGTGCCGTCGGTCGGGTGGGGGTCAGTTCGCAGACGCATCGTGGGTCAACTCCTTGCGCAGGGCGGACTCGGCGCGTCGGACGGTGGTGCCGACGCTGCCGGGGGAGAGGTCGAGGGCCGCCGCGACCTCGGCGTAGCTGAGGCCGCTGTGGCGCAGCACGAGGGCCAGCGCCTGGTTGCGGGGCAGCCGGGCGAGGGCGGCGCGCACCCGGCGGGAGTCGTCGCGGGCGACGACGGTGTCGGCGACGTCGGGGACCAGGCCGTCCCGGTCGGCGACGGCCGCCTCCCGGGTCGAGCGGCGGCGGCCCGACCGGATCAGGTTCAGCGCGGTGTGCGCCGCGGCGACCGACAGCCACCCCGGCGCCTCCGCGGCGGGCACCGCGGACCGGCTGAACGCCAGGAACACCTCCTGGGCGATGTCCTCGGCCTCGTCGCGGGAGCCCAGGACGCGGGCGGCCACGGCGACCACCCGCGGGTAGCCGTCGCGGAACACCTGCTCGAGGTCCGGGCGCACGCCGTCGCGCGCGCTCGTCACCGCGGTCCTCCTGCGTGCTGTGCCCTTCGAGGTCGCGGCGCGCACCGCGGCGAGCGGTGCGACCCGACCGTGCCCGACGACGTCCACATCCCTAGAGCACCGCCGACGCCGCGGATGTGACAGAGGACCCCGTCCCTCTCACCCTTCGCACGCTCAGGGCGAGCCTCCGGACGGGGCCGTCACGAGCCTTCCCGGCGGCCGGCGAGCCGTCCGGCGCCGTCGGTCCAGCGGCCGCGCAGCCGCACCAGTGGGTCGCCGTCGCCGAGCACCGGCACCCCCTCCACCGACAGCAGGACGACGACGTGGCTACCGGCCTCGACCACCGAGTGCACCCGGCAGTCCAGCGCCGCCAGGGCGCCGTCGAGCACGATCGCGTCGCTGACCGGCGCTCGGTGCCAGGGCACCGACTCCAGCAGGTGCCGGGCGCTGGGCCGCCCGGCGGAGGCGAACCGGCTGGCCAGGATCGCCTGCGGCGCCGCCAGGACGTTGACGACCGCCGAGCCCACCGCCTGGAGCACCTCGGCCGGGTAGCCGTCGGTGGCCAGGCCGATCGCGACCAGCGGCGGGTCGGCCGAGACGCTCATCAACGAGGTGACCGTCGTCCCGACGTCGTCGATGTCGTCGCGCACCGTCAGCAGGACCACCCCGGCGGCGTACTGGCGGAGGGCGGCGGCGAACTCCTGCGCATCGACCGGCATGGCGGCCAGTCGACCACAACCGCCAGGATGGCCGGGTGACCGATGCAGAGCAGTCCTTCGACGTCGTCGTCCTCGGCGCCGGGTCGACCGGCGAGAACGTCGCCGACATCGTCGTCCGCGGCGGCCTGAGCGCCGTGCTCGTCGAGTCCGAGCTCGTCGGCGGCGAGTGCTCCTACTGGGCGTGCATGCCCAGCAAGACCCTGCTGCGCGGCAGCGAGGTGCTCGGCCAGGCCCGCGCGGTGCCCGGCGCCGCGGCCGCGGTCACCGGCGAGCAGGACGTGGCGGCCACCCTGGCCCGGCGCGACGACTTCACCAGCCACTGGGACGACGCCTCCCAGGCGGAGTGGGTCGACGGCGCGGGCATCGCGCTGGTCCGCGGGCACGCCCGGCTGGCGGGGGAGAAGCGGGTCGTGGTCACTACCGACGGCGGGGACGAGCTGGTGCTCACCGCCCGGCACGCGGTGGCGGTCTGCACCGGGTCGCGGGCCGCCGTCCCGCCGGTCGACGGGCTGGCCGACGTCCGGCCGTGGACCCCGCGCGAGGGGACCAGCGCGAAGGAGGCGCCCGGCCGGCTGCTCGTGGTCGGCGGCGGCTACGTGGGCTGCGAGATGGCCACCGCCTGGCAGCAGCTGGGTTCCCAGGTCACGCTGCTCCAGCACGGCGAGCGGCTGCTGCCGCACCTGGAGCCGGCGGCCGGGGAGGCGGTTGCGGACTCCCTGCGCGAACTCGGCGTCGACGTCCGGCTGGGCACCGAGGTGCGCACCGCCCGCCGCGACGGAGACGAGGTGGTGCTCGCCTGCTCGACCGGGGAGTTCCGCGGCGACGAGGTGCTGGTCGCCACCGGCCGCGCCGCCAACACCGACGACGTCGGCGTGGACACCGTGGGGCTGACCCCGGGGGAGTACCTGGACGTCGACGACGCCCTGCAGGTCGCCGGCCTGCCCTGGCTGTACGGCGTGGGTGACGTCAACGGGCGCGGCCAGCTCACCCACATGGGCAAGTACCAGGCCCGGCAGGCCGGCGCCGCGATCGTCGCCCGGGCGCGCGGCGAGCAGGTGGACCTGTCCGACTGGTCGCCGTTCGTGGCCACCGCCGACCGCCGGGCCACGCCCAGCGTCGTCTTCACCTCCCCGCAGGTGGCCGCGGTCGGGCTGACCGCCGCGCAGGCGGCCGACGCCGGGCTCCCGCACCGGGTGGTCGAGTACCCGATCGGCAGCGTGGCCGGCGCGGCCGTCTTCGCCGACGGCTACTCCGGGACGGCGATCGCGGTGGTGGACACCGAGCGGGAGGTGCTGCTGGGCATGACGTTCGTCGGCGAGGGCGTGGCCGAGCTGCTGCACTCGGCGACGATCGCGGTGGTCGGGGAGGTGCCGATCAGCCGGCTGTGGCACGCCGTCCCGTCGTACCCGACGATCAGCGAGATCTGGCTGCGCCTGCTCGAGACGCTGCGGGGCTGACGGCGTGCACGACGGCAGCCGCATCGGGCTGGTCCTGCATCCCCACCGCGACTGCTCGGCTGCCGCGGCGCAGGTGGCGGCCTGGACGAGCAGCCACGGCGTCGAGCTGGTCGCCGCGGCCGAGGAGGTCAGCCGGCTGGGCCTGACCGGGGTGATCCCGGTGGAGACGGCCGAGCTCGCGGACTCCTGCGACGGGATCATCGCCCTCGGCGGCGACGGCACCCTGCTCGGCGCGATGCGGCTGGTCGTCGGCCGGCCGGTGCCGGTGCTCGGGGTCAACTTCGGGCGGCTGGGGTTCCTCACCGAGGTGGAGGGCCGCGAGCTCGAGGCCGCCCTGACCGCGATGGCCGAGGGGCGCTCGACCATCGAGTCGCGCAGCTGCCTGGTGGTCCACGGACCCGGCTGGGAGACCGTCGCCTTCAACGACGTCGTCCTCGCCCGGGTACCGGGGGATGGGATGGTCGACGCGACGCTCTCGGTGGCCGGCCGCCGGTACGGGCACTACCGGAGCGACGCCGTGATCATCGCCACCCCGATGGGCTCGACCGCCTACAACTTCGCCGCGGGTGGTCCGGTGATGTCCCCGGGGGCCCAGGGGGTGCTGGTCACCCCGTCGGCTCCGCTGAACGGCATCGACCGCACCGTCGTCCTCGGCCCCCACGAGCCGCTCGTGCTGAGCCTGCCGGCAACGGCCGGCCGCCCGGCGGTGGAGGTCGACGGGCTGGTCCGCGGCCGGCTCGCACCGGGCGACGAGCTGCACGTCTCCTCCCGCGCCGACGCCGGGCTGCTGGTGCGGCTGGACGACTGGGCCGCAGCCGACCGCAGCCGGGTTAAGCTCTCCCTGCTGGACCTGCCGCTGCTGCCCGAGGAGCTGGTCGAGCTGGTGCCCGAGGAGCTGCGCCGCCGCCAGCCGGGTGGGGTGTCCGTACCGGGCCGGGGGCCTCAGGCCAGCGCGTAGGGCTCATCGCTGGGGGCGGGCAGCTCACCGTCGACGGTGGCGGTCACCGTCATCGCGCCGAGGGTGGCCTGCCCGCCGAACAGCGACAGGAAGGCGGTGTCGGCGGCGTCGCGACCGGAGCAGATCCGCACCAGCGCCGAGGTCGGCGCCAGCCGGGTCGCGTCGACGGTCTGCCACACGCCGTCGACGTCGGCCTCGACCACGGCGTGGAAGTCCATCGGGGACAGTCCCGGGGCGTAGACGGCGACCAGCCGGGCCGGCACCTCCAGGGCCCGCAGCAGCGTCACGGTCAGGTGCGCGTAGTCCCGGCACACACCCCTGCCGAGGAGCAGGGTGTCGACCGCGGTGTCGACCGGCCGGCTGGAGCCGGCGGTGTACACCAGCCGGTCGTGCACCCAGGCGGCGACGGTGGCGACCAGCTGGGCGCGGGGCGCCGACCGGTCGAACTCGGTGCCGGCGTAGCCCTCCAGCTGGTCCGAGGGGCAGTAGCGGCTGGGGCGGACGAACTCCGCCCAGTCGGCCGCGGTCACCTCCCGCGGCCGGCCGTCCCCGGTCACGTGCCCGGTGTAGGCGATCGTCGTCCCGCCGGCCGGCAGCTGCAGCCGGTGCACACGCGCGCCGGGGACGGCGATCTCCTCGACGGCCACCGGCCGCCCGTCGCAGACCACGGTGAGCAGCTCACCGGCCGGTGCGGCCAGCGCGACCTGCAGCAGCGCCGTCGCCGGGGCGGGGGTGGAGACGGTGAGCCGGCAGGCCACGTCGGTGCGCATGCACGCATCCTGACCGGCTCGTGTGTCAGCCGTGTGGCGTGCCGCCCCGCACCCCGTTGCCCCGGGGGGGGGGGGGGGGGGGGGGGGGGGGGGGGGGGGGGGGGGGGGGGGGGGGGGGGGGGGGGGGGGGGGGGGGGGGGGGGGGGGGGGGGGGGGGGGGGGGGGGGGGGGGGGGGGGGGGGGGGG
>NZ_JBJHAG010000044.1:0-23102 GCF_054050925.1 Modestobacter sp. SYSU DS0657 | reverse complement strand
CGGCCACGTAGGCGGAGGCGCGGGGGTCCAGCCGCCGCCGGGCCCGTTCGGCCAGCGCCCGATAGACGGTGGGCACCCGGGGGTGCCGGCCGTAGACGCCCGCCCGGTAGACGGTGTCCTGCCGCTGACGTCCGGTGCCCGCCGCTGAGTTCACCTCGGCCACCGTAGTGAGCGATGTGACCGGGCTCTCGGAGACCCGCGCCGGGCGGCGCGGCGATGCCGACACGCCGGTGACACGGGAGTGGCCCGTGTGACGAACGGGCGACGGAACGGCCGGTGCGGACATGATCGGGGCACCTGGTGGGCAGAGCAGCGGGGATGCCACGGGTAAGCCGTCCGCCGGGTGTGCGGGAACGGGGGTCAGCAGTGCCGACGACGACACCGTCCGGGCAGGGTGCGCTGCGCCCGGCCGGGACGCTGACGCTGGTCGTGGGCGCTGCCCTCGTGTCCGGTGTCGTGCTCGCGCCGACGGCCGCCGCGATCGAGGACCCCCGCCGACCCGACGTCCAGGTCACCCACGGGCCCAGCTGCGGACCGGCGGTCGTCCGGGTGGTGGTCACCAACGGCTCCGAGCCGCACCGGGTCGCGCTGGTGTTCGACGGCGCCGCCGAACAGGCCGCCGCCGACCTGCCGGCCGGCGCGGAGGCCGAGCTCACCAGCTCCGACGTCGACTGGGGCGTCACCGTCGACGTCTCGGTGACGGTGACCAACCCCGACGGCGCCGCCGAGACCCCGGTGGAGCTGGGCACCTACACCCGGCCCAGCGCCGAGGACTGCGCCGCGATCAGCGCACCGCCGGTCGAGCCGGTCGAGCCGGTCGAGCCGGTGCCGCCGTCCTCGGCGGCGCCCGAGCCGTCCGCGACGGCCCCGTCGTCGTCCTCGGCCCCGTCGTCGTCCTCGGTCCCGTCCTCGTCGTCCTCGGTCCCGTCCTCGTCGTCCTCGATCCCGTCCTCGTCGGCCCCGGCGTCCTCGGAGGCGCCCGAGCCGTCGGCGACGCCGTCGACCCCGGCCGGGCCGTCGTCCTCGGCGGCACCCGTGCCGTCCGCGCCCGTGCCCGCACCGTCCGCCCCGGTGCCCTCGCCGGTCCCGGAGAACGAGGTGCCGGCGCCGCCTCCGGCGCAGCCCACGCCGCCGTCGGCGCCCGCCCCGGGGACCTCCGCGCCGCCGTCGTCCGCGCCGGAGACCGGCGGCGGCTCGGCCGTCTCCGTGGCCGCGGGGAGCACGGTCACCGTGCGGGCCACCGGGTTCGCCCCCGAGGAGACGGTCACGGTTTTCATGAGCGGCGTCGAGGCGCCGCTGGCCACCGTCAGCGCCGGCCCCGGTGGCCGGGTGGAGGCGGTGGTCCAGATCCCGAGCGAGGCCGCCCTCGGCGCCGCCAGCGTCGAGCTGGTCGGGAACGATTCGACGGCCGTCGCCGGCCTGGACCTCCAGGTCGCGGCCCGCAGCCAGTCGGTCGCCGAGGACGCCGGCTCCCCGCCGGTGCTCGCCGCCGGCATCGCCCTGCTGGTCACTGCGGGCACCCTCGGTGCCGTGGCCCGCCGCCGCTCCCGCAGTACCGACCACCCCGCGCGCTGAGCGCACCACCGCCCCAGCCCCCACCGGCCCACGGAGGATCTGACCCGACATGGAGCAGCACGCCGACCCCCGACCCGACGGTGCCCCCGCCCGGGGCGTGCCACGGGACGTCAGTGGGCTCGCGGCTGCCGGGCCCACCGCCACCGAGACCTGGCTGCGGATCGTGCAGGTGCACGACCGGGTCACCCGCCGGGTCGACTCCGCCCTGCATCGGCAGCACGGCGTCTCGCTCACCGGGTTCGAGGTGCTGCGCCGGATCGCGGAGTCGCCGGGGGAGAGCGCGTCGATGGGGGAGCTGGCCGAGGCGGTCGGGCTCTCCCGTCCGGGCATCACCAGCACGGTGAGTCGGCTGGTCGCCGAGGGGCTGGTCACCCGGGAGCGGGTCGGCGGCGACCGGCGGCTGCTGCACGCCCGGCTCACCGACGTCGGCCGGGAGCGGGTGCGCGCCGCGGGCCGGACGCACGACGACCTGGTCGCCCACCTGCTGACCCTGCTCGGGGACGACGCCGGCGTGGTCACCGACGCGCTGGCCCGGGTCTCCGCCGCAGCCCGCCGCCCCCGCTGAGCGCCGGGCCGACGTCGCCGGCCCCGAAGGGCCGGCTCGTCACCGTCCGGTGTGCAGGTCTCGGGCCGCTCACCAAGCGCCGCACGCGTCCCGACCGTCACTGGTTGGCGACGGGATCGCATGTGACGGCGTAACGGGGGCCAGGCGCACCCAGCGTGCCGCGGATCGTCGCCGGCAGCGAACAGACCGTCAGCGGGACCGGTTGCCGCAGCTGCTCCACCGCCCCATGGTTGGCCCACGTACCGGACCAGCGGAAGCAGGCACACGGCATGGCTGCCGATCAGACCGACACAAACGAGTTCGACTACACCAGCCCGGTGACGGTCAGTTCCACGCCCGGGCAGCGGCTGGGGGTACGGCACCAGCGTTTCCGGATCACTCCTGACCTTTCGATCACCGTGTTCGAGAACGGCCGCGTGCGCATCGGTAGCTATTCGTTGGCGCTGAACATCACGTCGTTGTTCAACACGAAGGACGGCACCGGACTCGACATCCGGACCGCGCCGATCGCGGCAGTTGAGGCCGCCGTCGAGGCTGGCGGTTTCGACGAGCGCAACGGGCCACCCCACGAGGACGACTGAAAGACGTTCCGGGTCTGTCGTCCACCCACGGCCGGTTGCGCTGGATGCCTGCGGTGATCGGCCGCGGGTGGAACCCCAGCGGGGTGGGCCTGTGCTGTCCGGCGGCTGGTAGCACCCTTTCCGGCGCATGGATGTGTCGCTCGTTCGGGGGAACGCCCTCTGGCCCCCGCAGGTCCGTGGCTACGTTCCACCGGCCGGATCGATCGATCCGTCAGCAGGGAGAGGTGGAGTGGATGGGCGTCCGTCGAATCGGAGTCGCGGCCCTGGCAGTCGGCATGCTCGTTGGCCTGGCCGCCTGCGGAGGTGGTGACCCCCAGGCGGCGTCGGTCACGAGCGCCACGGAGTCGGCGAGCCCTACAGCAGCCTCCACTGCGCAAGCGGCGGCTTCCTCACCCTCCGCATCTCCTGCGAATGCCACCATCGACGCGCCGAGCATCCCCATCGGTGGCGCCGCGAACAGCGCGGCCGACTACTGCCGCGGCCAGGCTCCCGCCCATGGCCCGGTCGCCGACCAGTTCGGTGCAGACATGGTGATGGTGGCGTACTGCGAGCTCGTCACCTTCACTCTCGATGAGTCGTCGTTCATCAACTCGTTGCTCGTCCCGAAGGACGGGGAGGCGGCCCTGAACGTCACTGACTTCGCTCTCGTGAAGCCGTACATGACGCCCAGAATGCAGACGGCCTGGGATCAGAGCGTCGCAGCGGCGCTCGGCGGCGATGAGGAGCGGCAGAGCTCGGTCAACGCCCTCACGTTCTACGCCATCAATGGCGAGGGCTGGGAGTTCAGCGACACTCCGACACTGGTCGGTGCTAAGCGGTGGGGACCCGCACACCTTGACTCGGACAACAACGGCCCGGATGGCGAGGCTCGGCTGAACCTCAGGTTCCAGGTCTCGGCGGAGATCCGCGCAACCCTCGACGGCGCGCCCAAGACCGTCCCCGTCAACAAGACGATGAGCTACTGGCTCGTCCCCACCGGCCAGTCGGACATCCCGTGGGCGATCGATGCGTACCAGGGATCGTTCAAGTTCTACACGTGAGTCGCATGGGCGCGCTCGGCACTCGTGAGCGGTGCTCACCGCAGGTGTGGCGGGGCCGGGCTCCGACTCAACTGTCCTCGCCACATCGAACGTGAGGTGGCGGAGGACTGTCCAACCCGGAGGGGTCGCCCGATGGGCTGAGGCCGACGACCGGACCGAACACTTCAAGGCCGTAGTGTTTCGGCCGCGATCTTGGGGGGCAGGGACGCGGGCATGACGGGTGCCCTGGCCAACTGCACGCTGGTCGTGCCGACGATCGGCCGACCGTCCCTCGACGTCCTGCTCGACGCGCTCGCCGGCGCCACCGGCCCGCGCCCGGCGGAGCTCGTGCTGGTCGACGACCGGCCCACCGGGGCCCCGCTGCAGCCCGGCCGCGACGGTCTGCCCCCGGTCCGGGTGGTGCGCACCGGTGGTGGCGGCCCCGCCCGCGCCCGCAACCTCGGCTGGCGGGTCGCCCGCACCGAGTGGATCGCCTACCTCGACGACGACGTCGTCCCCGATTTCGACTGGTACGAGAAGCTGGCCGCCGACCTGGCCGCGCTGCCGGCCGACGTCGCCGGCACCCAGGGCCGCGTGCGGGTGCCGCTCCCCGAGAATCGGCGCCCCACCGACTGGGAGCGCGGCACCGCGGGCCTGGCCACCAGCAGCTGGATCACCGCCGACCTCGCCTACCGCCGCGCCGCGCTGGCCGCCGTCGGCGGGTTCGACGAGCGCTTCCCCCGCGCCTTCCGGGAGGACTCCGACCTGGCGCTGCGGGTGATGGACACCGGCGCGCGGCTCACCCGCGGCGAGCGGTGGATCACCCACCCGGTGCGCCCGGTCGACCGCTGGGTCAGCGCCCGGGTGCAGGCCGGCAACGCCGACGACGTCCTCATGCGCCGCCTGCACGGCCCGACCTGGCGCGAGCGCGCCGACGCCGCCGTCGGCCGCCGCCCCCGCCACCTCGCCGTCACCGCCGCTGCCCTCGGCGCGGTCGGGCTCGCCCTGGCCGGCAGGCCGAAGGCCGCCGCGCTCGCCGCGCTGGGCTGGGCCGCCGGAACGGCGGAGTTCGCCTGGGCCCGCATCGCGCCGGGCCCGCGCAGCCGCGACGAGGTGGTCACCATGGCGCTGACCAGCGCGGTCATCCCGCCGCTGGCCACCTGGCACTTCCTCCGCGGCGCCGTGCAGCACCTCGCCGTCACCCCCTGGCGCGGGCTGCCCGACGTGGTGCTCTTCGACCGCGACGGCACGCTCGTGCACGACGTCCCCTACAACGGCGACCCGGCGCTGGTCCGCCCGGTCGACGGCGCGCGCGAGGCGCTGGACGCGCTCCGCGCCCGGGGCGTGCGGATCGGCCTGGTGACCAACCAGTCCGGCGTCGGCCGGGGGCTGATCACCCGCGCCCAGGCCGACGCCGTCAACGCCCGGGTCGCCGAGCTGCTGGGCCCCTTCGACACCGTGCAGGTCTGCCCGCACGCGCCCGAGGACGGCTGCGGCTGCCGCAAGCCAGCCCCCGGCATGGTGAAGGCCGCCTGCGCCGAGCTGGACGTCGACCCGGCGCGCTGCGTGCTGATCGGCGACATCGCCGCCGACGTGCAGGCCGCCGCGGCTGCCGGGGCGCACGGCATCCTGGTGCCCACGCCGGTCACCCGTCCCGAAGAGGTCACCGCCGCCGCGCACCGCGCGCCGACGCTTCCCGAGGCGGTCGACGACGTCCTGGCCGGCGCCTGGTGACGCCCCCCTCCTCGCTTTCGGTGCCGAAAGCGCGCCAGGCTTCTCCGCTTTCGGCGCCGAAAGCGAGTCGGACGGTCCTGGTCGCGCGGCTGGACAACGCCGGCGACGTGCTGCTGCAGGGGCCGCTGGTCCGCGCGGTCGCCCACGGCGCCGACCGGGTGGTGTTCCTGGCCAGCCCGCAGGCCACCGCCGCCGCCGGGCTGCTGCCCGGCGTCGACGAGGTGCTCACCTGGCACTGCCCGTGGATCGACGGGAACCCGCAGCCGGTCGACGCCGCCGACCTGGCCGCGCTCGCCGACCGGGTCCGCGCGGCCGGGGTCACCGAGGCGGTCGTCTCCACCTCCTTCCACCAGTCACCGCTGCCGCTGGCGCTGGTGCTGCGCACCGCCGGGGTGCAGCGGGTCTCCGCGATCAGCGTCGACTACCCCGGCTCGCTGCTCGACGTCCGGCACCGGGTCGACGACGACCTGCCCGAGCCCGAGCGCGCCCTCTCGCTGGCCCGCGCCGCCGGGTTCGAGCTGCCCGACGGCGACGACGGGCGGCTCGCCGTCCGCCGGCCGCTGCCGGCGATCGACCACGAGCCCGGCTACGTCGTCCTGCACCCCGGTGCCTCCGTGCCCGCCCGCGCCTGGCCGGCGCAGCGCTGCGCGGAGGCGGTCGAGGCCCTGACCGCCGCCGGCCGGCGGGTGCTGGTCACCGGGGGGCCGGACGAACGCGCGCTCACCGCGGCCGTCGCCGGCGCCCGCGGCACCGACCTGGGCGGGGCGACCACCCTCGCCGAGATGGCCGCGCTGCTCGACGGGGCGGCCGCCGTCGTCGTCGGCAACACCGGCCCGGCGCACCTGGCCGCCGCGGTCGGCACCCCCGTCGTCTCGCTGTTCTCCCCGGTCGTCCCGGCCGTGCGGTGGGCGCCCTACGGCGTCCCCACCGTGCTGCTCGGCGACCAGTCCGCCCCCTGCCGCGGCACCCGCGCCCGCGAGTGCCCGGTGCCGGGGCACCCCTGCCTCACCTCCGTCACCGCCGGCGACGTCGTCGCCGCCGTCGAGAAGCTGGTCGCCGCATGAAGGTCCTGCTCTGGCACGTGCACGGCTCCTGGACGACGGCGTTCGTCCAGGGCACGCACGACTACCTGCTGCCCGTCGTGACGGGCCCCGACGGGAGTCGCAGCCCCGACGGGCTGGGCCGGGCCCGCACCTGGGACTGGCCGGCGTCAGCCCGCGAGGTGACGCCGGCGCAGCTGCGCGACGAGCAGCCCGACGTCGTCGTGCTGCAGCGCCCCCGCGACCTGGAGCTGGTCCGCGAGTGGCTGGGCCGCGAGCCGGGCCGCGACCTGCCCGCGGTGTTCCTGGAGCACAACGCGCCGGGCCCGGACACCGGCTCGGGCGCGGTGCCGAACACCCGGCACCCGATGGCCGACCAGTCGGCGATCCCGATCGCGCACGTCACGCACTTCAACCAGCTGTTCTACGACAACGGCTCGGCGCCCACCGTGGTCATCGAGCACGGCATCGTCGACCCCGGCGAGCGCTACACCGGCGAGCTCGCCCGGGCCGGCGTCGTGGTCAACGAGCCGGTGCGCCGGGGCCGGTACACCGGCGGGGACCTGCTGCCGCTGTTCGCCGAGGCCGCCCCGCTGGACGTCTTCGGCATGGGGCTGACCGGGCTGCACGAGCGCTACGGCCTGGACCCCCAGCGGGTCGGCCTGCACGACGACCCCCCGCAGGCCGCGATGCACGCCGAGCTCGCCCGCCGCCGGGTGTACCTGCACCCGGTGCGCTGGACGTCGCTGGGCCTGTCGCTGCTGGAGGCGATGCACCTGGGCCTGCCGGTCGTCGGGCTGGCCACCACCGAGGCGGTGGAGGCGGTGCCGGCCGAGGCCGGCGTGCTCTCCACCCGGCCGGAGAAGCTCGCCGCCGCGCTGCGGCACTTCGTCTCCGAGCCGGACGCCGCCCGGCTGGCCGGCAAGGCCGCCCGCGCCGCCGCACTGGACCGCTACGGGCTCGAGCGCTTCCTGCGTGACTGGGATGCCCTGCTGGGAGAGGTGACCCGATGAAGATCGACCTGGTGAGCGAACACGCCTCGCCGCTCGCCGCCATCGGCGGCGTCGACGCCGGCGGGCAGAACGTGCACGTCGCGGCGCTGGCCGCGGGCCTGGCCATGCGCGGCCACGAGGTCACCGTGCACACCCGCCGCGACGACGCCGGCCTGCCCGACCGGGTGGTCACCGCCGACGGCTACACCGTCGCCCACGTGACCGCCGGCCCGCCGCGCGCCGTCCCGAAGGACGACCTGCTGCAGCACATGGGCACCTTCGCGCAGGTGCTCGCCGCCGAGTGGGCCGCCGACCGGCCCGACCTGGTGCACGCCCACTTCTGGATGAGCGGGCTGGCCTCGGTGCAGGCGGCCGCGCCGCTGGGCATCCCGGTGCTGCAGACGTTCCACGCCCTCGGCTCGGTCAAGCGCCGGCACCAGGGCGACGCCGACACCTCGCCCGAGCAGCGCATCGACCTCGAGCGCGGGCTGTGCGCCGACGTCAGCCACGTCGTCGCCACCTGCACCGACGAGGTCTTCGAGCTGCGCCGCCTGGGCCTGCCCGGCGACCGGGTCTCGGTCGTCCCGTGCGGGGTCGACACCGGCGTCTTCACCCCCGACGGGCCGGTCGCGCCGCGCTCGGGCCGTCGGCGCCTGCTGGTGCTCGGCCGGTTGGTCGAGCGCAAGGGGCAGGAGGACGCCGTCCGGGCGCTGGTGCACGTGCCCGACGCCGAGCTGGTCGTCGTCGGCGGGCCCGACACCGCCGAGCTGGACACCGACCCCGAGGTCACCCGGCTGCGCGCCGTCGCCGCGTCCCTCGGGGTCGCCGACCGGCTGGTGTTCACCGGCGCCGTCGCCCGCACCGACGTCCCCGCCTGGGTGCGCTCGGCCGACGTGGTGCTCGCCGTCCCCTGGTACGAGCCCTTCGGCATCACCCCGCTGGAGGCGATGGCCTGCGGGCGCCCCGTGGTCGCCACCGCCGTCGGTGGGCTGGTCGACACCGTGGTCGACGGCCGCACCGGCCTGCTCGTCCCGCCGCGCGACCCCGCCGCCCTGGGCGAGGCGCTCGCCGGCCTGCTCGCCGACGACGTCCGCCGCACCGCCTTCGGCGCCGCCGGGGTGACCCGGGCCCGCACCCGCTACCGCTGGTCCCGGGTCGTCGCCGACACCGACGCCGTGTACCGCCAGGTCCTCGCCGCACGCACGCCGGTGGAGGCCGCCCGATGAGCCCCCGTGGAGGGACCCCGATGAGCGTCACCCCGTTCCCCTCGGCACCGCTGACCGACCGCGAGGGCGTCTCGCCCGACACCTGCACCCACCTCACCGGGCACGACCACGTCGCCTCGCTCACCTCGGCGCTGGGCGACCTCACCGCGCAGGTCGACACGCTCAACCGCTGGGGTCAGCTGCTCGCCGACGTGCTGTGCTCCTCGGCCCGCGGCCGGCTGCTCGCCGCCGGCAACGGTGGCAGCGCGGCGCAGGCCCAGCACCTCACCGCCGAGCTGGTCGGCCGCTACCGAGCCGACCGGCCGCCGTTCTCCGCCATCTGCCTGACCGCCGAGACGTCGTCGCTGACCGCGATCGCCAACGACTACCCGGCCGACGAGCTGTTCGCCCGCCAGGTCGAGGCGCACGGTCGCTCCGGTGACGTGCTGGTGCTGCTGTCCACCTCGGGCCGCTCGCCCAACGCGGTGGCCGCCGCCCGCCGGGCCAAGGAGTGCGGCATCACCGTGCTGGCGATGACCGGGCCGGCGCCCAACCCGCTGGCCGCCGTCGCCGACGACACCGTCGCCATCGACTCCCCGTGGACGGCCACCGTGCAGGAGTGCCACCTGGTCGCCCTGCACCTGCTGTGCGCCGCTTTCGACGCCGCGGTGCTGGCCGAGCCGAGCCGGATCCCGACGCAGAACCACGTCGAGGTGGTCCGGTGAAGCCCGACGCCCGCCCGGTCGTCGTCGTCGGCGACGCGCTGCTCGACGTGGACCTGGTCGGGACGGCGTCCCGGCTGACCCCCGACGCCCCGGTGCCGGTGGTCGAGGACGTGCAGACCCACGAGCGCCCCGGCGGGGCGGCGCTGGCCGCCGTGCTCGCCGCCCGCTTCGCCGGGAACCGCGAGGTGGTGCTGGTCGCGCCGCTCGCCGACGACGAGGGCGCGCAGCGGCTGCGCGCCCTGCTCGACGGGCGGGTGCGGCTGATCGCCGTCCCGGCCACCGGCGGCACCGCCGTCAAGCAGCGGGTGCGGGTCGGCGACCACTCCGTCGTGCGCATCGACAGCGGCGCCCCGACGGCGACGCTCGGCCCGCTGCCGGCCGAGGCCGCCGCGGTCATCCGCGACGCCGCCGCCGTCCTGGTGGCCGACTACGGCCGGGGGACGACGTCGGCGCCCGACGTGCGCACCGCCCTGGCCGCCGCCTCCGGCCCGGTCGTCTGGGACCCGCACCCGCGCGGCGCCGACCCGGTGCCCACCGCCCGGCTGGTCACCCCCAACGGCGCGGAGGCCGCCCGGGTGGTCGGGGGTGGCGTGCCCGGCGACGGGCTGGCCGCCGTCGGTGCTCGCGCAGAGGCGCTCATCCGGCACTGGGGCGTCGGCGCCGTCGCGGTGACCCTCGGTGCCCGCGGTGCGCTGCTCTCCTACGGCGAGGGCGCGCCGATGGTCGTGCCCGCCACCCCGGTCACCGGGGGCGACCCGTGCGGCGCGGGTGACTCCTTCGCCGCCGCGGCCACCGTCGCGCTCGCCGGCGGCGCCGTCACCGGGGAGGCGGTGACCACCGCGGTCGCCACCGCCGGGGCCTTCGTCGCCCGCGGTGGCGCCTCGTCGTGGGACGCCGACGCCCCCGAGCCGCTCACCCCGGCCGCCGACGTCGCCACCCTGCTCGAGCGGGTGCGCCGGGCCGGGGGCACCGTCGTCGCCACCGGCGGCTGCTTCGACCTGCTGCACGCCGGGCACGTCGCCACCCTGCGGGCCGCCCGTGGGCTGGGCGACTGCCTGGTGGTGTGCATCAACTCCGACACCTCGGTGTCCCGGCTCAAGGGCCCGTCCCGGCCGCTGGTCGCCGCCGAGGACCGGGCCCGGGTGCTGGAGGCGCTGGAGTTCGTCGACGCCGTCGTCGTCTTCGACGAGGACACCCCCTCGGCCGTGCTCGAGCAGCTGCGTCCCGACGTGTGGGCCAAGGGCGGGGACTACGCCGGCGCCGACCTGCCCGAGGCCGCGGTGCTGCGGAAGTGGGGCGGCCAGGCCGTCGTGCTGCCGTACCTGCCCGGCCACTCGACCACCTCCCTGGTCGAGCGCTCCCGCGTGTGATGCCGGCCCCGGAGGCCTCGCTTTCCGCGCCGAAAGCGGCCTCGGATGCCTCGCTTTCGGCGCGGAAAGCGAATGGGGAGGGGCGGCCGACGGCGGTGGTGCTGCGGCCGCTGGGGCTGGGTGACCTGCTCACCGGGGTGCCGGCGATCCGCGGGATCCGGGCCGCCGTCCCCGACCACCGGCTGGTGCTGGCGACGACGCGCGCCCTGGAGCCGCTGGCCGCGCTGATCGACGCCGTCGACGAGGTGCTGCCCGCCGTCGAGCTCGAGCCGCTGGACTGGACCGGCCCGCCGCCGGAGCTCGCCGTCGACCTGCACGGCAAGGGGCCCGCCTCGCACGTCGTCGTCGCCGACCTGCGCCCGCAGCGGTTGCTCACCTTCGCCAGCCCCGGCTGGCCCGGCCCGACCTGGTACGCCGACGAGCACGAGGTGCGGCGCTGGTGCCGGCTGGTCGAGGAAGGGCTGGGCGTGCGGTGCGACCCCGACGCGCTCGACCTCGCCGTCCCCGACGTCGACCCGCCGGTGCGCGACGTGGCGGTCGTGCACCCCGGCGCGGCGTTCCCCGGCCGGCGCTGGCCCCCGGAGCGGTTCGCCGCCGTCGCCCGGCACCTGGCCGCGGCGGGGGAGCGGGTGGTGGTCACCGGCGGGCCGGCCGAGCGCGACCTCGCGCTGCGGGTCGCCGAGCTCGCCGGGCTGCCGGACGACGCGGTGCTGGCCGGCCGGACGACGTCGCTGGAGCTGGCCGCCGTGGTCGCCGCCGCCCGGGTGGTGGTCTGCGGCGACACGGGGGTGGCCCACCTGGCGACCGCCTACCGCCGTCCCTCGGTGGTGCTGTTCGGCCCGGTCTCCCCGGCGCTGTGGGGCCCGCCGCCCCGCGAGCAGCACGTCGTGCTCTGGCACGGGAACGGCACCGGCGACCCGTGGGGCACCGAGCTCGACCCAGCGCTGGCCCGGGTGACCGTCGACGAGGTCACCACCGCCCTCGACGCCCTGCTCACCCGCCCCTGACCGCTTTCGGCGCGGAAAGCGAGGTCGGCGGCGCCGCTTTCGGCGCGGAAAGCGAGGGGGCGTTCGTCAGCCGCGGCGGCGGATGGCGTCGAAGAGCACCGACTGCAGGTCCTCGGGGTCCAGCGCCTGGTAGGCGGCGCCACCGGTGGCCTCGCCGATGTCCTCCAGCGCCCCGAGGTCGGCGTCCGGGCCGAGTGCGATGCCGATGACCTTCACCGGCCGCTCCGGGTCGTCCTCGCTGCGCAGCGTGCTCAGCAGCTGCTCGCGGGTCAGGCCGGCGGCGTCGTCGTCGTTGTCCCCGTCGGTGATCAGCACGACGGAGTTCACCGAGCCGGGGTCGTAGGCGTCCCGGGCGGCGCGCACCGCGGCCAGCGTCGTGTCGTAGAGGCCGGTGCCACCGGGCCGCAGCCGGTCGGGGATGGTGCGCAGCTGCTCCGCGACGACCTGCCGGTGCGTGCGGCCGTCGACCTCGGCACCGAGGGTGCGCAGCGGGGCGAGCTCCTCCCAGTCCCGCTGGCCCTCCAGCTGGTAGGCGAAGGCCCACACGCCGCCGGAGTGCGAGTCCGGCAGCAGGCCGAGCGCGCTGAGCGTGGCGTCCCGGGCCAGGGTGGCCCGGGTGCCGTCGCCGACCGGGGCGTTCATCGAGGTGGAGACGTCGACGACGGTCAGCAGCCGGGACGGCGTGGCGAGGCTGGAGACCCGCCCGAGCAGCGTCTGCAGCGTCTCCGGGGCCAGGGCCAGCGTCTCCGGCGTCTCCTCCTGCACGCCGGACCCCGCGCCGGCCCCGGCCGGGGCGGCGCCGGTGCGGTCGCGGAAACCGGCCTCGCGCACCACCTCGTCGGCGGCCTCGGCGGTGAGGGCGCGGAGCACCGCGTCGGTGGCCGGGCGCTCGGCCCCGGGGGCGGCGGTCACCCGGAGCACCGGGTAGTCCAGCGCGGGGGAGCCGTCGGTGGGGTAGACGGCGACCAGCGCGGCGTCCTCGGCGCCGGCGTTGGTGGCCAGCACCTCCTGCTCGCTGGCCGGCACCAGTGGGGCGTCGGCGCCGCCGGCCAGGCCGGCGGTCAGCCCGTCGCCGGCCGTCGGCACCTCGCCGCGGGCAGCCGCGAGCACCGCCGAGACGACGGCGTTGTCCGCCTCCTCGTCGCCACCGAGGGACTGGCGCACGGCGGCCAGGACGGAGAGCCCCTCGGCGCTGGCGGTCAGGTCGGGGACGGCGAGGGCGCGGTCGGTGCGCAGCGCGTCACCCCAGCTGGGCGGGTCCTCGATCCAGCCGAGCTCCTCGGCGGCCGCACGGCTGGTGGCCAGCACCAGCGGGGAGGTGGCCAGCGACCCCGACGGGTCCAGGCCGGCGTCGGCGCCGGCCCGGGCGGCCCAGAGCGAGGAGTCCGGCACCCACACGTCCGGGAGCTGCTCGGCGTCCAGGGAGCCCAGGTCGGCCAGGGTCTGCAGCGGCTCACGGGCGGTGACCTCGGCGACGGCGCAGCCGCCGTCCGCCAGCTCCAGGGGCTCGGACAGCAGCTGCTCGACGACGTCCCCGACCTCCGAGGCGACGGCGACGCGGACGGTCTGCCCGTCGGTGCAGCCCTCCGCGGACGCCGAGTCGCCGGAGCCGGACAGGCCCCAGGCGAGCAGCCCGCCACCGATCACGACGACGAGCAGGGCGGCGAGCCCGGCGAGCAGGGCCGGGCGGGCGGGTAGCCCGGAACCGGCGCGCGTGCGGGCGTGGCGCCCCATCTGGCTTCTCCGTAGGTCGTCGGCCCCCTGCGGGGAGCACGGCGCGCGTCGACGGCGCCGGCCGGGTTCGGGTCGGCCGGAACTCTACCCAGCGAAACGGGCGAGCGGGTGGCACAAGATCACTCTCCAGCGGGCGGCCGACTACGTGCAGTGACGAGAGCTCCGTCGGTCTGCGCGGTCAGCAGTTCCCGCTGGGCGGCCGCCGGCTCCCCGGGGAGCCGGCGGCCCAAGGTGAGGTGCTGGGCCCTCGTTCAGCCGACGGGCTCCTCGTCCGGGATGCCGTTGGCCGCCGGCGGCGCCTGCTCGCCGTCCCACTCGGTGATCTCCGCGTCGCCGATGTCGGTGATCATGACCGGCTGCACCTCCTCGGTGGTGTCGCCGGTGATCCGGCTGATCGACATCCCGCTGGTGCCCAGGTGGCTGTCCGCGGAGTAGCGGAAGGGCGCCAGGACGGGCCCCTCCCACTCGCTGCCGGCGGTCTCGATCGCCTCGACCAGGCCGTCCCGGGTCGGGTTCTGCCCGGCGGCCTGCAGGGCCTGCACGGTCGTGTACGCCTGCGCCATGCCGTAGATCCGGTAGTTGGTCAGCTCGCCGTCGCCGCCGCACTCGTCCCAGATCCGCTGGAACTCCTGCACCCACGGGTCGTCCGGTTCGTCGACCGTCGGCAGGTAGTCGGTGGTGAGCGCGCCGTCCAGCAGGCTGGCGTCGCTCACCTGGCCCTGGGAGAAGTCGGCCAGCAGGCTGCCGACCAGCGTCGGGTCGGACCCGACGTTCGAGTAGAACCACTGCGGGTCGTAGCCCAGCTGCAGGGCGGCGAGCTGGGACAGCGCGGTGTAGCTGGGCACGTTGAACCCGACCACGAAGTCGGCCCCGGCCGCCTGCAGCGCGGCGATCTGCGGGCCGATGTTGGTGTTGCCCGGCGTGTACCGCTCGGCCGCCACGATCTGGTCGTCGATGTACTCCCGGATGCCGGCCTCGCCGTCCTCGCCGAAGTCGTCGTCCTGCAGGAACAGCCCGACCCGCGCGTCCGGGAACTCCTCGGCGATGTACTGGCCGATGACCTTCCCCTCGCTCATGTAGTCGGTCTGCCAGCCGAACGTGTAGGGGTTGGCCTCGGGGTCCTCGCCCCACAGCAGCGAGCCCGATGAGACGAACAGGTCCGGCACGCCCTCGCTGTTGAGGAAGTCCAGGACGGCGCTGTGCGTGGGGGTGCCCAGGCCACCGACGATGGCGAACACCTCGTCCTCCAGGACCAGCTGCTGGACCACCTGGCTGGTGTTCGTCGGGTTGTAGGCGTCGTCCCGGTAGACGTACTCGACCTGCCGCCCGTTCACCCCGCCCTCGGCGTTGAGGCAGTCGTAGTAGGCCTGCGAGCCGGTCGGGATCTCGCTGTAGCCGGGCGCGGCCACCCCGGTCAGCGGGAAGTGCGCGCCGAGCTTGATCGAGGTCTCGGTGACGCCGGTGTCGGAGGCCTCGTTGGCGCCGCTGTCGCCACTGCTGGAGCCGCCGCCGTCGTCGCTGCCCCCGCCGCATGCGGCGAGGGTGGCGACGGCGGCGGCTGCGGTCAGGGTCGTGGCGAGACGTCGGGAGGATCTGGGCAACGGTGCTCCTCTGGTGCGGCCCGGGCGTCGTTGCCCGGGAGTCGGTGGGGGACGAGGGGCCGGGAGCGGGGAACCGGGTGGACCTCACCTCCCGCTCGGGCGGGCTGCCGACCGCGTGGCGCGGTGGGTGAGCCAGCGCCGGCGGATGCTGCCGACGACGCCGGCGGGCGCGAAGATCATCACGACGATGAGCACCACCCCGTAGGCGAACGGGGCAAGCTGGGCCGCCTCGGTGTCGTTCAGGCCCCAGCCGCTGCCCAGGTCGGTGACGAAGGGCGGCAGGAACACCAGCAGGGCCGAGCCGAGCAGCGCGCCGAGCAGGCTGCCCAGCCCGCCGATGACGATCGCGGTCAGCAGCGACAGCGAGAGCACCAGGGTGAAGCCGCTGGGCGCGGCCAGCCGCACGACGAGGGCCAGCACCCCGCCGGCCAGCCCGGCGGCGGCCGCGCTGACGGTGAACGCGAGCACCCGCCAGGCGCCGAGGTGGATGCCGGCCAGCTCGGCGGCGACCTCCTGGTCGCGGACCGCGCGCCAGGTGCGCCCGATCCGGCTGCGCACCAGGTTGGCCAGCAGGAAGTAGGTGATCAGCAGGCAGATGGCGCCGAGGTAGGCCAGCCACTTGGTGTTGCTGGCCGCGTTGCCCGAGACGGCGCCGATGAACGACTCGAAGGACTCCGGTGCCCGGGGTGCACGCACCCGCAGGCCCTGCTCCCCGCCGAGCGTGCCGTGGAAGTAGACGGCCAGCCCGGGGAGCCCCACGGCCAGGGCGAGGGTCGCGCCGGCCAGGTACGGGCCGTGCAGCCGGGCGGCCGCCACCCCGACCAGCGCGCCCACGACGGTGGCGGTCACGACGGCGGCCAGCAGCACCACCGGGAGCGGCAGCGGTTCGTCGGCGGCGAGGAGCAGCGCGGTGGTGTAGGCGCCCACGGCCATCAGCGCCCCGTGACCGAGGGAGATCTGGCCGTTCATCCCGGTCAGCACGGTCAGCCCGCCGGCGGCGATCGCGTAGTAGCTCAGCGTGGCCAGCTGGGAGTTGGTGAACGGGTCGGTGACCTCCAGCAGCACCACCGCGCCGACGGCCGCGACGAGCAGCACGAGCAGGTGGCGCAGCAGCGTGGAGCCGGGCAGCAGGCTGCGGCGGCCGGTGCGGGTGGGCTCGTCGGCCGCGGCGGTCGCGGCCGTGGGGGCCTCGTCGGTGGCCTCGCCGGCGACGGTCCCGGCGGAGCTGTGCAGGTCGCTCATCCCGTCACGCCCTCCGGGCCGCGCTGCTGGCGAACAGGCCCCCGGGGCGGACGAGCAGCACCACCATCAGGATGGCCAGCGCGGCGACGTTGACCAGCGCGCTGCCGCGCTCCACGTAGCCGCTGACGTAGCTCAGCGCCAGGCCCAGGACCAGTCCGCCGACGACGGCGCCGAGCGGGGAGTCCAGCCCGCCGAGCACCGCGGCGACGAAGCCGAACACGATCAGGCTGTCCATGTAGGCGGGGTAGACGAACTCCCCGCCGGCGATCAGCAGCCCGGCGAGCGAGCCGACGACGGCGGCCAGCGCCCAGCCCAGGGTGAGCATCCGGCCGACCCGGACGCCCAGCAGCCGGGCGACCTCCTGGCCGAAGGCCGAGGCGCGCATGGCCAGCCCGATCCGGGTGAAGCGGAAGAGCACCACCAGCAGGGCCATCGTCACCAGCACCGCGACGATCACGAAGACGCTGTTGGGGGTCAGCGCGATCCGGTTGTCGCCGATCCGGAAGCCCTGCAGCCCGAACGGCGTGCCGAAGGACTGGAACGAGGAGCCGAAGACGATCGCGATCCCGGCCTGGATCGCCACGAACAGGCCCAGCGTCACGATCACCGCGTTCAGCTCCGGGCCGCCCTCGACCGGCCGGATGACCACCCGCTCGACGACGGCGCCCAGCAGGAAGCCGGCGGCCAGCGCGACGACCAGTGCGACCCAGTAGGACTGCCCGTCCTGCACCAGTGCCAGGGCGATGAACGTGGTCGCGGCCGCCATCGAGCCCTGGGCGAAGTTGACGATCCGGGTGGACCGCCAGATCAGCACCAGGGCCAGGGCGAAGGCGGCGTAGACCATGCCCTCGGTCAGCCCGGTGAGGGTGACGTTCACGAAGTACTGCACGGCAGTGGTGTCCTCCTGGGCGGACGGTGCGGTCGGGGGAGGGGCTCAGAAGCCGAGGTAGGCGTGTCGGAGCTGCTCGTCGGCGAGCAGTGCGGAGGCGGAGTCGGTGACGACCACCCGGCCCAGGTTGAGGACGACGCCGAGGTCGGCGACCGACAGCGCGCTGCGCGCGTTCTGCTCGACCAGCAGCACCGACAGCCCCTCGTCGTCCACCAGCCCGCGGAGCAGCTCGAAGATCTGCGCCACGATCCGGGGGGCGAGGCCGAGCGAGGGCTCGTCGAGCAGCAGCAGGCGGGGCTGGGCCAGCAGCGCCCGGCCGATGACCAGCATCTGCCGCTCGCCCCCGGACAGCGTGTGCGCCGGGTTGTCCCGGCGTTCGGCGATCCGGGGGAAGAGGTCGTAGACCCGGTCGAACTCCTCCCGGCCGACCCTGCCGCGGAACAGCGCGCCGACCCGGAGGTTCTCCTCGACGGTCAGCTCGGCGATCACCCCGCGCCCCTCGGGCACGTGCGCCATGCCCTTGCGCACCATCGCCTCGACCGGGGCGGTGGTGATGTCCTCGCCGCCGAGGGTGACCCGGCCCGACGAGCAGCGGACCAGCCCGCTGATGGTGCGCAGCAGCGTGGTCTTCCCCGCGCCGTTGGCGCCCAGGACGGCGGTGACCTGCCCGGTGCCCGCTCGCAGCGAGACGCCGTCCAGCGCCCGCACCGGCCCGTAGGCGGCGGTGAGCTCGCTGACCTCCAGCAGCGCCGGGCCCGGCCCGGTCGGGGGCGCGACCGCGGTGCTGCCGCCGCCGGCCGGGTCAACCACGGGTCGTCCCCGCCGCCCCCGGCGCCGGGACGTCGTCCCCGAGGTAGGCCTCGGTGACGGCCGGGTCGGCCTGCACCTCCGCGGGGGTGCCGGCGGAGATCCGCCGGCCGGAGTCCAGGACGGTGATGCGGTCGCAGACCCGCATCACCAGGTCCATGTGGTGCTCGACCAGCAGCACGCTCATCCGGCCGGACAGGCTGCGGATCAGCGCGCCCAGTTCCTGCATCTCGTCCTCGCCCAGGCCGCTGGCGGGCTCGTCGAGCAGCAGCAGGTCGGGGTCGCCGGCCAGGGCCCGGGCGAGCGCGACCCGCTTCTGCACCGGGTAGGGCAGCCCGCCGGGGTACGCGCCGGCGTACCGCTCCGCGCCCAGGTCGGTCAGCGCGGCGGTGGCCCGGGCCCGCAGCGCCCGCTCGTCGCGGTCGGAGCGGGGCAGGGCCAGCAGCGCGGCGGCGAAGCCGGCCCGGGCGTGCCGGTGCGCGCCGACCATGACGTTCTCCAGCACCGTCAGCCCGGCGAACAGGTTGACGCCCTGCAGGGTGCGGGCGATGCCCAGACCGGCCAGCTGGTGGGGGCGCAGCCGGCGCACCGGCTCGCCCCGCCAGGTCATCTGCCCGGCCGTGGGGCGGACCAGCCCGCAGACGACGTTGAACAGCGTCGTCTTGCCGGCTCCGTTCGGCCCGATCAGGCCGTGCACCTGGCCGGGCTCCACGGCGAGGGAGACGTCGGACAGCGCGGTGACGCCCCCGAACGCGACGGTGGTGCCGGTCAGCTCCAGGCGGGACGGCGGGGCGTCCCCGTGCCGCCGCCCCCGGCGCTGGTGCACTCCGGTGCTGCCGGTCGCTCTCGGCTCCGCCAACGGGCCCACGGCTCCTCTGCCTCGGGTCGGCGCCGGCGTGCTGGGCCGGTCGCGTCGGGGGGTCCCGACCTCTTCGAGCCTGGAGTGGAGTGAGAGGGGTCACAATGGGCGCCCAGCACAGTGATGACCCGGCGTGGTTGTGCGCTGTGTCCAAGGTCACGGCGAGGTGACGGTGAGGAGGTGGGCGGTGCAGCCCTTCCGGCCCGAGGTGGCCGCCCGGCTGGGCGAGCTCGCGCCGCCGCTGCTGGACCGGCTCGACGCGATGACCGACCGGATGGTCGGCATCCTGACGCGCACCGACAGCGCGTACGCCGCGCAGCCGCCGGCCGTGCTGGTCGAGCTGCACGCCTCCATCCGGGCGAACCTCGAGCGCGGCGTGCGGACCCTCGTCTGCGGCGGGGACGACGGTGGGCACGCGGCGCTGGCCGCGGCGCGCGAGGTGGGCCGCCGGCGGGCGGTGCAGGGGATGCCGCTGGAGACGGTGCTGCGGGCCTACCGGCTCGGCGGTCAGGTCACCTGGGAGGAGCTGCGGCGGGCGGCGCAGGACGCCGACGCCCCGGGGGACAGCGACCTGCTGCTGGAGGTCGCCGGCTCGGTGTGGCACGTCAACGACCTGCAGTGCGCGGCGCTGGCCGAGGCCTACCGCTGCGAGGAGCGACGGCTGGCCGGCATCGACGACCAGGCGCGGCAGCAGGTGCTCGACGGGCTGCTCAGCGGCCGGGGCGGCGACCCGGTGTTCGTCCGCACCGCCGCCGAACTGCTGGCGCTGCCGCTGGACGGCCGGCTGGTCTGCGCGGTCGCGCCCCCCGACGACGCCGGTGGCCCCACCCTGACCGCCCCCGCGGCCCGGCTGCTCAAGCGGGGGGTGCGCTCGGTCTGGGGCTGGCGCTTCGGCGCCCAGGTCGGGGTGGTCGCGCTGGGCAACCGGGGCGCCGGGGAGGTCGCGGAGTGGCTGGCGGAGCTGACCGAGGGGCCGGTCGGGCTCTCCGCCGTCGTCGAGGGGGCGGCCACGATCGCGGCCGCCTGGCGGCTGGCGGACACCGCCGCCCGGACGCTGCCGGCCGGCAGTCGCCAGGTGGTGCCGATCGACGAGCGGCTGCCCGAGGCGCTGCTGATCAGCGCCCCGGAGATCGCCGCCCGGCTGGTGGAGCAGACCCTGGGCCGGGTGCTGGAGCTGCCCCGGGACGAGTGCGAGCTGCTGCTGGGCACCCTCGCCGCCGTGCTGGCCGCCGACGGCTCACCGACCCGCGCCGCCGACGCGCTGTACTGCCACCGGAACACGGTCATGCACCGGCTGCGCCGGATCGAGCAGCTCACCGGCCGCGCGGTGACCGACCCCCGGACCCGGCTGCTCTGGCAGCTGGCCCTGCTGGGCGCGGAGCACCGGCGGCCGGCCGAGCGCTACTGCAGGTAGTTCTCCACCTGTGGCTCCGGTCGCGGCTGGGCCTCGTCCGGGTTCTCGTCGTACTGCCGCTTGGCGTCCCGCTGGCGCTGCAGGTCCCACAGCTGGTCGCGGTCCTGCTCGATCTGGGTGAGCCGGGCGCGCTGCTCCGGGGTGTGGTCGCCGGACTCGCGCAGCTGGCGCTCCTCCTCGGCCAGCGCGGAGATCCGGTCGTGGATCTGCTCGTCGTCCAGGTGCTCGTCGGCCATCTCTACCTCTCCTCGTGTGTCCCGGTCCTCTTCGTCCCGGTCCACTTGCCCCGCAGCCGGGGTGCTCACGCCTCGGTCCGCTCCGGCGCCCAGCCCTCGACGAAGGCGGCCAGGCGTCGGGTGACCGCGCCCCCGGACCGGCCCAGCGCCAGCAGGGCGCTGCGCTCCAGCGGCACCCGCACGGGACGGCGCGCCGGCGCCGCCGCGGCCCGCACGGCGTGCCCGGCGGCGACCAGCTCGGGCACAGGCCGGTCGAGCTGCGCCCGCACCCGGTCCAGCGCTGCGGCGGCCGGCCCGGCGTTGCCGGTGACCAGCGCGGTCACGAACGCCGGGTCGCTGCCGGCGACCCGGGTGCCGTCGCGGAAGCTGCCGGCGGCCAGCGACAGCGCCAGCGGTCCCGCCTCGCCGGCCGCGGCCGCGAGCGCGGCGGCCAGCAGGTGCGGGACGGCGCTGATCGCGGCGACCGCGTCGTCGTGCTCGGCCGCGGTCACCGGCACCACCTCCGCGCCCACCGCGAGGGCCAGCTCGGCCACCCGCAGCCAGCGGCGCAGGTCGGTGCCGGGCTCCAGGCACAGCGCCCAGCGGGCGCCCCGGAACAGCTCGGGGTCGACGGCGTCCGGGCCGGAGCGCTCGGTGCCGCACATCGGGTGGCCGCCGACGAAGCGGTCCCCGAGCGCCGCCCCCAGCTCGGCCAGGACGGGCACCTTCACCGAGCCGACGTCGGTGACCGTGGCGCCCGGATCGATCCGCAGCCCGTCGAGCGCGGTGCCCAGCACCGGGAGCGGGACGGCGAGGACGACGACGCCGGTGAGCTCCCGGGTGACGAGGACGCCGTGCTCCTCGGCGACGGCGCGGGCCGCCGGGTCGACGTCCCAGCCGGAGACCGCCCGCCCCGCGGCGGCCAGGGCGGCGGCCAGCGACCCACCCAGCTGCCCGAGCCCGACCACCGAGACCGGCGGCACCGGCATGGTCGGCACGGGGAACCGGCCCGGGCTCGCGGGCGCCGGGCTCGCGGGGGCCGGGCTCGCGGGGGCCGGGCTCGCGGGGGCATCAGCCATGATCAGAGGCTATGACGACCCTCCCGGACGCCGGCGCCGGACTGCGCCCGAGCTTCGCGGTGCGGGTGTCCCGCACCGACGGCCGCTGGCGGTGCGAGCTGCTGGCCGCCGACGCCTCCGACGAGCTGCCCGTCCTCGAGCGGGCCCTCGCCGAGCCCGCCGCCGCCGGCTGGCCCGGCCCGTACGTGCTGGTCGTGGACAGCCGGCTCTACTTCGTCGTGCTGCGGCCGGGCCCCGGCGGGATGGTGCGGGCGCTGATCTCCGACGCCACCTTCCAGGAGTGGCTGCTGGCCGCGGAGACGGTCGAGCGCTACGGCATCCCGGTCGACGACGTGACCTTCGACGAGGACGAGGAGGGCTGGCCCGGCGGCGACCTGGACCTCTTCGCCGACGCCGGGCTGCCCGCCGAGGAGCTGGCGGCGCTGCTGTCCTCCGACGAGCTGTGGGCCGACGAGATGGTGCTGGCGATCGCGGAACGCCTCGGGTTCGCCGAGCAGCTGGCCGAGGTGGCCGCGCCGTGACCGGAGAGGTCCCCCGGCACAGTCGTGGGGGGGGGGGGGGGGGGGGGGGGGGGGGGGGGGGGGGGGGGGGGGGGGGGGGGGGGGGGGGGGGGGGGGGGGGGGGGGGGGCGGGGGGGGGGGGGGGGCCGCCGCCCCCCCGCCGGGCCCCCCCCCCCCGCCCCCCCCCCCCCCCCCCCCCCCCCCCCCCCCCCCCCCCCCCCCCCCCCCCCCCCCCCCCCCCACGACTGTCGGCAGGACCCCTTCCGGGGTCGCCGCGTGACCGCGCCGGGCGCCATCGAGGCGGCGATGCTGCGCGCGCTGGAGCTGGCCGCGGCGGCGCAGGAGTGGGGGGACACCCCGATCGGTGCCGTCGTCCTCGGGCCGGACGGGGCGGTGCTGGCCGAGGCGGCCAACGAGCGGGAGAAGGTGGGCGACCCCACCGCGCACGCCGAGGTGCTGGCGCTGCGGGCGGCCGCGCGGGCGCACGGCGACGGCTGGCGGCTGACCGGCGCGACCCTGGTGGTCACGCTGGAGCCCTGCACGATGTGCGCCGGCGCCAGCGTGCTCGCCCGGGTGGCCCGGGTGGTCTACGGCGCCGACGACCCGAAGGCCGGTGCGGCCGGGTCGCTGTGGGACGTCGTCCGGGACCGCCGGCTCAACCACCGGCCCGAGGTGACCGGGGGAGTCCGGGCCGAGGAGTCGGCGGCTCTCCTACGCGCCTTCTTCCGCGCCAAGCGGGGCCTGTAGTCTCTCCGGCGGTGGCGTGTCCGAGCGGCCGAAGGAGCACGCCTCGAAAGCGTGTGAGGTGCAAGCCTCCGTGGGTTCAAATCCCACCGCCACCGCCAGTCGAGAGGGGGGGGGGGCCCCCCGGGGGGCCCCCCCCCCCCCCGGCCGGGCGTTGACGTGGGGGGGGTGGCTTGCTCAATCTGCGCCGCGCCCCCCCCCCCCC
>NZ_JBJHAG010000043.1:0-23990 GCF_054050925.1 Modestobacter sp. SYSU DS0657 | reverse complement strand
CCCCCCCCCCCCCCCCCCCCCCCCCCCCCCCCCCCCCCCCCCCCCCCCCCCCCCCCCCCCCCCCCCCCCCCCCCCCCCCCCCCCCCCCCCCCCCCCCCCCCCCCCCCCCCCCCCCCCCCCCCCCCCAGTGCCGTGCGGGGCCGGTCCGGCGCTCGCCCCGGCCACCAGCACGTCCGCCGGTGGCGAGGGCCGCCCGGGCGGTGCCCATCCGGACCAGCCGGTCGTGCACGGCGGGCGGGGAGCCCCGGCCCAGGCGGCGGTGCTGCGGCACCGCACCGAGGTCGGTCGGCAGCAGGACCGCGCCCAGTGCGCGGGCCGTCACCGGCACCGGGGCCACCGGCGTCCTCGCCGGCGGAGCAGGGCTCCCGGACGCACGACGGCGCCGTCCCCGCGCGGGGGAACGGCGCCGTCGTGCTGCGTGCGGGCTACTGGGCCTTGGCGAGGGTCCCCAGGTAGAGCTCGATCACCTTCGGGTCGTGCATCAGTGACGTGCCCGTGTCGGTGTAGGCGTTGCGCCCCTGGTCGAGCACGTAGCCACGGTGGCAGATCTGCAGGCAGCGGCGGGCGTTCTGCTCGACCATGATGATCGAGACACCGGTGGCGTTGATCCGCCGGCAGCGGATGAAGACCTCGTCCTGCAGTGCCGGGGACAGCCCGGCGGACGGCTCGTCCAGCAGCAGCACCGAGGGGTCCATCATCAGTGCGCGGCCCATCGCCACCATCTGCCGCTCACCACCGGACAGCGCTCCGGCCTTGCCCTTGCGCCGCTCGCCGAGCAGCGGGAACAGCTCGACGACGTAGTCGAAGCGCTCCTTGAAGGTCTTCGGCCGCAGGTAGACGCCCATCTGCATGTTCTCCTCGATGGTGAGCGAGGGGAACACGTTGTTGTTCTGCGGCACGTAGCCGACGCCCATGGACACCAGCCGGTGCGCCGGCGCCGAGGTGATCTCCTCACCGCGCAGCGTGACCGAGCCCGAGCGGACCGGGATCAGCCCGAACAGCGTCTTGAGCAGCGTGGACTTGCCGGCGCCGTTGGGTCCGATGATCCCGACCAGCTCGCCGTCCTGCAGGTAGAAGTCGCACCCGTTGAGGATGTTGACCCCGGGCACGTAGCCGGCGACGAGATCGTCGGCGCGCACCAGCGCACCCTCGGCGAGGCGCTGGTGCTCCTCCCGCGTGGCGGCCTTCTCCGCCGGGGAGAGCTGTGCCGCGGTGCCCGCGCCGGGCTCCTCGGCGACTGGCGCGTCCTGCTCGGACTCCGGCGCCAGGAACCTGCGGTCCTCCGGCGGACCTGGTAGGTCCACGGTGCTCATCGTCCTGCCCCTCCCTCGCGGCCCCGGTCGGAGCTGGTGACGTCATCGCGCCGGGGAGCCTGGGCCGCCCGGTCCTCGGCGAGGAAGCGGTCCTCCTCCTCGGCGGTCAGCGGCGCGTCGTGGTGCGCGCCGAGGTAGGCGTCGACGACGGCCTTGTTCTGGCTGATGGACTCCGGCGCGCCCTCGGCGATGACCTTGCCGGCGGCCATGACCACCACCCAGTCGCTGATGTCCCGCACGACGTCCATGTCGTGCTCCACGAAGATGACCGTCATCCCCTCCTCGCGGAGGTCCTTGACGTGGCCGAGCAGGCTCTGGGTCAGGGCGGGGTTCACCCCGGCCATCGGCTCGTCGAGCATCACCACCTGCGGTTCGCTCATCAGGGCGCGGGCCATCTCCAGCAGCTTGCGCTGGCCCCCGGACAGGCTGCCGGCGAAGTCGTCCTTCTTGGCGTCGAGCTTGAACCGCCGGAGCAGGTCCATGGCCCGCTCGGTGTTCGCCTTCTCCTGCGCTCGCCAGGTGCCGGGCACCAGGGCACGCAGGAAGCTCTCCCCGCGCTGGGCCTGCGCGCCGAGCAGCATGTTCTGCAGGACGGTGAGCCGGGAGAGCGCCTTCGTCAGCTGGAAGGTCCGGACCACCCCGAGCCGGGCGACCTGGTGCGGGCTGAGCCTGCCGAGGTCGCGGCCGTCGAACGACCAGGTGCCGGTGTTGGGCTGGTCGAACCCGGTGAGCAGGTTGAACAGCGTGGTCTTGCCGGCGCCGTTGGGCCCGATGAGCCCGGTGATGCCGCCCCGCTGGACCTCCAGGTGGTCGACCGACACCGCGGTCAGGCCGCCGAACGTGCGGGTCACGTGGTCGACCACGATCGCCGGGTCGGGCTTGGCGACACCGACCTCCCAGGGGACGTCGCGCAGCGCGGCCTGGGCCAGCCGCTGGGGTGCCGCCCGGTGCGCGCCGCCGCCCGACGGGGCGAGCTCCTCGGGCCCGGCGGCGTGGGCGCCGTGGGGCTGGCCCTCGTGGGACAGGGGGTCAGCGGGCATCGAGCATCACCTCTCGTCGGTCACCGAAGATGCCCTGGGGCCGGAAGACCAGCAACAGCATGAGCCCGATCCCGACCAGCACGTAGCGCAGCTGCGCGACGTCGGTGGAGGAGAGCAGCTCCGTGGGGATGACCCCGTTGGAGATCAGCGAACGGAGCCCGGTGTCGGCGAACTGCAGGATGAACAGCAGCAGCATCGAGCCGATGACCGGCCCGAGCACCCGGGCGGCGCCGCCCAGGATGAGCGCCGCGTAGGCCAGGAAGGTGTTGGCGTTCTGGTACTGGTCGGGGATGGCCGAGCCGGTGCCGACGGCGTAGACCATGCCGCCGAAGGCGCCGAACACCCCGCCGAGAACCAGCGCCTGCATCTTGTAGGCGTAGACGTTCTTGCCCAGCGAGCGGACGGCGTCCTCGTCCTCCCGGATGGCCTTCACCACCCGCCCCCACGGGGCGCGCATCAGCGCCCACACGAGAAGCGAGCACAGCGCCACGAGGGTCCAGCCGACCGCGCAGACCCACAGCTCGCCGCCGCTCCAGGTCGTGCCCAGGAGGTCGTACCGGCGGCCGGTGTCCCACGGGGCGAGCGCGATGAAGTCCCGGTTGAACGCCGACAGGCCGCGGGTGCCGCCGGTGACCGGGGTGGCGGAGACCGACCGGAAGACCAGCCGTAGGCCCTCGGCCGTGGCGATGGTGACGATGGCGAGGTAGTCGGCCCGCAGCCGCAGCGTGGGCAGGCCCAGCAGGAGGGCCAGGACCACCGCGGCGAGCACCCCGACGAGGACCCCGACCCAGAAGGGCAGCCCCCACTGGCTGACCGAGATGGCGATGCCGAACCCGCCGAGCATGGCGAAGGCGATCTGACCGAAGTTGAGCAGACCCGTGTACCCGAAGTGCACGTTGATGCCGATGGCCAGCAGGGCGAAGAAGATCGCCTGGAACCCGAAGAACGCCTTGCCCGCGATGGCGAACGCGTTGAGGAGGTCGGCCATCGGTCAGCCGATCCTGGCGCGGCTGCCCAGGATGCCCTGGGGACGGACGACGAGGATGACGATCAAGAGGAGCAGCCCTCCGACGTACTTCATGTCATTCGGGATGACGAGGGTGGACATCTGCACGAAGACGCCGACGATGAGGCTGCCGAGCAGGGCGCCGTAGGCGGTGCCCAGACCGCCGAGGGTGACCCCGGCGAACATCAGCAGCAGCAGCCGGAAGCCCATGTCCCACTGGACCTGGTCGGAGAGGCCGAGGAGCACCCCGCCGAGCGCGGCGAGCGCGCCACCGAGCACCCACACGAACAGGACGACCCGGTTGACGTCGATGCCGGAGGACGCGGCCAGGTCCCGGTTGTCCGACACCGCCCGCATCGCCTTGCCGATCTTCGTGCGCTGCAGCATCAGCGCGACCAGCACCAGCACCACGACGGCGATGACGATCGAGGCGACGTCCCGGTCCTGGAGGGTGAAGGGGCCGTAGCTCTTGGCCCGCTGGCCCTGGTAGTCGGCGTAGGGGTTGGAGAACCCGCCGTAGAAGATCTGGTAGCTGTACCGCAGCGCCAGCGACAGGCCGATGGAGACGACCAGCGCGGCGATGAGCCCGGTGCCGCGGCGCCGCAGCGGCCGCCAGATGGCCAGCTCGTTGAGGGCGCCGACGATCCCGCCGACCACCATGGCGAGCAGGGCCGCGGGGATGAGCGGCACCCCGCCCTGCACGTTGATGTACCAGGCGGCGATGGCGCCGATGGTGACCAGCTCGCCGTGTGCGAAGTTGGTCAGCCCGGTGGTGCCGTAGATCAGCGACAGGCCCACGGCGGCCATGGCGATCAGCAGCCCGAACCGGAGGCCGTCGACGAGCAGCTGGACGGCCCGGATGGTGCCACCGCCGTCGTTGCGGCTGCCGTCGTTGAGGCCGATGTTGACCGGTTGCTGCCGTCCGGGGTCGACGGTGACGGTGCGGCTGGGCTCGCCGTTGACCTCGACGCCGTCGGGCAGGTCATCGGGGTCGATGCTGACGACGTACTGGCCGGCGGCCGGCAGGTCGACCGCCCACCGGCCGTCCTCGCCGGTCTGCACGGTGTCCACGGGGTCGCCGTCCGGCGTGGTGACCTCGACCGTGGCGCCCTCGATGGGCCCGCTCACGCTGGTCTGCAGGGTGCCGCGCACCTGCTCGCCCTCGGCGGAGGCGACCCCCGGGACGAGGGTGGCCAGGGCCATGGCGAAGGCGGCCACCAGCAGGGCGAGGGTCAGGGGACGGCGCCCGCTGCTCCACCGCGGGGACCAGGGGCCGCTCGCCGGTGGTGCACCTGAGCCGTACCGGGCGCTGCTGCGTTCCCCGCGCCGTGCGGCACGGTGGGGCGCGTGCGTCACTCGACCTCCCAGCCGTTGGATGTGAGGCGGGACAGTAACCCACGGCTGTTACGGGGAACGACCTGCTGGGACGCTTCGTGACCCATCTGCGACACGCCGCTGTGCTACCGGTCGGTCGCCCACCACCGGTCCGGGCGCTCAGCTGCCCGGTGCGGAGCGCGCACTCCGGATCATGCAGGTCAGCCGCGCACTGGCCGTGGGCCGCCCGGCGTCGTCGGAGATCGAGATGAGGAAGGTGGCCAGGGTGCGCCCTCGCCGCACCGGCGTGCACACCGCGGTGACGAGGCCGGAGCGGGCGGCGCTGAGGTAGCTGGCGTTGAGCTCGATCCCGACCACCGAACCCCCGGGACCGGCGTGCAGCACCGCCGCGTACGAGCCGATGCTCTCGGCCAGCGCGCAGGTCGCGCCGCCGTGCAGCAGGCCGAAGGGCTGCTCGTTGCCGGCCACCGGCATGGTGGCGACCAGGCGGTCGGGGTCCCACTCGGTGACCCGGATGCCCAGCTTGTCGTCGAGCGGGCCCTGGGTGTCGGCCGGCAGCCAGTCGGGTCGGGTGTGCGTCACGCACGGACGGTAACCGGCGGCCCCGGCGCGGGGGCCGCCGCGAGCTCGCGAGCGGTGGCGGGCGCCGGGGCCCTTCTAGGATCGCGGGCGATGTCCGCTCCGGTCTCCGCCCCCGCGCCCGCCACCCCCACGACCACCGAGGGCGCCCGCCCGCGGCTGCTGCTGCTCGACGGCCACTCCCTGGCCTACCGGGCCTTCTTCGCGCTCCCGGTGGAGAACTTCTCCACGACCACGGGGCAGCCGACCAACGCGGTCTACGGCTTCACCTCGATGCTGATCAACGTGCTGCGCGACGAGCAGCCCTCGCACCTGGCGGTCGCCTTCGACGTCAGCCGGAAGACCTTCCGCAGCGAGATCTACGCCGACTACAAGGCCAACCGGGCCGAGAGCCCCACCGACTTCCGCGGCCAGGTCAGCCTGGTGCAGGAGGTCCTCGGTGCGCTGCGCGTCCCGGTGATCACCGCCGAGGGCTACGAGGCCGACGACGTCATCGCCACGCTCACCGTGCAGGCGGTCGAGCAGGGCATGGACGTGCTGATCTGCACCGGTGACCGCGACGCGCTGCAGCTGGTCAACGAGCACGTGACGGTGCTCTACCCCCGCAAGGGCGTCTCCGACCTGACCCGGTTCACCCCGGAGGAGGTCGAGGCCAAGTACGGGCTGAGCCCGGCGCAGTACCCGGACTTCGCCGCGCTGCGCGGCGACCCGAGCGACAACCTGCCCAGCATCCCGAGCGTGGGGGAGAAGACCGCAGCCAAGTGGGTGCGTGAGTACGGCTCGCTCGACGCGCTGGTCGACCAGGTCGACACCGTCAAGGGCAAGGTCGGGGAGAAGCTGCGCGACCACCTCTCCCAGGTGCTGCAGAACCGGCGGCTCACCGAACTGGACCGGCAGGTGCCGCTGGAGCTCGGCCCGGTCGACCTGGCCGTCCAGCCCTGGGACCGCAACGAGGTGCACACCCTCTTCGACAACCTGCAGTTCCGGGTGCTGCGCGACCGGCTGTTCGCCACCCTCTCCAGCGCCGAGCCGGAGGTGGACGGCGGCTTCGAGGTCACCGCCGACGAGGTGGCCCCCGGTGGGCTCGGCGACTGGCTGGCCGCGCACGCCCGCACCGGGCACACCGGCATCGTCTTCCGGGGCACGTGGGGCCGCGGCACCGGTGAGCTCGCCGGCCTGGCGCTGGCCGCGGCCGACGACCACGCGACCTTCGTCGACCTCACCGACCACGAGCAGGGCCCGGGCCTGGACGCCGCCGACGAGCAGGCGCTGGCCGACTGGCTGGCCGACCCAGCCGCACCCAAGGTGGTGCACGAGGTGAAGGGCCCGCTGCTGGCCGTCTGGGCGCGCGGGTGGGAGCTGCGCGGCCTCGTCAGCGACACCGCGCTCGCGGCCTACCTGGCCAACCCCGGTCAGCGGTCGTTCGACCTCGGCGACCTGGCCGTCCGCTACCTGCGCCGGGAGCTCAAGGACGCCGCCGCCCCCGAGGAGCAGCTGACCCTCGACGGGCTCGGTCCCACCGAGGCCGACGTCGCCGCGGAGGCCGCGCACGCCGACGTGCTGAAGGCGGTCGCGGTCAACGACCTGTCCGACGCGCTGGAGCAGGTGCTCGGCCAGCGCGGCGGTGACCACCTGCTGGGCGAGATCGAGCTGCCGCTGACCCGGGTGCTCGCCGCGATGGAGCGGCGCGGCATCGCCGCGGACCTGGACTTCCTGCACGAGCTGCAGAAGGAGTTCGCCGCCGAGGTCACCGAGGCCGCGCAGGAGGCGTACGCGGTCATCGGCAAGGAGATCAACCTCGGCTCGCCGAAGCAGCTGCAGGCGGTGCTCTTCGACGAGCTGGGTCTGCCGAAGACCAAGAAGAACAAGACCGGTTACACCACCGATGCCGAGGCGCTCACCTCGTTGCTGGCCTCCACCGGTCACCCGTTCCTGGAGCACCTGCTCCGGCACCGCGACGTCACCCGGCTCCGCACCGTCATCGACGGGCTGATCCCGATGGTCGACGACGTCGGGCGCATCCACACCACCTACCAGCAGACGATCGCCGCCACCGGCCGGCTGTCCTCGACCGACCCCAACCTGCAGAACATCCCGATCCGCAGCGCCGAGGGGCGCCGGATCCGGCAGGCGTTCGTGGTCGGCCCGGGCTACGAGTCGCTGATGACCGCCGACTACAGCCAGATCGAGATGCGGATCATGGCCCACCTGTCCGAGGACGCCGGCCTGATCGAAGCCTTCACCTCCGGGGAGGACCTGCACTCCTTCGTCGCCTCCCGGGCGTTCGGCATCCCGATCGAGCAGGTCGACCCGGAGATGCGCCGCCGGATCAAGGCGATGAGCTACGGCCTGGCCTACGGGCTGAGCGCCTACGGCCTGGCCCAGCAGCTGCGGATCACCCCGGAGGAGGCACGCGCGCAGATGCACGCCTACTTCGAGCGGTTCGGCGGCATCCGCGACTACCTCGACGGCGTGGTGGACGACGCCCGGCAGACCGGCTACACCGAGACCACGCTGGGCCGCCGGCGCTACCTGCCCGACCTGACCAGCGACAACCGGCAGCGCCGGGAGATGGCCGAACGGATGGCGCTGAACGCGCCCATCCAGGGGTCGGCCGCCGACGTCATCAAGGTCGCCATGCTGGGCGTGGAGCGGGCGATCGAGGCCGAGGGGCTGCGCTCGCGGATGCTGCTGCAGGTCCACGACGAACTCGTCCTCGAGGTGGCCCCGGGGGAGCGGGAGCAGCTGGAGGCCCTGGTGCGCCGGGAGATGGCGGGCGCAGCGCAGCTCTCGGTGGCGCTGGAGGTCTCCGTGGGCGTCGGCGCCAGCTGGGACGCCGCCGCCCACTGAAGAAGGCCCCCGATGCCCCCCCCCACGACTCGCGAGCTCGCCGCGGGTCCCTGCATCGGGGCCGGTGTCAGGTGTCGGTCGCGGCGAGCGGGAACTCGGTCACCAGGTGCCAGGAGCCGGGTTCCCGGGCGCCGGCGAAGAGGCTCACCGTGGTGACCCGCGACCGGATCGGCAGGTGGTCGCCGATCGCCTCCTTGACCGTGCGCAGGCCGGCCTCGTCGCCGAGGCGCCGCTCGGCGATCGACAGGTGCGGGCTGGGGTTCTTCCCGTGCGCGCCCCGGTAGGGCAGGTGGTCGGGGAACGCCGCGACCACCGCGGCGGTGAGCCGGCGGAACGGCTCGTCGTCGGCCGGGGCCAGCCACAGCACCTCCTCGCCGAAGCAGTCGGTGTGGTCCAGCACGCAGTCGAAGGCCGGCACCCCGGCGACGGCCCGGCTCAGCCCGGTCAGCACGCCGTCGTCGACCTGGTTCGGCGGCATGAAGGGGTAGACGACCGTGACGTGCGCCGGCACCCCCCAGGACGCCGACACGTCGAACTGCCGACGGTGGTCGCCGACCACCGGGTCGGCCTCGGGCACCAGCACCAGCAGGGCCGTCTCGGCGGCGCCGTCCAGCGCGCGGTGCGCGGCGGCGTCCAGCGTCGGCCCCGCGGTGCCGTCCAGGGTCTGCGCCTGGTCGGTCAGCTGGTCGGTCAACTGGTCGGTCAGCTCGTCCATGCCGTCTCCTCCGGTCGGTCGGGCAGCTCGCAGACCAGCACCAGCGTGCCCGGGACGAGCGCGCCGCGCGCTGGGGACCACTGGCCCCACGTCTGCGTGCGGCCCGGTGCCCACTCTGGTTCCACCAGGTCCCGCAGCACCAGCCCCGCGGCCACGACCGCCCGGACCCAGTCACCCACGGTGCGGTGGTGCTCCACGTACACGGTCCGCCCCGCGTCGTCGGTCTCCACGTAGGGAGTGCGGTCGAAGTAGGAGGAGACGACCCGCAGGTCCGCCGGGTCGGGGGAGTCCGGCATCGCCCAGCGCATCGGGTGGTTCACCGAGGCGACGAACCGCCCACCCGGGCGGAGCACCCGGGCGACCTCGGCGAGCACGGCCCGCGCGTCCGCGACGAACGGCAGCCCGCCGAACGCCGAGCAGGCCAGGTCGACGCTGTCGGTGGTCAGCGGCAGCGCCCCGGCGTCGGCCTGCAGCAGCGGCACCGGCAGCCCGGTGGCCCGGTTCAGCTCGGCGGCCCGGGCGAGCATGCCCCCGGACACGTCCAGCGCGATGGGAGAGGCGCCGGCGCGGTGCAGCCAGCGGGAGCAGGGCGCCGAGCCGCAGCCGATCTCGAGCACCCGGCGGCCGGTGACGTCGCCCAGCAGGTGCGCGTCGGCCTCCCGGAGCCCCTCGGGGCACCACAGGAAGTCCGCGTCGCCCAGGTCGGTGCCGTGCTCGGCGAGGTACGCGGGCGCGGCGGCGTCCCACCACCCCCGGTTGGCCCGGGCGGACTCGGCCTGGCCGACCGGGCGGCGGGTGACGTCACCGGCCGCGGGGTAGCCGTCCGCGGCCAGCGGGAGGGGGGCGGGGACTGGGTCCGGGGCGGGGTCCATGGCGCGCCGATCGTGACACGCCGGAGCGCGGCACACCGGCCGGACCCGTGGTGGACCTGCCCAGCCGCCGTCCGTACCATGGGGAATTGCGCCAGAGGTCTGTGGTGTTGTCCTCCTCACCGGGAGGGCGTCCCCGTCGTCCCTCTCTCGTGAACACGCCCGCGACCGGTCCGGTCGCGGTTCCCTGTCCCTACGCACCCCCCGTCCGGAGCACTCGACCACATGACCTCCACCCAGGTCCGTCCCGACAGCACCCCCCAGATCGCGGTCAACGACATCGGCACCGCCGAGGACTTCCTCGCCGCGATCGACCAGACCATCAAGTACTTCAACGACGGCGACATCGTCGAAGGCGTGATCGTCAAGGTCGACCGGGACGAGGTGCTGCTGGACATCGGCTACAAGACCGAGGGCGTCATCCCCTCGCGCGAGCTGTCCATCAAGCACGACGTCGACCCGACCGAGGTCGTCAACGTCGGCGACGAGGTGGAAGCCCTCGTCCTCCAGAAGGAGGACAAGGAAGGCCGCCTCATCCTGTCCAAGAAGCGCGCGCAGTACGAGCGCGCCTGGGGCACGATCGAGGCGAAGAAGGAAGCCGACGAGGTCGTCACCGGCACCGTCATCGAGGTCGTCAAGGGCGGCCTGATCCTCGACATCGGCCTGCGCGGGTTCCTCCCCGCCTCGCTGGTCGAGATGCGTCGCGTCCGCGACCTGCAGCCCTACGTGGGCCGCGAGCTCGAGGCCAAGATCATCGAGCTGGACAAGAACCGCAACAACGTGGTCCTGTCCCGCCGCCAGTGGCTGGAGCAGACCCAGTCCGAGGTGCGCAGCGAGTTCCTCAACAAGCTCGCCAAGGGCCAGGTCCGCACCGGCGTCGTCTCCTCGATCGTCAACTTCGGTGCGTTCGTCGACCTGGGCGGCGTGGACGGTCTCGTGCACGTCTCCGAGCTGTCCTGGAAGCACATCGACCACCCGTCCGAGGTCGTCGAGGTCGGCCAGGAGGTCACCGTCGAGGTCCTCGACGTCGACCTGGACCGTGAGCGGGTCTCGCTGTCGCTGAAGGCGACGCAGGAGGACCCGTGGCGTCAGTTCGCCCGCACGCACCAGATCGGCCAGGTCGTGCCCGGCAAGGTCACCAAGCTGGTGCCGTTCGGTGCGTTCGTCCGGGTCGACGAGGGCATCGAGGGCCTGGTCCACATCTCCGAGCTGGCCGAGCGCCACGTGGAGATCCCGGAGCAGGTCGTCCAGGTGGGCGACGAGATCCTGGTCAAGGTCATCGACATCGACCTGGACCGCCGCCGCATCTCGCTGTCGCTGAAGCAGGCCAACGAGGGCGTCGTCGGTGACGAGGACCAGTTCGACCCGGCCGCCTACGGCATGGCCGCGTCCTACGACGAGCAGGGCAACTACATCTACCCGGAGGGCTTCGACCCCGAGACCGGGGAGTGGCTCGAGGGCTACGACGAGGCCCGCGAGACGTGGGAGAAGCAGTACGCCGAGGCCCAGGCCCGGTTCGAGGCGCACCGCAAGCAGATCGCCGCGGCGAAGGAGGCCGACGCCGAGGCCGCTGCCGGCGGCAGCTACTCCAGCGCCGCCGAGCCCGAGGGCGACGCCGTCTCCACCGGTGGTGGCGGTGGCACCCTCGCCTCCGACGAGGCTCTGGCCGCCCTGCGCGCCAAGCTCGCCGGCGGGGAGTGACCTCGCAGCTCTGCTGAGCAGCACCTGAACAGTGCGCCGTCCACCCTCCGGGGTGGGCGGCGCACTGTCGTCTGTGCCCGACGTGATCGTCGCGGTGCCGTGTGTCCTGGCGTGAGGAGCGGGGGCCCGCGGTCGAGCGACGGAGCGGCTCGGCGGCAGTCGGGTGCGGCACCCGGCGGCGGTGCGATCCGGAGGATCGGGATGACACGACGGCCCCGTCGACCGAGGTGGTCGACGGGGCCGTCATCGGTGGGCGTGCGGGCCGGTGTCCGGTCGTCCGTGACCGGATCAGCGCGAGGTCTGCCGTGACCTGGCTGCCGTGGGCCGCACGCCGTGCGAGCGCGGTGCCGCTCGGACGGGCAAGGGCCTCAGAGGCTGAGGATGATGGCGAACGCGGTGCGGGGGCGGCCGCCGGCGTTGGCCAGGAAGTCCCAGGTGTGACGGCCGGACGCGACGGTGGGCAGCAGCAGGGCGCGCAGGAAGGACGACGTCCGGCGCTGCGGCAGCCGCTCGCGGACCCCTGGCAGGTCGGAGCAACGCACCCCGCCGGGGACGTCCATCCGGTGACGACCGCGGCGGGAGGTGCGGCGGGCCGACTGCGGGCCGTCGAGCGTGCTGCGGGACATGATCACTGCCTTTCTGCTGTGGCGGGGGAAGTCCACCGGGACGAAAGGTAAGTCCTGTGACTGCTGTGACTCGTGCGACGCGCCGATCGTCCGGTGCCGTGATCTCCCTGTGACCTCACCGCCACCCGGCGCCCGGGCCTAAGGTCGCCGGTGTGCTGAGGATCGGGCTGACCGGTGGCATCGGATCGGGCAAGAGCACGGTGGCCGCCTTGCTGGCCGAGCGCGGGGCGCTCGTCGTCGACGCCGACCGGCTGGCCCGGGAGGTGGTGGCGCCGGGGACGGCGGGGCTGGCCGAGGTGGTGGCCGCCTTCGGCGACCGCGTGCTGGCCGCCGATGGCTCCCTCGACCGGCCGGCGCTGGCGGCGATCGTGTTCAGCGACCCCGAGGCGCGAGCGCGGCTCGACGGGATCGTCCACCCGCGGGTGCGTTCCCGGGCCGCTGAGCTGGTCGCTGCCGCGCCGGCGGACGCCGTGGTGGTCCAGGACGTCCCCCTGCTGGTCGAGACCGGCCAGGCCGGCTCCTACGACGTCGTGCTCGTCGTCGAGGCGCCGCTGGAGACCCGCGTATCCCGGTTGGTCGGCCGGGGGCTCGGTGAGGACGACGCCCGGGCGCGGATCGCCAGCCAGGCCACCGACGAGCAGCGGCGCGCGGTCGCGGACGTGGTGCTGGTCAACGACGGGGATCGGGCGGCACTGGCCGACCAGGTCGCGCGCTTCTGGGCGGAGCGGGTGGCGCCGTCGCTGCGGTGAGCGCTCGGGGCCGATGAGTTCCCGGCGCCGACCGGGTCTGTGCTGCGTTCACCCCGCCCGGTGCGGGCGCCCGGCCCGCCGACCCGAGAGGAAGCGCCATGCCGCAGAAGATCGTTCCCAACCTGTGGTTCGACACCCAGGCCGTGGAGGCGGCCCACTACTACATCGACGTGCTCGGCGACGGGCGCATCCTGAGCACCGCCCGGTACCCGGAGGGGGCGCCCGGGCCGGCCGGCGAGGTGATGGCCGTCGAGTTCGAGGCCGCCGGCATGCGGCTGGTCGGGATCAACGGGGGACCGCAGTTCCCGTTCACCGAGGCGGTCTCCCTGCAGGTGAACTGCGCCGACCAGGCCGAGGTCGACCGGCTCTGGGACCGGTTCGTCGGGGACGGGGGAGTGGAGGGCCGGTGCGGCTGGCTGCAGGACCGCTACGGGCTCAGCTGGCAGATCGTCCCCGAGGGCATGACCGAGCTGTTCGCCGACCCGGATCCCGCGCGGGCCCAGCGGGCCGTGCAGGCGATGCTCGGCATGGCCAGGCTGGACGTGGCGGTGCTGCGCGCTGCGGCCGACGGGGTGCCGGTCGGCTGATCGCGCTCGGTCCGTCTCGCCGGGACGCCCGCACCTCGCACCACCGGACGCGGACTCGGCATCGAACGCGGAATCGGGGGTCGAGACGCGGAGAGGCCCCAGGTCGGTGACCTGGGGCCTCTCCGGCTGGTGGGCGATACTGGGATCGAACCAGTGACCTCTTCCGTGTCAGGGAAGCGCTCTACCGCTGAGCCAATCGCCCGTTCCGGCCCGCTGGCCGGATCCGCCTCCCCCGTCGACACACCACAGGGTGGCGCCGAGGTGGAGACGGGATTTGAACCCGTGTAGACGGCTTTGCAGGCCGTTGCCTCGCCTCTCGGCCACTCCACCGCACGCCGGGCGCCGGTCTACGACCAGCGCCCGGGAGTTCCGAGCGGACGACGGGATTCGAACCCGCGACCCTCACCTTGGCAAGGTGATGCTCTACCACTGAGCCACGTCCGCTTGCTCGTTGCGTACTGCGCTGTGCAACGGGAAGAACTCTAACCGATGCCCTCCAGGGCTCCAAACCCGGGGGGTACCCCGGGTGTCGCGGAGGGTGTCCGCCCAGGTCAGCGGCTCGTCGACCGCCGTCGCGGGGTCACAGGGAGGTCGGGTTGTCGGTGCCGCCGCGGAGCAGCTCGGACAGCTCCTCGTCGACCGACGTCGCGTCGCTCTCCGTGCCGACGGGCACCAGCAGCTCGCTCTCCCGCAGGAAGTCGCCCACGACGGTGGCCGACAGCTCGAACAGCGCCTCGCCCGAGGGGGCCCGCAGCTGCAGGAAGAGCACGTCGAGTCCGCCCCGGGCCGGCCACAGCCGGACGTCGCCGTCGCCGGCGGGGGCGGTGAGGCCGGCGCGCAGCAGCTCGCGGCTCAGCAGCCACTCGACGCCGTCGTCCTCCGGCTCGTCCAGGAACTCGTCCTCGGCCAGGTCGCCGGCGGGCAGCTCCTCGGCGAGGGCGTCGGCGAGGGCGTCGGCCGGGTCGCCCCCGCCGTCGCCGAACCGGATCCGTACGGCGAAGGGGTCGGTGGCGTCGTAGACCAGCGCGGCAGGGACGGCCGTCCAGGACTGCGGGCCGACCAGGTGGAGGGTCGTTCGAGCCGTGCAGCCGGACCTCGGAAAGCGCGCCATGTCCTTCACAACGACCAACGGTGGGGGAGGTGACGCCCCGCCGCGGCGTGTCGTGCCCCATCCGTCCCACCAGTCACATGCGCCCCGTCCGTCCACCCGGACGGGTGGCCGGTGTCGATCGGTGGCCCGAACGGGCAGTGCCGGGCGGAGCCCCCGTGTGACCATGGCCTCGTGAGCCGACAGCTGCGCCACCCGGACGACGGCGCGGCCGACCGCCGGCTGGTCGCACGGGTCGCCGCGGGCGACCGGACGGCGATCGACGACCTCTACGAGCGGTTCCGGCGGCCGGCGTTCGCCCTCGCGCGCCGGGTGGTCGCCGACGACGCGCTCGCCGAGGACGTGCTGCAGGAGGTCTTCCTCTCCGTCTGGCGGGACCCGGGCGCCTTCGACGCGAGCCGGGGAACGGTGGCCTCCTGGCTGCTGTCGACGGTCCACCACAAGGCGGTCGACGCCGTGCGGCGCGAGGAGTCGCACCGGCGCCGGCAGGTCCGGGCCGTGGACGAGCTCGCCCTGGCGGCGTCGGCCGCCGCCCCCGACGAGGCGGCCGACCGGGTCGCCGCGACGGTGCGCACCGCTCTGCAGGCGCTGCCCGACGCGCAGCGCGAGGTCCTGGCGCTCGTCTGCTACGGCGGCTACACCCAGCGCGAGGTGGCCGCGCTCACCGGCGCGCCGCTGGGCACGGTGAAGAGCCGCTTGCTCGCGGGCGTGCGCGGGCTCACGGACGCGCTGGGCGCCGACGTGCCCGGTCCGACCCCCGCGGACGGGGCCGCGCGATGACCGTCCACGGTGCACCGGACCACGCTCCCGGCGATGACCACCGGGGGTGGGACGAGCTGGCGGTCGGGTGGGCGCTGCACGCCCTGGAGCCGGAGGACGAGAACCGGTTCGACGCCCACCTGCCCGGGTGCGGGCGCTGCGCCCGGACGGTCGCCGGTACCGGGCAGGTGATGGGGGCGCTCGCTGCCGACCTGTCCGACGCCGGGTCGTCCGACGCCGGGTCCTCCACCGCCGAGCCCTCCACCGCCGAGCCCTCCACCGCCGAGCCCTCCGACGCGCTGCGGGACCGGCTGCGGGCCGCCGTGGAGGTGACCGAGCAGGTCCGCCACCCCGCTCCGGCACCCGCCCGGCAGCCGGCACCCCCGGCCGGCCGACCGGGGGCGCCGGCTGCCCGGGCCGGCGACCGGCCCGGCGGCGATGGGCTGGAGCTCGAGCTGGAGGCACCGCGCCGCGGTGGCGAGCCCGACCTCCGGCCGGCGTGGCGGCGGGTGCTGCCCACCGCTCTCGCCGCGGCGGCCGTGGCGGCGGTGCTGGCGCTGGGGGCGTGGAACGTCGTGCTGGCCGAGGACCGGGACGCCGCCCGGGCGGAGGCCACCCAGCGGGCGGAGGTGCTCGACGAGCTGCTGGTGCCGGGCCGGGCGGCCATCGTCCCGCTCACCGGGGAGGACGGCCGGCAGATCGCCACCGTGGTCGTCCGGGAGGGGCAGGTGCAGGTGCTCACCACCGGGCTCGCGCCCAACGACCGGACCGACAGCACGTACGTCGCCTGGGGGGTGGCGGAGGGTTCCGCGGTGGCCATCGGGGAGTTCGACGTCGTTTCCCCACAGATGGAGCTGCGGACCGTAGGCTCTGCGGCGACCGGGCTGGACGAGTACGGCGAGTACGCCATCAGCGTCGAGCCCGGCCGGCAGGTTCCGTCGGAACCCACGGAGATCGTCGCGAACGGGCAGGTGACGAGCTGAGCGGTCAGGAGACGGTCGCGGCGCCGGGGGAGCACCTCCCGCGCCGTGTCGGCATGCCCGGTGGCCGGGACGCGGTCGTCGACCAGAAGCAGCGGGAGCGCGTGGCCGAGCGCCGGGACCGGTTCGCCGGCGACGGCGTGCACAGCCTGCGCGAGCGGGTCGCGGACAGCGCGTGGCGCCGGCGGATCGCCGCCCGGCGGGCGTTCGACGCGCCCTACCGGGTGGGCGTGGGGATCGTCGGTGGCCTGGTGGTCGCCGTGGGGATCGTCACCATCCCGCTGCCGGGGCCCGGCTGGCTGACCGTCATCGCCGGGCTGTTCGTGCTCGCCTCGGAGTTCACCTGGGCCGAGCGGCTGCTGCAGTTCACCCGCCGCCACGTGGCCCGCTGGACCGACTGGCTGACCCGCCAGCCGCTGTGGGTGCGCCTGGCCGTCGCCGCGCTGACGGCGGCGTTCGTGTACGGGGTGCTGTGCGTGACCCTGCACGTGACGGGCGTGCCGGACTGGATCCCGGGGTGGGTGCCACTCTGGCGCTGAGCGTCTGGCAGAATCATCGGCGTCCGGGCGATTGGCTCAGTGGTAGAGCGCTTCGTTCACACCGAAGAGGTCACTGGTTCGAACCCAGTATCGCCCACCGGATGCGGCCCCCGACCTGATCAGGTCGGGGGCCGTCGTCGTCCGGGGGGACGGGTGCGACGATGCCCGGGTGGACCTCCAGGACGAGCAGTTCGGGCCGGACGACCTGTTCCTCACCCCGCCGTGGCCCGGTCCCGACCGCTACACGCTGCGGGCGGTCGCGGAGCTGGACGTGGCGCTGGGGACGGGCGTGGTCGTGGACGCCGCCCACGCCGTGGTGTCCGACGGGGCGGCACGGGCGTTCGGCCCCGGCTGGCAGTCCTGGCTTCCCGAGGCGCTGGCCGCCGAGGGCGCGGCGGACCTGCGCGAGCTCGTCGCGGACGAGGAGCTCCTCGGCCGGGTGCTCGGCCACCTGCACGAGCGCATGCGGTCGGCAGCGGCGGAGGACGACGACGCGCCGCCGGCACCGGACCCCGACCTCGTCTGGACGGCGCACTCGCCCCGGCACACCCGGCAGCGGTTCCGCCGGGCCGGGCAGGTGCGCCGGAGGGCCGTGGCCATGGTCCAGCCGCGCCGCCGGGACGTCGCGGGGGAGCGGGCCCGCCGCAGCTGACGGCGCCGGCCGCCGATCGCGGGACCATGGGAGTCGTGCAACCCGATCGCGCGGCCCGGCTGGCCGGGGCGCTGGTGCGCGACGGCGCCACCTGCATCTGGTGCGGGCGAGCCTTCGCCGGCCTGGTCCGCCCGACCACCGAGCACCTGGTGCCCCGGGTGAAGGGCGGCCCGTCGTGGGCGGAGAACGAGGTCGCCGCCTGCGGCCGGTGCAACGGCGCCCGCGGGCACGCCGGGCCGGTCGACTGGCTGGCGGAGTGCCGCCGGCGCGGCTGGGAGCCGGACGAGGAGCGGCTGGTCCGGGTCCTGGGCTCGCTCGCCGCAGCGATCGCCCGACGGGGCGGGCAGCGCCGGGCGCGTCCCTACCTGGACGCCCAGCTGCGTCGGCTGCGTCGGCTGCGTCACCAGGGGAGCGCCGCGTAGCGTCCCGGGCATGGGGAACGTGGTGGGCAGCGTGGGTCAGGTGTCGGTGTACCCGGTGAAGTCGCTGGCCGGCCGGACGGTCGCCGAGACGGAGGTCGACGCGGCGGGGCTGCGCGGTGACCGCGCCTGGTCGGTGGTCGACGCCGACACCGGGGAGCGCGTCACGGTGAAGACCACGCCGCAGCTGCGCGAGGTCGTCGCCACCGGGGACGCCGAGGCCGACACGATCACGCTGACCGAGGTGCTGGGCCGCCCCGTCCGCCTGGCGGCCTCGGCGGCCGGCCCGCAGGTCGACGCCGCCGCCGTGCACCTGGTGTCCCGGGAGGCGATCGACCGGGCCGAGGCCGGGGACGTCCCGGAGGGCTGCTCGGCCGACGACCCGCGGGCCAACCTGCTGCTGCACCTGCCCGCCGCCGACGAGCGGAGCTGGGTGGGCCGGCGCGTGCGCGTCGGGGAGGCGGTGCTCGACGTCGTCCGCACCCCGAAGCACTGCCTGGGCGTGTACGCCGAGGTGGTCACGCCCGGCCGGGTCGCCGCCGGCGACCCGGTGGAGCTGGTGGACTGACCTGCGCGTCGGTCCCGCGGACGGGCGGACCGTCGCTAGGGTCCGACCCGTGCGGAGCGGTCGTGGGGCGGTGGTGGCCGTGCTCGCCGTCCTGCTGGCCGGCTGCGGCGCGGACGGCGACGGCGCCCCGGCCGCCGGGTCCCCGGTGCCCAGCTCCCCGGCCCCGGTCAGCTCTTCCCCGGCAACCGAGCCGCCGGAGACGTTCACCCTGGTCGCCACCGGCGACGTGCTGGTGCACCAGGGCCGTGCCCTCACCCGCGGTGCGCAGCAGCCGGACGGCTCCTGGGACTTCTCCGCGGTCTTCGCGCCGGTGGCCCCGGTGCTACAGGCCGCTGACCTGGCGATCTGCCACCTGGAGACCCCGGTCGCGCCGGCCGGGGGGCCGTACTCGGGCTACCCGTCCTTCGCGGTGCAACCGGAGATCGTCGACGCCCTCGCCGGCGCCGGGTACGACCTGTGCTCCACCGCCTCGAACCACTCGCTGGACGCCGGGCTCGCCGGGCTGGTCCGCACCCTGGACACCCTGGACGCCGCCGGCATCGCGCACACCGGCACGCACCGCACGGCGGGGGAGCCACCGACCGTCGTGGACGCCGGCGGTGTCCGGGTCGGGCACGTGGCCACCACGTTCTCGCTGAACGGGGTGCCGCTGCCGGCCGACGCGCCCTTCGCCGTCGACACCTTCGACCTGCCCGACGTCAGCGGGGTGCTCGCCGACGCGGCCGCCGCGCGGGCGGCGGGCGCGGAGGTCGTGGTCGCCAGCGTGCACTGCTGCGCGGAGTACGACTCCGCGCCGCTCCCCGCCCAGGAGGAGGCGGTGCGCACCCTGCTGGCCTCGCCCGACGTCGACCTGGTGCTCGGCCACCACGCGCACGTCGTCCAGCCCTTCGAGCGGATCGACGGGGAGTGGGTGGCCTACGGCCTGGGCAACCACCTCGCCGAGCACGCCACCCGCGGGCACGACACCGAGGACTCGGTGATCGCCCGGTTCACCTTCACCCGCGGCGACGACGGCCGGTTCACCGTCTCGCAGGCCGAGGCGGTGCCGGTGCGCATCGAGCTGGGCACCGACGCGGTCACCCTGGTGCCGGCCGACCCGGTGAGCACCGCCCGGATCACCGCCGTGCTCGACGCCCGCGGCGCCGTCGCCGACGGGCTCCGGGTCGTCCCCGGGTGACCCGGCCGGGGCCGGTGGCGCACTAGTCTCAGGGTCCCGGCCGACCGGCCGGACCGCGCCGACCCCCAGGAGCTCGAGTGTCCGCCCCGCCCTCCCCGACCGCCGCCACCCCGATCCGGGTCCCGGCCGGGACGACGGCGCTGCAGGCGCTCAAGGACGCCGGGGTCGCGCTCAAGGGTGCCGAGGCCGCCGTCGTCGTCCGGGACGTGGCCACCGGTGACCTGAAGGACCTGTCCTGGGCCCCGGAGACCGACGCCGAGGTGGAGCCGGTGGTCGCCGCCAGCCCCGACGGGCGGGCGGTGATCCGGCACTCGGCCGCGCACGTGCTCGCGCAGGCGGTGCAGGACCTCTTCCCGGGCACCCGGCTGGGCATCGGCCCGCCGGTGGAGAACGGCTTCTACTACGACTTCGACCCCGAGCGGCCCTTCACCCCCGAGGACCTGCAGGCGCTGGAGAAGCGGATGCAGGCGATCGTCAAGCAGGGGCAGCACTTCAGCCGCCGGGAGATCGGCGACGACGACGCGCGCGCCGAGCTGGCGCACGAGCCCTACAAGCTGGAGCTGATCGGTCTCAAGGGCGGTGCCGGCGAGGAGGGCGCCGAGGGCGCGGACGTCGAGGTCGGCGGCGCGCAGCTGACCATGTACGACAACCTCGACCCGCGCACCGGCGAGCGGGTCTGGACCGACCTGTGCCGGGGCCCGCACCTGCCGCGCACCAGCAGCATCCCGGCGTTCTCCCTGACCCGCAGCGCCGCCGCCTACTGGCGGGGGAGCGAGCAGAACCCGCAGCTGCAGCGGGTCTACGGCACCGCCTGGGAGAGCAAGGACGCGCAGAAGGCGTACCTGGAGCAGCTGGCCGAGGCAGAGCGCCGCGACCACCGGCGCCTGGGCGTCGAGCTCGACCTGTTCAGCTTCCCCGACGAGATCGGCTCCGGGCTCGTGGTCTTCCACCCCAAGGGCGGGGTGGTGAAGCGGGAGATGGAGGACTACGTCCGCCGTCGGCACATCGAGGAGGGGTTCGACTACGTCGGCACCCCGCACATCAGCAAGGGCGGGCTGTTCGAGACCTCCGGCCACCTGCCGTACTACGAGGACACCATGTTCCCGGCCATGGACCTGGAGAACTCGAAGTACTACCTCAAGGCCATGAACTGCCCGATGCACAACCTGATCTTCCGGTCGCGCGGGCGGTCCTACCGGGAGCTCCCGCTGCGGTTCTTCGAGTTCGGCTCGGTGTACCGGTACGAGAAGTCCGGCGTCGTGCACGGCCTGACCCGGGTGCGCGGGCTCACCCAGGACGACTCGCACAGCTACGTCACCCCCGAGCAGGCGCCGGGCGAGATCCGGCACCTGCTGGCCTTCGTGCTCGGGCTGCTGCGCGACTTCGGCCTGGACGACTACTACCTGGAGCTGTCCACCCGCGGGGAGTCCGACAAGTTCATCGGCTCCGACGAGGAGTGGGCCGTCGCCACCGCGGTGCTCGAGGACGCGGCGCGGGAGACCGGGCTGGAACTGGTGCCCGACCCGGGCGGCGCGGCGTTCTACGGGCCGAAAATCTCGGTGCAGGCCCGGGACGCCATCGGCCGCACCTGGCAGATGTCGACCATCCAGTACGACTTCAACCAGCCCGCCCGGTTCGGCCTGGAGTTCAGCGCCGCCGACGGCACCCGGCAGCAGCCGGTGATGATCCACTCGGCGAAGTTCGGCTCGATCGAGCGGTTCTTCGGTGTGCTCACCGAGCACTACGCCGGCGCGTTCCCCGCCTGGCTGGCGCCGGTCCAGGTGGTCGGCATCCCGATCACCGACGAGCAGGTGGCCTACCTGACCGACGTGGCGCGGCAGCTGCGCGCCCGCGGCATCCGGGTGGAGGTCGACGACTCCGACGACCGGATGCAGAAGAAGATCCGCACCGCCAGCAAGCAGAAGGTGCCGTTCGTCCTCATCGCGGGCGCCACCGACGCGGAGGCGGGAGCGGTCTCCTTCCGCTACCGCGACGGTTCGCAGCGCAACGGGGTGCCGGTCGCCGAGGCCGTCGAGCAGGTCGTGGCCTGGGTCGCCGCCCGGACCAACACCGACCCCACCGCGGTCGAGGCCGGGGCAGCAAATGCCGGGGCCGCCGAGCCGGCGGCTGCGGGATGAGCGACGCGCAGGAGGAGCTGAGGATCCCCGTCGTCAACGACGACGGGGGTCCCTCGGCCGGCTTCGAGCACCTCTGGACGCCGTACCGGATGGCCTACATCCGCGGGGAGAACAAGCCGGTCAGCGACGCGGCCGGCGACTGCCCGTTCGACCGGATCCCCGGCCTCGCCGACGAGGACGGCCTCGTCGTCGCCCGGGGCGAGACCGTGTACGCGGTGCTCAACCTGTACCCGTACAACGCCGGGCACCTGATGGTCGTCCCGTACCGGCACGTGCCCGACTACACCGACCTGACCGACGCCGAGGTCGCCGAGCTGGGCGCCTTCACCCAGACGGCGATGCGGGTGGTCCGGTCGGTCAGCGGCGCCCACGGCTTCAACGTCGGGATGAACCAGGGGTCGATCGCCGGCGCCGGCATCGCCGACCACCTGCACCAGCACGTCGTCCCGCGCTGGGGCGGGGACACCAACTTCATGCCGGTGATCGGGCTCACCCGCGTGCTGCCGCAGGTGCTCACCGAGACCCGCCGGCTGCTCGCCGAGGCCTGGCCCGCGGCCGGTCGTGCCGGAACGGGGGCCTGAGTGCTCGGGGTCAACCTGCGCCCGGCCGTCGCCCGGTTCTGGGCGCCGGTGGTGCGCGGGCTGCTGCGCGCCGGGGTCACCGCCGACGCGGTCACCGCCACCGGGACGCTGGGCGCGGTCGCCGCCGCGGTCTTCCTCATCGGCAACGGCTGGCTGTTCTGGGGCGCGGCCACCGTCACCGTCTTCGTCCTGCTCGACATGCTCGACGGGGCGCTGGCCCGGGCCCGGGGCGGCGGGTCGGTGTTCGGCGCGGTGCTGGACTCCACCGGCGACCGCGCCGCCGACGCGGCCATCTTCGCCGGCCTGGCCTGGTGGTTCTCCGGCGCGGGGGACAACCGGCTGCTGGTGCTGCTCGCACTGGTCTGCCTGGTGCTCGGCATCCTCACCTCCTACATCAAGGCGCGGGCCGAGGGGGTGGGCCTGAGCTGCGACGTCGGTGTCGTCGAACGCACCGAGCGGCTGATCCTGGTGCTGGTCGGCACCGGCTTCACCGGCCTGGGGATCCCGTACGCGGTGCACGTGGCGCTCTGGGTCCTGCTGGTCGGCAGTGCGGTCACCGTGGCCCAGCGGTTCGCCGAGGTGCACCGCCAGTCCCGCAGTCGGTCCCTGCCGGCGGCGCCCCGCCCGGCGCAGGACCCGTCGTCGGCCGCCGACCCCGCACCGTGAGCCCCGGCCGCCGACCGGGTGCCCTGCGCTCCGACCGCGTGGCCACCCTGCGCGACCGGCTGACCGACGGCGGGTACGCGGCGGGCTGGCGCGCCGTCCGGCTGCTGCCCGCACCGGTGGCCTCGGCGGCGTTCGGTGCCGGGGGATCCTGGGCCGCCGCCCGGAACGGGCGGGGGGTGCGGCAGCTGCGCGCCAACCTGCGGGTGGTCACCGGGCTGGACGGAGCCGAGCTGGACGAACTCACCCGCCGGGCGATGCGCTCGTACGCCCGGTACTGGCAGGAGGCCTTCCGGTTGCCGGCGATGGGCACCACGCAGGTGCTCGCCGGGGCCACCATGGTGGGGCGGGAACACCTGGAGCGGGTGGGCGCCGACGGCCGGGGTGCGGTCGTCGCCCTGCCGCACAGCGGCAACTGGGACGTGGCCGGGGTGTGGCTGATCGACTGGCTGGGCGGCCCCTTCGTCACGGTCGCCGAGCGGCTGCGGCCGGAGTCGCTCTACCGGCGGTTCGTCGACTACCGGGAGGGGCTGGGCATGCGGATCCTGCCGCTGACCGGCGGCGAGCGCCCGGCGTCGGTGGTGCTGCGCGAGTGGCTCTCCGCCGGCGGCACCACCTGCCTGCTGGTCGACCGCGACCTCTCCGGCGACGGCGTGCCGGTCGAGTTCTTCGGCCGGTCCACCACCATGCCCGGCGGTCCGGCGCTGCTCGCGGCGCAGACCGGTGCCGCCCTGCTGCCGGCGGTCTGCCAGTTCGACGGCGGCGGTTGGCGCTTCGTGGTCCACCCGGAGGTACCGGTCACGGGGCCGGGCCGGCTGCGCGACCGGGTGGGCGCCGCCATGCAGCAGGTCGCCTCCGCGTTCGCCACCACGATCGCGGAGCGGCCCGAGGACTGGCACGTGCTGGGCCGGGGGGGGGGGGGGGGGGGGGGGGGGGGGGGGGGGGGGGGGGGGGGGGGGGGGGGGGGGGGGGGGGGGGGGGGGGGGGGGGGGGGGGGGGGGGGGGGGGGGGGGGGGGGCGGGGGGGGGGGGGGGGG
>NZ_JBJHAG010000042.1:0-25604 GCF_054050925.1 Modestobacter sp. SYSU DS0657 | reverse complement strand
CCCCCCCCCCCCCCCCCCCCCCCCCCCCCCCCCCCCCCCCCCCCCCCCCCCCCCCCCCCCCCCCCCCCCCCCCCCCCCCCCCCCCCCCCCCCCCCCCCCCCCCCCCCCCCCCCCCCCCCCCCCCGAAACACGGTTCTGACCGGGCCGGGCCGCGGCCGGTGGGGTCAGTGGTCCAGCGGGTTGGCGCGCACGCGCTCGGCGAAGCCACCGGCGACGAACCGGCCGGCGAGCGACGCGGGCTTGCGGCGGGCCTGCGCGGTGAAGCAGCTGAGGAACTCCTCGGCGAGCCCGCCCCGCGGGTGCCGGGCCAGCACCTGCGCGCGGAAGTCGTCCGGCCAGTCCTCGGGTCGCCGCCCCGAGACGTCCAGGCCGGTGGCGAGCTCCAGGAGGTGCGCTTCGGGATCGGCCTCGACGTCGACCTCGGCCCACATGTGCCGCACGATCACGTCCGAGACGCGCCGCCGCCGGTCGGTGTCCCAGCCCGCACCGGCGGTGAACACCCAGGCGACAGCTCCGCCGGCCTCCTCGAACGGCACGGTGTCGCTGTCGAAGACCGGCACCAGACCGAGGTCGTGCAGCATCGCGGCGACGTAGAGCAGCTCGGCGTCGAAGCCGATGCCGCGGGCCCGGCCGTACTCCGCGGCCCAGAGGTACGAGCGGTCGCTGTGCGCGAGCAGCGCGGGCGAGGAGAAGGCCGCGGCCACCTCGCGGGCAGCGCGGGCGGCGGCGGAACCGGGTAGCGGGACGTCGAGGGGCACGGACGGCAGTCTGACCGCGTCCGTGCCCCTCGCTCCGACGTTCCCCGCCGGATGGCAGGAACCCTGCGGAGGTCGGCAGGATGACCCGCCGTCCCTCCGCTCAGGCGTCAGCCCCGGCGCGTGCCGCTCGACTTGCCACCGCTGTTGCCGCGGTTGGTCAGCGACGAGAACGCGCTCTTGAGCTTCTGCTGGTTCTGCGGCTTGCGTGCCTCGTTCATCGCCTTCTTCGCCAGGCCCGCCTTGGCCATCTTGCCGAACAGCCCCATGGCTGCCTCCTCACGTCTCGTTGTGGTCCAGGACTGGTGGGTGCCCCGGGTGGCGCTGCCCCAACCACCGCCGGTCAGGCGTTCCGGTCCACGGCGTCCAGGTGGCGCCGGAGGTCGCGGCGCCCCGGGAAGAGCGCCGGGTCCCGGCGACGTCGCCGGCGAAGGCGGGCGGTAGGTCTAGCCGGCGGCAGGCCGGGCGCCGTCCCCGGCCCCCTCCTCATCACCGTCGTCCTCGTCGCCCTCCTTCTCACCGTCGTCCTCGTCGCCCTCGTCGCTGTCCCGGGCGAGCAGGTAGGTCGCCCCGCCCAGCAGCGCACCCGCCAGGACGGAGAGCACGACGACCGCCGGGGTGCCGATAGGGCCGACCACCGCGGTCAGCAGCGACCGGGACCGCGACGTCGGGTCGGCCAGCACCACCCCGACGAAGACGGCGACGAGCGTCCCGGCGATCCCGGCGAACAGGTGCGCTCCCCGGCCGGCCAACCCGATCCGGGCGGCCAGCACCCGGGCGGCCCGCACGATCCGGCCCGCGCGCAGCACTCGCAGCGCGCCCACCGTGCGGATGAGCCGCAGCACCTGGACGGGCCCGACCGCGAGCACGATCGCCACCACCACCCCGACGGTGAGCAGCACCATCCCGCGGTGCGCGCGGAGCCAGGCCCGCTTGTCCTCGGCGACCGCCAGCAGCACCACCGTCTCGGCGACCAGCACCAGACCGCTGACGGCGTCGATCGTGCGGCCGGCGGTGCCGAGCGTGCCGCCGGCGAAGGTCAGGAACATCGCCGGGATGGACGCCAGGGCAGCCACCAGCACCGGCAGCGCCAGCCGCCGTTCCCAGCGTTCCTCGCGGCTCATCGGTGACCGTCGCGGCGTCCGGTGGTGGTGCCCGCGCCGGCCGGTGCGGGCACCACCGGCATCAGGACGACGGGGTGAGGGACCGGACCCGCTCGATCAGCTCGCTCTTGGCGACCTGCATGAACCCGTCCGGGTCCGGGCCGGCGTTCTGCAGCACGATGTGGTCGAAGCCGGCGTCGACGTAGGGCTGCGCCTGCTGGACGTGGCGGTCGACGTCCGGGCCGCAGGAGAACTGGCCCTTGACGTCCTCGACGGTCACCGTGCTGCTGGCGGCGTCGAAGTTGACCGGGTTCGGCAGCTCGCTCATCACCGGCCAGCCCGACAGCGCCCAGCGGCTGGTCCGCAGCGCCTCCTGCGCGCCGGCGTCCTCGGTCTCGGCCCAGGCCATCGGCACCTCGGCGTAGCGGGGGCCGCTGCCGCCGTGCTCGGTGTAGGCCTGCACCAGCGACGGGTCGGCGTCGGTGGCGAACAGGCCGCTGCCGTGCTCGGCGGCCAGCTTGGCCGCGCCCGGCCCACCGGCGGCGACGGCGATCACCGGCAGCTGGTCGGGCAGGTCGAACACCCGGGCGTCCTCCAGCGTGAGGTACTTCCCCTCGTAGGACTGGTAGCCGCCCTGCCAGAGCAGGTTGATGATCTCCAGCGCCTCGCGGAGCATGTGGTGTCGGATCCGGACCGCCGGCCAGCCACCACCGACGACGTGCTCGTTGAGCCGCTCGCCGGCGCCGATGCCCAGGGTGAACCGGTTGCCGGAGATGATCTGCACGGTCGCCGCGGCCTGGGCGATGACCGCCGGGTGGTACCGGATCATCGGGCAGGTGACCCCGGTGGCGAGGTGGATCCGCTCGGTCCTCGCGGCCATGGCCCCCAGCAGCGACCAGGTGAAGGCGCTGTGCCCCTGCTCCTCCAGCCACGGGTGGTAGTGGTCGCTGAGCTCGACGAAGTCGAAGCCGGCCTCCTCGGCCGCCACCGTCTGCTCGATGATCTGCGCCGGGCCGAACGCCTCGGTGGCGAGCTTGTAGCCGACCTGCATGGGGTTCCCCTCGTGTCGTCTCCGCTGTCGCCTGCCCGGTGCCCGGGTCGCGCGCGGCAGAAACGGGAGGGAACGCGCGCTCAGCCGGTCAGCGCCCAGTCGTCGTCGGCGACGTCGTCGGCCTCGGCCCGGGTGAGCTCGCCGACGGCGACCAGGCGGTCGAGGACGTGCGCCTGCCGGGCCGCCGCCCGCTCCGGGTGTCTCAGCGGGTCGTACGCGCTGGGCGCCTGCAGCAGCCCGGCCAGCAGGCTGGCCTGGGTCCAGCTGAGCTCGTCCGGCGCCAGCCCGAAGTAGCCCCGGGCCGCGTCGACCACGCCGGTGAAGCCGTGGCCGAAGTAGGCGTCGTCGAGGTACATCCGCAGCAGGTCCTCCTTGGACCACTCGGCGTCCAGCTTGAGCGCGAGCACCACGGCGGAGACCCGGTCCAGGAACCCCGCCTCGCCGTCCTCGTAGACGTTCTTGGCCAGCTGCTGGTCCAGCGTCGACCCACCCAGGTCCTGGCCCGTGACCGCACCGATCGGCGCCCGCAGCGCCCCACGCCAGTCGACCCCCACGTGGTGCTCGAAGTGGGCGTCCTCGGTGGCCAGCACGGCGGCCACCACCCGGTCGGGCAGCTCGCCCTCCAGCGGGGTGGCGCCGGCGGCGGCCAGCCGCTCGGTGACCCGATCACGGGCGTCACCGACGTCGGGGGTCACCACCCAGGCCACACCGAGCACGGCGACGCCGAGGACGACCAGGACCAGCGCCGCCCCGACGAGGCGGCGCACCAGCCGGGCCCACCAGGGGCGCCGCACCGGGCTGGCCGACTGCGGCGACCGGTGCCCCCGGAACCCCACGTCGTCCGCCTCCTGCCGGGGGCGGGAGGCGGTCGGGTGGGATGCCAGCACGGTGTTCTCCTCGGTCGGTGCGGTGGACGATCCCAGTCCACCCCGTGCACCCGTCGCCCCGCGTCCGCCTGACGGGTGATGTTGCCGCCGGTGGCGCTCCGACCTCGGGTGGACCGTGCGTCCGGGGCCGTCGTCCGGGTAAAGGGCGTGCACCCGCGGTGCTCAGCGCGTTGACTGCACCGGCTGCGCAGCGCCACCAGCCCTCCCACGGAGAAGAGAAAGGACCATGGAGCAGATCAACGGACGCCTGCTGAGCTGGGCGTCCATCCTGGAGCCGAGCACCCGCGAGCAGGCCGAGCGGACGGCCACGATGCCGTTCGTCCAGCCCCACCTCGCGTTGATGCCCGACGCGCACCTGGGCAAGGGCGCCACCGTCGGGTCGGTCATCCCGACCGAGGGCGCGATCATCCCGGCCGCGGTCGGGGTCGACATCGGCTGCGGGATGATGGCCGTCCGCACCCAGTTCGACGCCGCCGACCTCGCCGGCCGCGACCTCAGCGTGCTGCACGGGCAGATCTCCCGGTCGATCCCGCTGTCGGCCGGCCGTTACAACAAGAAGGTGCGGTTCACCGCTGAGCCGCGCGTCGAGGAGCTGCGGGCGCTGCCCGGCGCCGACCAGGCGACCGGGGTGGCGGCCAACTGGCCGCTGCAGCTGGGGTCGCTGGGTTCGGGCAACCACTTCATCGAGGTGTCGCTGGACGAGCAGAGCCGGGTCTGGCTGTTCCTGCACTCCGGCTCCCGGGGCGTGGGCAACAAGCTGGCGTCGGTGCACATCCGCCGGGCCCAGGAGTGGTGCCGCGCCCAGGGCATCGAGCTGCCCGACCGGGACCTCGCGTACTTGGAGGAGGGGACGCCGGAGTTCGACACCTACATCGAGGCGCTGCGCTGGGCGCAGCGGTTCGCCTGGCTGAACCGCGAGGAGATGATGGACCGGGTCGTCGAGCAGGTCGGCCGGTTCCTGAAGGACGACGTCCAGCGGCTGGAGACGGTGCAGTGCCACCACAACTACACCGAGCGCGAGCGGCACTCCGGGCGTGACGTGTGGCTGTCCCGCAAGGGTGCGATCTCCGCGCGGAAGGGCCAGCCGGGGTTGATCCCCGGCTCGATGGGCGCGGCGTCCTACGTCGTCGAGGGGCTGGGCAACGAGGCGGCGCTGACGTCCGCGCCGCACGGGGCGGGGCGGAACCACTCCCGCAACGCAGCCCGGCGGCTGTTCAGCCGGGCCGACCTGGACGCGCGGATGACCGGCATCGCCTGGGGTCACTCGGACGCGTTCCTCGACGAGCACCCCGACGCCTACAAGGACATCGACGTCGTCATGCGCGACGCCGCGGACCTGGTGCAGATCCGGCACACCCTCCGCCAGGTGGTGAACGTCAAGGGCGACTGACGCCCCCGCCGCCGAAATGGCCATTTCCGCCTCTCCCCTGGGGCGGGAATGGCCATCTTCGCCCTCAGGAGGTGGCGAGGTGGGCGGCGAGGCGGTCGAGGAAGACGACCTGGCCCTTCACCAGCTTGCTGCGGGCGGTGGCCAGGTCGAACCAGGCGGCCCGGTCGATCTCGGGGAACTCCTGCACCCGCCCCGAGCGTGGCGGCCACTCCAGCGGAAAGGTGTTGCTCACCGCGGCGTCGGCGTCGAGATCGCCCTCGGCTGCCCAGACGGTGAGCACCTTGCCGCTGGTCACCCGGGCCTCGCCCAGCGGCGTGAAGTCCTCGGCCGGCACCGGGGAGCCGAGCTCCTCGGTGACCTCACGCAGGGCGACGGCGAAGGCGTCCTCGTCGGGTTCCAGCTCGCCCTTGGGGATCGACCAGCCGCCGTCGTCCTTGCGCGCCCAGAACGGCCCGCCCATGTGCCCGATCAGCACCTCCGGGCCGGCCGCCCCAGCCCGGTGGAGCAGGATCCCGGCGCTGCGTCGTGTCGGCACCGGCCCAGTGTCAGGTGCGCCGCCTGGGCGTGACGAACTCGCCTGCGCCGTCCGGGGTGCAGCGCAGGCGGACCGGCCCACCGGGACGCCGCCGCCGGGGTGGGCCCCGTCAGTCGTCGGTCGGCCAGGGGCGCTCGTCGCTGATGCCCAGGTCGACGTCGCAGGTGCGGTCGGGGTCGACGTCCTGCGGGCGGAAGAAGACCGTGGAGGCGGTGACGTCGTCGCCGAAGGCCTGCGGCGGCTGCGCCTCGGCCGCGGTGGCCGGGTCGGTGAGGACGGCGGTGTCCTCCGGGGTCACCTGGAACCGCATGATCCGGGTGAACTGGCACGCCTGGGAGACGAAGCCGATGGAGAAGCTGATCGGCGGCCGGTCCTCGCCGCGGACGATGTTGTCCAGGCCGCCGGCGCCGGTGGAGCCCTCGATCAGGTTGATCGCCCCGTCGCCGTCCTGCAGCTCGTCGCTGGCGTTCTGCTTGTGCACGTGGCCGGAGACGGTGAGCCGCACCCGGTCGTCCAGCACCTCGCGCACCTCCTCGGCGGCGACCGGCTCGTGGACGGCGAACACGTCGATCGTGCTGGTGTCGACGACCTCGCCGTCACCGGTGGCGGTGCCGGTGGCCGGCCCGGACCCGTTGGTGGGCTGGCTGCCGTCCGCGGTCGGCGCGGACGTCGAGCCGCTGGTGGTCGGGGCGGCCACCACCGTGGGCTCGTCGACCGCGAGGGCCTCCTGGACGGCGCGCCGCTGCAGCGGTTCGACGACCGACGCCGCGTCGGCGCCGTACTCGCCGGGGCCGCCGTAGACCCGGGGGTCGGGGAGGCCGGCGATGGTCAGCCCGAAGGCGTCGACCAGGCCTGCGGAGACGTCGAAGCCGCCGACGGTGGCGGTCTTGCTGCCCAGCACGGTGACGCCGGGGATGGTCCGCATCACGCGTTCGGTGTCCGGGGAGTCGTGGTTGCCGGCGATCCAGAGCATCGGTGTCTCGGCGGTGACCGCCCGCAGCGCGTCGAGGTAGCCGGGGGTCAGCTCGAACGCGGGGCCGAAGGCGCCCTCGTCGCCGGTGTTGATGATCAGGTCGACGTCGTAGGTGGCTGCGTACAGGGCGACCAGCGGGTAGTTGGCCGCCAGGTGCATGTCGGAGATGTACATGATCTGCAACGCGGGCTGCGGAGTCTGGTCGTCCTCGACCTGCGACTGCAGTTCGGCCTGGATGCCGACCACCGAGCCGAGGACGTCGAGGGCCTTGGACCGCTGCGTGTAGTACTGGCTGAGCTGCTCGGGAAACAGCTGCGCGGCGGCCAGCGAGCCGGTCAGGCGCGACTCACGCACCCAGTCGGGGTTGTAGCTGACGACGCCGAACACCGTGACGCCCGCGAGCGCCAGGCCGGCGGCGCCCAGCTGCTTGGCCCGGTGACGGAGCTCGTGGGGGCGGCGTGACCGGCCGCGCAGGTAGCGGACGGACATGTTGACGGCCGCGGCCGCGGCCAGGCCGAATGCGATGCCGAGGAGCGCCTCCGCGACCAGCCAGGTGGCGATCTGGGGCACCTGGGCGGCGAAGTCGGCCTGCAGCCGTTCGACGAAGGCCGGCAGGTCACCTTCGGCGGCGCGGGTGATCTGCAGGATGTCGACGTCCTCGGGCGAGATGTGCACGCCGATGGGGAGGCCGACGAAGTCGGGGAACTCCCAGTTGCCCAGGGTGGTGTCGGCCGACAGGACCGGGCGGCTGAAGAGGCTGCCCTGCACCTCGAACGGGATGCCCTGGACGGTGGCGTGGTACGGGAAGGCCTGCAGCGCGGCCGCCGCCCCGAGCAGCGGGAGCGCGATCCGGAGCACCCAGCGCATGACGACCTCGAGGACGCGGGCGGCGACGTGCCTGGCCCGCAGGGCCACCTGGCGGACCCTCTGCCCGCGGGTCGGAGGGAACGGCAGCGGGAGTTGGTCGCCGGGGTCGGCCTGTCGAGACATCGCGGTCATTGTCCGTGGTGGGAGGACGATCCGCCGCGATCCCCACCGGCCGTGACTGAACCGATGCGTGTGCTTGGGCCGAAGCGGTGGGGCCCCGCTCCCCCGGACCCGGAGTTGGGCTTCGCCTGCTTGTCCACAGATCGGGTGACGACGGCGGCGGTCGGCCCACGGAGCTGCGTAGTCTCCCGGCAACTGTGCGCAGGCACTCGGGAGGACGACGGATGCGGCGGGTTCGACTGGCGGCGGCGCTGACCATCGGCGTGGCGGTGCTCGCCGGCTGCTCGAGCGAGCAGCAGGCCAGCGAGACCCTGCCGTCGGCGAGCGCGACCGCTGCCGAGTCGAGCGAGGCCCTGCCGCCCCTCGGGCCACCGGATCTACCGATGCCGGACGAGGCCCGAGAGATGACGCCCGAGGGCGCCGAAGCCGGGCTGCGGTACTACCTCGACCTGATCACGCACCAGGCCGGCGTGGACGGACAGCCGCTCCGGGACCTCAGCCGCGACTGCGACTTCTGCACGTTCATGGCAGACCGATACGACGAGGACGCGGCTGCGGGGTATGAGTACCGCGGCGGACAACTAACCATAGTTAGCTCCGCCCCGCCGGCAATCAGCGGCTCCGTAGCAGAGTTCGGCTTCTCTTTGACTCAAGCGCCGATTAGCGTTGTCGACGCTCAGGGTGAACCGGTGCCCGGGCGGGGCGAGGAAGAGGTTCGCGTCAGCGCGGGCGTTTCGATGACGTGGAGCGTAAGCGACCGATATTGGGTCATGAACCAGCTGATCACCAACGAGTAGTTATGACCAAGCGCTTTCTCGCCATCCTCCTTACCGCAGTCGCCGGAATCGCCTTCTTCAGTTCTCCCGCAGTCGCCTGCGAAGGAATCTCCTGTACGCCACCGGATCCAGACGTTCGAGTGGACTCAGGAGCCGTCACCGCTTCGGTGGTTGAAGGCGGTCCGGGTGCATCCTTCCGGCGGGCAAGCAACCGTGGCCTGTCAGAACGGAGTTACGTGCTCATACGTCCGTGCGTTCTCACGGACGGCACCCTGGGTGGGTGTGAGCCAGGCACACAAACCTGCGCCACTGTGCCGGGCCGCGTGGTCATAGGCTTCGTCGTCCTGAGTCAGCGGCTTGTACAAGAGGACAGGCGCTCGATAGACGGCATGGAGCCCGAGGAAGACCGGGCCGTTGGCGAGACGTATGGCCCGGTCACCAACGAGGGCTTCTCTTGCGTCGACGTGACCGATCTGAACCCGCCGCCGTCGCCGGATGAGGTGTTCCGTTACTTCCAGACCCTGCCGCTGCCTGAGCTGGAGACGCGCCAGCAGCCACCGGGGAACGCGCTCACCAACCTCCCGGTGATCTTCTACACCGACAGCCCGTCGACCCAGACCTTCACCGTCGACATCCGCGGCTTCGACGTCGTCATCACCGCGACCGCCACCGGCTACACCTGGCACACCGGCGACGGCACCACCCTGACCACTGACCACCCCGGCGCTCCGTACCCCGATCACTCGATCACCCACGAGTACGGCTCGGGCACCTACACCGCCCACCTCACCACCACCTGGGGCGCCACGTTCTCCGTCGACGGCGGCGTGCAGGCCGACGTCCCAGGAACCACGACCACCGACGGCCCGCCGGTCAGCTTCACCGTGCTGCAGGCCCGCCCGGTCCTGACCAACCCGTACGACTAGGGGGTCGGGCAACCTTGTGCTCTGCTCACCGGGCGTGAGCAGAGCACAAGGTTCTCCGACCACACCCCGGTGGTCCGGACCACCAGCGCGCGACGCACTCCACGTCTCATCGGGGAGGCGTCACCGGACCGGCGCCCGGCCTAGTGGATGCAGGTGGTGTCGGTCGCCGTCCGCTCGTTGGTCTCCAGGCCGCTGGACGCCGGCGCCGCGACGGTGACCGCCTGACCGACGCCGTTGTAGTCACCGCCGATGACCAGCTGCACGGCGCCCGCCGGGAGGCTGTCGTCCACGGCCACCGCCGCGCCGGGCAGCTGGGCGGCGACCAGCGCAGCGGCGGCCTCTTCCCCGGTGCGGTGCCGCACCGTCGTGGTCCCGGTGCTGGTGGCGTTGCCGCCGCTGGAAGCCTGGAAGCCCCCGGCCGTCAGCGTGGTGGCCGCGGTGGCCGCGGCGCCGGAGACGCCGGAGCCGTTGAGCACGCTCACGGTGACCGCCGACGGCGCCAGGGCCGGGGCCGCGCTGGACGGCGCGGCCGCCGGGGCGGCGGGCGCAGGGTCGGCGGTCAGCGACGCGAAGAAGTCGTTGACCACCGCCTGGCTGGGCGGCTGGAGCACGTCGGCGCCGTCGACCGTGGCGTCGGTGAGACCCGGGATGGTCTGGAAACTGAGGTTGCCCGGCTGCACGTTCTGCATCTGGGCGGCCAGGTCGAAGACGTCCAGCCCCCGGTCGAAGGTGATGCTGCTGCCGACCTGCTCGACGATCGCCTGCTGCTTGCCCAGGTCGAGCAGCAGGTTCGAGGAGAGCACGTTGCGCAGCATCCCGGCGATGTAGACCTGCTGCCGCACCACCCGGTCCAGGTCGGACCGCAGACCGTGCCGCTGGCGGACGAACTTCAGCGCGTCCGCCCCCGTGATCGTCTGCACCCCGGCCGGGAAGTCCGCACCCGAGTAGACGTCCCGGGTCGCCTCGCAGAGGTTGACCTCCACGCCGCCGACGATGGTGCTGAGGTTGATGAACCCCAGCAGGTTGATCTCCGCGAAGTGGTCGATCCGCAGCCCGGTGAACTGGCTGACCGTCTGCACCAGCAGCTGCGCCCCGGCGGCGTCCTTCTCGACCTCCCCGCCCGGCGCGGCGTTGTGACCACGGGCGTAGGCGGAGTTGAGCCGCCCCTTGCCGTACCCCGGGATCGACACGTAGGTGTCCCGCGGCAGCGAGACGAACGACGCGGCCGACCCGTCGGCCGGCACGTGCACCAGCATCATCGAGTCGGTGTTGAGCACCCCGTCGGCCTCACCGGTGCTGAACAGCCGCTGCTGCTCGGGGGTCAGGCCCTTGCGCGAGTCCATCCCGACCAGCAGCAGGTTCATCTCCGACCCGGCGTGCGCACCGCCGTTGACGTCGGAGTTGCCGCTGTCGGGGATGGCGTCGGTGCGGCTGACGCTGGCCTCGGCGACCCGGGCCAGGTTCCAGCCCCAGCCGCTCCCGGCCAGCAGCACCGCGCTGAGCACCGCGGCGACGCACCGCACGAGCACGGCGGTCCGCCGGGCGCCGGGGCCCGCACCGTCGGCTCCCGCCGCGCTCCGCGGGGGCCGGCCCACGCGCGGGTCCAGGCGCGCGGGCAGGGGACGCTGCCCGTCTCGGTTCATCGCACGCTCCGATCACGCCAGCCCAGGTACCGCCCGCCGACGACGGCGCGACCGGTACCGGCCGGCACGAGGAAGGGGCAGCGCACCCGGAGGAGGCTGCCAGGCCGGGGCCGCCGTTCCGGTGACCGGCGCGTGCGCGACGACCCGCCCGTCACAGCAGGAACAGCAGCCCCGGGCGGTCCGCGGTTCAGCCGACGACGACGTCCCCGGTGCCGTTGGGCACCAGCTCGACCCAGGTGTTGCCCGCGCCCAGCTGCACCGGCATCCCGTCGGGCCCGGTGAGGATGAACCGGTCGGCGACGCCGGCCTTGGTCCAGGTCGCCTGCACGGTGTGGCCACCGGTGGCGACCACCGCAGCGCCGGTGCCGGTCAGCACCGTCTCGGGCACCGGGTTGCCGGCCGGGTCGGTGAACGCGGTGTTCTGCACGTCGACCCGCAGCACGACCACGTTCACCGCGCGCAGCGGCGTCCCGTCGGCCTCGACCGCGGGCGTGGTGCCCTCCGCCCGCACCCATCGACCGTCCGGCGGGCTCCACGTCCACTGCGGCCGGCTCACCCCCGACAGCTTCAGCTGCAGGGTGGTCGCCGGTGCGCCGCCGACGACGGCGGTCGGCTGGCCGTCGGCGGGAGCGATCTCGAACTGGGGCGGCGGCGCGGCCAGGTGCCCGGCATCGGCCTGGGCGACCAGCGCCGTCGGGTCGGCGTAGACGTTGTGCGGCGCCGAACGGGTGTCGATCCGCGCGAACCCGGGCGCGCCGGCGTCCTGGCTGATGATCTGCAGTCCGGCGTCGGCGGCGGCGTCGATGAACGGCCGCTGCCCGCCCGAGAAGGCGAACAGGCCGTGCAGCGGGCCGGCGATCGCCGCGTCCATCGGCCGCACCGAGCGCACCGGCCCGATCTGCGGCGGCAACGTGGAGTGGTAGACCGCGACGTAGCGGGTGATACCGCCCTCGACGACCTCCTCCCAGACCATGTCAGCGGCGTTCAGCCCGGTCTGCGGCCGCGCGGCGACCGAGTTCTCGATCTTCACCGCGAGCGCCGGGCGGGGCGGCACCTCACCGCTCTCCACCCCGGTCAGCGGCCACAGCACCGGGGGCGGGGGCGGCGGCGGAGGGGTGGACGACGTGGGCGCCGGCTCGGCGACCGGCTCGGTGCCCCCACCGCAGCCGACGGTGCCGGCGAGCACCGCGCCGATCAGCAGTGCGGCTCGGAGAACTCGACGGGGACGCCGGACGACGGGCTGGTGCACGGTGGAGCCTGCTCTCGGTCGGCGGCGCGGCGGATCGGCGTCCACGCTAGGTCGCCGGGCGGCCGCCGGCGGCCAGGCCGCACCCGGCGTCGCCCCATCCGACCCACCGGCCCTGCCCGCCCCAGCCGGCGGCCGGCGGAGTGCCCGGCAGACGACAGCGCCCCGCCGCCCGGGTGGGCGGCGGGGCGCAGCAGGTCGGGGCTCAGCGACCGCTGAAGGCGGCGACGCCGAACTGCTGCACGCCCTGCTCGTCCTCCTGGACCAGCACGGTGTAGGCCGAGCCGCCGATGATCGCGCTGCAGATGTCACCGTTGCACTCCACGGTCGACACCTGGGCGCCCTGCGACGCCACGGACTGGCGGAACGCCGCCTCGGTCTCGGCGTTGCGGTCGGCCATCCGGTCGCGCCACAGGACGAGGCCGGTGATCGCCACGGCGACCACGATGACCGCCACCATCAGCGCGATCAGGGTGCTGGTGTGCCGGCTGACCCAGCCGGGCTCCCCCTCGTCACCGGTGGCCGGGTCCGCAGCGCCCGTGGTGTCGGGGTCGGTGGGCTGCCCGGCCGCGGGGGCCGTCGCGGCGCCGGCGGCGGTCGCCCCCGGCTGGCCGGGGGTGGTCTCGGGCGTGCTCGTGCCGTCGGTGCTCATGGTGTAGTGCCTCGTCCTGTCGGGTCTCGGGTTCGCGCCGCACGGGGACGGAGCTCCCTCGCCCGGCGCGCCGCACCGGCGCTGCGCCGGGCGGGGTGACGCGGGGGCCGGCACACCGGCCGCACGATCCGGCCGACGCTCAGCCCACCAGCTGACGGACGAAACGATGCCACACCTTCCTGTGCCCCGGCGGCACGCCGGGCGGACCCCCGGCACCGGACCGGCCGGTGCGGGAGACGTAGCTGGTGGGTCCCCGGGACACCCCGGATGCGGCAGAGTGGCGCACCGAGATCGGCTGGCCGGTCTTCCGTCTCTCCCCGGGCTGAGAGGTCACCATGGACGACGCCGCTCCCCCGCCGGTCGACGCCGCCGACGTGGACGACCTGCGTGCCCGGCTGCGCGGCTGGCGGCCGGTGCCGCTGACCGACGTCGCCGGCTGGGGCCGCGGCACCGAGCCCGGCTACCTCGCCGACCTGCTCGACTCCTGGGCGGAGACCTACGACTGGCGCCCGCACGAGGAACGGATCCGCGCCCTGCCCTGGGCGCTGTCCAGCGGGCTGCGGCTGGTGCACCAGCGGGCGGCCGACCCGGATGCGCCGGCCGTCGTCCTGCTGCACGGCTGGCCGGACTCGGTGCTGCGCTTCGAGCGGGTGCTGCCGCTGCTGCGGGACGTCCACGTCGTCGCCCCGGCGCTGCCCGGCTACCCGTTCGCCGCACCCGCGCCGGCGATGTCGTCGGCGGAGATGGCCGAGCTGGTCGCCGAGGCGCTGACCGACCTGGGGTACGCCCGCTACGTCGTCTCCGCCAGCGACATCGGCCGCGGCGTCGCCGTCGCGCTGGCCGCCACCTACCCCGAGCAGGTCGCCGCACTGCACGTCACCGACGTGCCGCTGGCGGCGACGACGGCGGAGCCCCGCACCGACGACGAGCGCGCCCACCGCGAGCGCGCCGACACCTGGCGGGCCACCGACGGCTACCTGGCCCAGCAAGCGCCCCGGCCGCACACGCTGGCGGTCGGGCTCGGCGACTCCCCCGCCGGGCTGGCCGCGTGGATCGTGGAGAAGCTGCGCGGCTGGAGCGACTGCGGCGGCGACGTCGAGTCGGTCTGGACCCGCGACGAGCTGCTGACCTGGGTGAGCGCCTACTGGTTCACCGGCGCGATCGGCACCTCGTTCGGCCCGTACGTGCAGCGCAGCCCGGTGTTCCCGCGCATCGAGGTGCCCACGGTGGTGCAGCAGTTCCCCCACGAGCTGGTGCCCGCGTCGCGGTCGGTGGCCGAGCGGGTGTTCACCGTCCGCGACTGGCGCGAGGAGCCCGTCGGCGGGCACTTCGCCGCCTGGGAGCAGCCGGAGCGGTACGCCGCCGGGGTGCGGGCGGCGCTGGCCCGGTAGCAAACCGGTCGCGGGAGGGCAGCCGGCTCGGCAGGCTGCGCAGCGTGTTCTTCGACGAGCAGGTCGCCGCCACCTACGACGACGACGGCGCGTCCGCGCCCGAGGTGGTGGGCCCGGCGGTCGACCTGCTGGCCGAGCTCGCGAACGGCGGGCCGGCACTGGAGTTCGCCGTCGGCACCGGCCGGATCGCACTGCCGCTGGCCGCCCGCGGTGTCCCGGTGAGCGGCATCGACACCTCCGAGCCGATGCTCGCCCGGCTGCGGGTGAAGCCCGGCGCCCACGCGGTCGAGGCCCGGCAGGGCGACATGACCTCCACCCGGGTGCCGGGCCCGTTCTCCCTGGTCCTCCTGGTCTTCAACACGATCATGAACGTGACCACCCAGGCCGGGCAGGTCGCCACCTTCCGCAACGCCGCCGCCCACCTCGCCCCCGGCGGCCGGTTCGTGGTGGAGGTGATGGTCCCGGCGCTGCAGCGGCTGCCACCCGGGGAGACGGTGCGGGCCTTCGCGCTGACCGATGAGCACCTGGGCTTCGACGAGTACGACGTCGTCACCCAGGGGTTGGTGTCCCACCACCACCGCGTCGGCGGGGGCGTGGTCCGGGTGCCGTTCCGCTACGTGTGGCCCGCCGAGCTGGACCTGATGGCGCAGCTGGCCGGCCTGGAGCCCGAGCACCGGTGGGCCGGCTGGGACCGGTCGCCGTTCACCGCGTCGAGCACGTCGCACGTCTCCGTCTGGCGCCGCCCCTGACGTTCGCCAGAATGGCCATTTCGGCGAAACGTCAGGGGCGGGTGCGCAGGGTGGCCCGCTTGAGCCGGATGATGAGCCGCATTCCGCCGGACCGGGCCAGCTCGCGCTGCCGCTGCTGCAGCTGCCCGCCCAGCTGCTCCAGGCGCTCCTCCCCCAGGGCGTGCGACTGGGGGAACATCCGCTCCTCCTCCTCGAAGGTGTGGTGCCGCAGCGTCGACTCGAGCATCCGCACCTCGGCGGTGAACTCCGGGTCGTCCAGCGGCAGCCGCATCACGACGGCCAGCTGATCGTCGATCTGGCGGTGCTCGGCGTGCGCGAGGGACAGCAGCGGGGAGACGTCGCTGACCGCCGGGTAGAACAGCTCGTCCTCGATCTGGGTGTGCACCTCCAGCTCCCGCAGCAGCTCGTCGCGCAGCCGCCGGCGGCGGTCGGTCTGCCCCGGGGTGGTCTCGGCGAGGTCGCGGAGCAGGCCCCGCAGCACGTCGTGGTGGGCGGTGAGCACCTCGTCGGCCTTCATCGGGACGCCTCCTCGACCGTGGTGACCGCCGTCGGGCTGCGCCAGTGCGCCCGCCGGCGGATCTCGACCTGCCCGTCGCGGACGCGGGTGTCGAAGCAGGGCAGCGGCGCGGTCGACGGTCCCTGGGCCGGTTCGCCGTCCGCCAGCGAGAACCGGGAGCCGTGCCAGGGGCAGACCAGCTCGCCGCGGTGCAGCCACCCCTCCCCCATCGGCCCGCCGAGGTGCGGGCAGCGGCCACCGACGGCGCGCACCTCGCCGTCGGTGGCGACCAGCACGACCGGGACGCCGTCGACGTCGACGCCGACCGGCTCGCCCTCGGGCAGGTCGGCCGCCGCGGCGACCGGGGTGAACCGGCGTGGCTCGCTGCTGCGCTCGCTGTGGTCGACCCCCAGCCGGTGCCGGTAGGACAACGCGCCGCCGAGGAAGCCGCCGGCCAGGGTGAGCGCGAAGCCGGCCGCGGCGGTGACCCGGGCCCGGGCCGCCCGCCCGCGGGAGCGGTCGGCGAACGACCAGCTGTAGAGCCCCAGCGCGACGGTGTTGACGGCGCCGTGGACCACGCCCACCCGCCGGGCTCCGTCGTGGGCGTGCTGCCAGTCGGTCAGGCCGGCGGCGGCCGAGGCGACGGCGCCGGTGATCCCGAGCCCGACCACGGTGCGGGCGGCCTGGCCGGTCGCCGGTCCACCGCGACCGGCGGCGTCGAGACCGTCCAGCAGCAGCGCGCTGCTCCACGCCCCGATCGGCACGGTCACCAGCACCGGGTGCAGGGGGTGCCCCAGCCACACGCCGTGCAGCAGGTCCTGCAGCGGCCGCGCCCACCGGCCGGTGAGCAGGAAGGTCAGCGCGACGCCGTGCTCGAGCTGGTAGCCCGGCGCGTCGAGCAGCTCCCACCGCTCGACCGCCCCGGTGGCCCGCTCGAGCAGACCGCGCACCCTCATCGGGCTGCTCCCCGGCCGACCGGGGCGTGCGGGCTCGGACCTGAGCGAGGGCGCATGTACCGCGCGTGCCCAGGTCGCCGCCGTCGAAACCGCCGGCCGGCCGCCAGGTCAGCGCACCCCGGCGGCCGCCCCCGCCAGCCACTCGTCGAAGCGCACCCGGCCGCGGTCGGCGCCCGGCGCGGGGACCAGGCTGCCGTCGCGCATCCGCCGCCCGGCCGCCCCCGGCAGCGGCACCCGCAGCACCCGGCGGCGCTGCCCGGTCGCGGCGAGCCAGCGGCGCACCAGATCGGCGAGCTCGGCCTCCTCCGGGCCACCGAGGTCGGTCACCCGCCCGCGCGGCGCCCCCTCGGCGAGCGCGACGAGCGCCGCCGCGACCTCGTTCGCGGCGACCGTCGCCGCCCGTAGGGCCGGGACGACGACGAACGGCCCGAACCCCGTGCGGGAGACCAGCTGCGGGGCGAACTCGTGGAACTGGGTGGCCCGCAACACCGTCCAGGGCACCGGGCCGGCGGCGATCAGCCGCTCCTGGGCGACCTTGCCGGCGTAGTAGCCGCTGGTCTCCCCGTCGATGCCGACGATCGACAGCGCCACGTGGTGCCCGACGCCGGCGGCCTGCTCGGCGGCGAGCAGGTTCCCGGTGGCGCGGGTGAAGAAGTCCACCGCCACCCGGGCCTTCGTGGTCACGACGCTGGTGACGTCGACGACCACGTCGGCGCCGGCCAGCGCCTCGGCCAGCCCGGCGCCGGTGGTGACGTCCTGCCCGGTGCCGCGCGAGAGCGGGACGACGGTGTGCCCGGCCGCCCGGGCGTGCGTGACGACGTGCGTGCCGACCACCCCGGTGGCCCCGGCGACGGCGATCCTCAGCTGCTGCGGTGGTGTCATGCCCTGTTGACGACGCAGCCCCCCGGAGTGTGAGGCTGCCCGGGTGACGGTGGAGGAGCAGCGCGGGCACCTGATGGGCGTGGCGTACCGGATGCTCGGCACGGTGGCCGACGCGGAGGACGCCGTCCAGGAGACCTTCGCCCGCTGGTACCGGCTGTCCGACGACGAGCGGGCGGCGATCGAGCGCCCGGCCGCGTGGCTGACCCGGGTGGTGAGCCGGGTCAGCCTGGACGCGCTCGGATCGGCGCGCGCCCGCCGGGAGCGCTACGTCGGCGAGTGGCTGCCCGAGCCGGTGCCGGTGGACGCGGTCGACGACCCGGCCGAGCGGGCGGCGCTCACCGACTCGGTGGGCCTGGCGCTGCTCGTCGTGCTGGAGTCGCTGACCCCCGCCGAGCGGGTGGTGTTCGTGCTGCACGACGTCTTCGCGCTGCCGTTCGGCGAGATCGCCGAGGCGGTCGGGCGCTCCCCCGCGGCGTGCCGGCAGCTGGCGACGTCCGCACGCCGCCGGGTCGACGCCGCCCGCGCCGGCACCCCGCCGCGGGCCCGGCGCGACGAGGTGGTGCGGGCCTTCGCCGCGGCCTGCGCCGGTGGCGACCTCACCGCGCTGGTGGCGGTGCTCGACCCGCAGGTCACGCTGCGCTCGGACGGCGGCGGCGTGGTCCGCGCCGCCCGCAACCCGGTGCGCGGGGCCGACCACGTGGCGCGGTTCCTGCTCGGGCTGCTGGCGAAGAACCCCGACGTCGCCCTCGAGGAGGTGACCACCGGGGACGGCGTCGGCTGGCTCTGGCGCGACAGCGACGCCGTCCGCGGGCTGCTCACCCTCGGCGTCGCCGGCGACCGGGCCACCGACGTCTGGATCGTGATGAACCCGGCGAAGCTCACCCGCTGGTCCTGACGCGGCAGGGTCTCCCGACCCTCCCGCACGCGCCGGCGCGCACCTAGCGTCCGTCGCGGACCGGGCGACCGCCCGGCCGGGACGAGCGGAGGAGAGCCATGCGCGCGGTGCAGTACCGGACGATCGGCGGCGAGCCGGAAGTGGTGGAGGTGCCCACCCCGGAGCCGGGCCCGGGCCAGGTGCGGCTGCGGGTGACCGCCGCGGGGCTGTGCCACTCCGACGCGTTCGTCATGGGCCTGCCGGCCGAGCAGTACACGTACGGGCTGCCGTTGACCCTGGGTCACGAGGGCGCCGGCGTCGTCGACGCGCTGGGCGACGGGGTCACCGGCGTCGCGGTCGGCGACCCGGTGGCGGTGTACGGCCCGTGGGGCTGCGGTCTCTGCCACGCCTGCGCCCGCGGCGCGGAGAACTACTGCACCCGCGCCGCCGAGCTCGGCATCCAGCCGCCCGGGCTGGGTTCCCCCGGCGCGCTGGCCGAGTACATGCTGGTGGACGACGTCCGGCACCTGGTGCCGCTGGGCGACCTCGACCCGGTGGCCACCGTCTCGCTCACCGACGCCGGCCTCACGCCCTACCACGCGATCGTCTCCAGCCTGGGCGCGCTGCCGCCGGGTGGGACGGCGGTGGTGATCGGCGCCGGCGGGCTCGGGCACGTGGCGATCCAGCTGCTGCGCGCGATCTCCGGGGCGACGGTGGTCGCGCTGGACATCAGCGACGAGAAGCTGGAGCTGGCGAAGCAGGTGGGCGCGCACCACGTGCTCCGCTCCGACGCCGGTGCGGCCGCGGCGATCCGCGAGCTGACCGGCGGGGTGGGCGCGCCCGCGGTGTTCGACATCGTCGGCGCCCCGGCCACCCTCGAGCTCGCCCGCTCGGTCGTGGCGATCGGCGGGGTGGTGCAGATCGTCGGCATCGGCGGCGGCACGCTGCCCACGGGGTTCTTCTCCACCCCGATGGGCGCCTCGGTGCGCGCGCCGTACTGGGGCACCCGGACCGAGTTGATGGAGGTCCTCGACCTGGCCCGGGCCGGTGCGGTGCACGTGGAGGTCGAGCGGTTCACCCTCGACGAGGCGCCGGGAGCCTACCGGCGGCTGCACGCGGGCACGATCCGCGGCCGCGCCGTCGTCGTCCCCTGAGCACTCCGGGCCGGCCGGGACGCGCGGACCTCATCCGTCACATCCCGGCCGGGCTCCCGGACTCCCCGGTCCGGCCGGGGTAGACAGGTTCCATGGGCGACTCCCCGTGCCCGCAGCAGCCGGTGACGATCGAGGCCGAGTGCGTCCCCGTGCTGGGCGAGGCGCTGGCCTCCCTCGGCGTCCCGGTGGTTCCCCGGCTGGTCCTCACCGCGGCGCGGGAACGGCGGGGTGCCCGGGTCACCGTCGCCGTCACCAGCAACGGGCGATCACTCGCCGCGCCGGTCGAGCTGCGGACCGACCTGCTGCCCGGCCGGCCCACCGTGCTGCTCGACGTGCCGCTGCTGCTCGACCCGGTGGCGATGGGCGCGGCCACCGACCCCGCGCGGGGCCACGTCGAGGTGCAGGTCGAGCACGACGACGAGCTGCTGGGCCGGTCGAGCAGCGAGGTGCGGGTGCTCGGTGCCGGGCAGTGGCTGGCCGCGCCGGCTCCCCTGGCGCTGGAGCTGCTCGCCGCGCACGTCCGCCCCGACGACCCGGCGGTGGCCGGGCTGGTCGGCGCCGCCGCCGACCACCTGCGGCAGCGCACCGGCCGCCCCGAGCTGGCCGACCTCGACCCCGCACGCCTGGACCCCGCGCAGCTGGACCAGGCCGCGGCGGCGATCGTCGAGGCGATGCGGCGCCGCGGCGTCCGCCCGCTGCCGGCGGCCGCCTGCTGGGCCGACGTGCCGCAGCGGGTCCGCACCCCCACCGAGGTGCTCGACGAGCGCGCCGGCAGCGGCCTGGACACGGTGCTCACGCTCGCCGCCGCGTTCGAGCACGCCGGGCTGCGGCCGCTGGTGTGGATCACCGCCGACGACGCCGGCCCCGCGCACGCCTTCCTCGGCTGGTGGCGCCGCGGCCCGGGCGCCGCGCACACCGCGACCACCGACGTCGCCAAGCTGGCCGAGCTGGTCGCCGACGGCGCGATCCAGCTGGTCGAGCCGGCGCTGCTGCACGCCGGCGCCCCGCCCGCGACCTTCGGCGACCTGCACCGGACGGCGGCCGCCACCTGGCTCACCGGCGACCGGCACCGGCTGCTCGGGGTCACCGACGTGCACCGGGCCCGGGCCGACGGCGTCCGGCCGCTGGGGCCGCGCCCGCGCGCGGCGACGCCGCTGGCCACGGCGCTGGCGACCCTGCCCGCCCCGCAGCCGCTGGACCTCACCGCCGCCCTCCCCCTCACCGTGCCCGCCGGGCGGCTGCCGGTGCTCGCCGAGCGGCTGGCCGGCGGCGCCCCGCTGACCCTGCTGCCCGCCGACCAGCTCGGCGCCGCCGCCCGCCGCCGGGGCATCCGCGCAGCCCGCGACCTGCCGGCGCACCAGCTGGCCGAGCTGCTGGCCGAGCACGGCGGCCTCTACACCGAGCTGCCGTCGGCCGGGTACGCCGAGCAGGTCGGCGCGCTGGCCGAGCGGGCCCGCGCGGTCGTCGAGGAGTCCGGCACGAACGACCTGTGCCTGGCGCTCGGCTCGCTCACCTGGGAGCCCGACGGCCGATCGGTGCGCGCCCCGCTGGTGCTGGTGCCCGTCGTCCTCACCGCCGGCGCCAACGGCTCGTTCCGGCTGGTCGCCGACCCGACCGGGGGCACCACCGGAAACGCCCAGCTGTTCGCCGAGCTGCGCCGTCGGCACGGGGTCGCGCTGCCGGTGCCGGACGGGCCGGACCCGGCCGCGGTGGTGGTCGCGGTGCGCCAGGCGCTGGCCCGCAGCGGTGCGTCGGCCCGGGTCGAGCCGACCGCGGACCTGGCGCTGCTGCCGGCCGCGGCCTCCCGGGTGCGGCAGGACGCCGAGCACCTGGGAGCCGCCGCGCTGCGCAACCCGCTGGTGCCGGTGCTGCTGCGCCCCGGCCAGCCGTTCCCGCCGCAGGAGCCGGCCGACGCCGACCTCGACGAGCTGGCGCCGACCCTCCCCCTACCGGCCGACGCAAGCCAGCTGGCCGCGGTCGCCGACGCGCTCGCCGGGCGCACCTTCGTGCTGCTCGGCGCGCCGGGCACCGGGAAGGTGCAGACGGTGGCGAGCACCGTCGCCGCGGTGACCGCGGCGGGCCGGCGGGTGCTCGTGGTGGCGCCCCGCCGCGACGCGCTGGACGCCGTGGCCGCCCGGCTGGCCGACGCCGGCCTGTCCGCCCTGGTCACCGGCGACCCGGCACCCGAGCCGCCGCGCTCCGACGTCCCGGACCTGCGCCCGCTGCGGGAGCAGCTGGCCGGGTACGCCGCGCGGCTGCACGCGCCCAACTCGGCGGGCCTGTCGCTGTACGACGCCTCCGCCGCGCTGCTGGCGGCCGGTTCCGCGGTCCCGTCGCTGCCGGTGCCTCCCGCGTTCGTGGTCAACGCCTCCGCCCGGACGACGGCGGCGGTGCGGGCCGCCCTCGCCGACCTCCCGGAGGTGGCCGCCCGCACCGGGCCCCACCCCGGCCACCCGTGGGGGTTCCTCGACTCCGCCGACGTCGACCCGGTGGCCGTGCAGGCCGCGGTCCGCGCCGTCGACCGGGCGCTGGACGCCGTGCCCCCCGGCCCCGTGGCCCGGGTGGTGACGGCCGCCCCGACCCCGGCGGATCTGACCGCCGTCGCCACGCTGCTCGACGGCCCGGCCGTGCCGCTGGCCGACCTGGACCGCGCGGGCACCGCGGAGTGGGAGGAGGAGGTCGCCGAGCTGCGCGCCGACGTCGCCCTGTTCCGCGCCGAGGAGCACCCGGGGCTGGACGTCGCCGATCCCGCGGTGCTGGACCTGCCGCTGGCCGCGATCGCCGAGAACGCCCGGCAGGCGGCCGCCTCGGGCCGGATCGGCCGGGGCAAGCGGCTGGCCGCGGTGCTCGCCGAGCTGGCGCCGGCCCTGCTGCCGGACGCGCAGGTGCCGCCCGCCGAGGTGCCGGTGCTGGCCGACGAGCTCCTCGCGGTGCAGGCCGCCGCCCGCGAGCTCGCCGCGCGGGCCCGGGAGCTGCCCGGGGTCGACCTGCCGTGGAACTGGAACCCGTTCACCGACATCGACCGGTTCGACGCCCAGGTGGAGGCCGCCCGCCGGCTGGCCGCGGCGCTGCGGGCGAACCCGGCGTACACCCCGGCGCTGCGCCGGTTCCTCGACACCGCCGCCACCCCCGACCCCGCCCGGGCCGCCGCCGTCCGGGCGCTGCAGCGGGCCTTCGCCGAGCTGCCGGGCGCCTGCGCGACCACCCCGGAGCGGCTGCTGGCCTGGGCCGGTGACCGCCGGCTGGTGACGCGCTGGGAGGAGACCCGGGCCGGGCGGGCGATCGAGGAGTTCGGCCTGCCGTCGCTGGCGCACTGGCTGGACCTGCTGCGCGCGGTGCACCTGCTGGATGCCGCCGGGCTCACCGGGATGCGGGACGCGCTGGTCTCCGGGGCGGTCCCGGCCGAGCAGGCGGTCGCCGCCTTCGACCGGGGGCTGGCCGAGGCGTCGGTCACCGAGCGGGCCGCGGCCGCCGGGCTGACGGCCGCCGACGCCCGGGCGCAGGAGACGGCGGTGCGCCGGTTCCTGGCGGCGTCCGCGGCGACCCGGGCCACCGCCGCCGGGCGGGTGCTGGCCACCGCCACCCCGGGCAGCTGCGTGCTCGCCACCCCCGACGAGGTGGCCCGGCTGCTGCCGCCCGAGCCGGGCTCCTTCGACCTGGTCGTGCTGGCCGACGCCGGCCGGCTCCCGGTGGCCGACGCGCTGGGTCCGCTGGGGCGGGCCACCGCCGCGGTGGTGGTCGGCGACCAGCCGGTCACGGACGACGACGGCCTGCTGGCCGCCTGCCTGCGCGCCGGCGTGCCCCGTCGTGAGCTGGCCTGGCACCACCGCAGCGAGAGGGAGCTGCTGTTCGCGGTCCCGAACGCGGCGCACCGGGTGCGCACCTTCCCCGCGGCCGCGCCGGGGCCGGCGCTCGCGCTGGTGGCGGTGGACGGCCGGTTCACCCTGACCGGGCCGTCTGCCGGCACGAACCAGGCGGAGGCGACGGCGGTGGTGGCGGAGGTGGCGCGGGGGTTCGCCGACTCCCCCGGTGCGGTGCCGTCGCTCGCCGTCCTGACCCTGCACGCCGGGCAGCGCCGGCTGGTCGAGGAGCTGCTGCACGCGGCGCCCGATCTCCGGATCGGCGCGGCGCTCTCCTCCGGTCAGCTCCGGGTGGGCGAGGTGGGGTCGGTGCGCGGCGGGGAGTGGGACGTCGTGCTGCTGTCCCTCGGTGCCTCGCTGGACGAGCGTGGTGACCTGTCGCTGGACCTCGGGCCGCTCAACCGGACCGGTGGGGAACGGCGGCTGCGCGCCGCCGTCACCCGGGCCCGCCGCCAGCTGCTGGTGTTCGCGTCGTTCCCGCCGGCGGCGCTGGTGCCGGCGCGCACCGCGCAACGTGGTGTGCGGGAACTGCGCGCGTTGCTGGACGTCGTCACCGACGGTGCCGCGGCGGCGCCCCGGGACGGTGCGCCGGCACCGGTGCCGGACGCACACCGCGATGACGTGGCGGCGGCGCTCCGGGACCGCGGGCTGGCGGTGCGGACGGACGTCGGGTTGTCCGGGTTCCGCGTCGACGTGGCGCTGGCCCCGGCCGGCGAGCCCGGGCGGCCACGGGTGGCGGTGCTGCTCGACGGGCCGGACGACGCGGCGACGCTGGGCGATCGCCTGGAGCTGCCGGTGCGGGCGCTGACCGCGCGCGGCTGGGCGGTGGAGCGGGTGTGGCTGCCGGAGTGGCTGGCCGACCGGGAGGCCGTGCTCGACCGGCTGGCGGACGCGGTGCGGGCGGCGCGGCCGCCGGCGGCGTTGCCCGCGCCCCTGCAGCCCGCGCGTGCTCGACGGAACGCGCCGGACCCGGCCCCGGCATCGGGTCCGGATCCTGTCGATGCGCCGCGTCGGGTGCCGGCGCGCCCGCTGGTGCCGCCGGTGCGGTTGCCCGGTGAGGAGCCGTTCGTGCCGTGGACGCCGGGGCCGGTGGGTGAGCCACGGGACCTGCGCCGGCTGGACGACCCGGCGATCGCGCGGCTGGTGCGGGAGCTGCTGGTCGACGGGCTCGCCGCGGAAGGGCCGGTGCACCGGGAGCGGCTGGCCCGGCGGGCGGCGCGGGCCTTCGAGGTGCCGCGGCTGACCGATGCGCGGATGGCGGAGCTGCTGGCGCTGCTGCCCGACCCGGCGGCGGAGTGGCTCTGGCCGGAGGGCGTGGACCCGGTGTCGTGGGTGGGGTTCCGCCGGCAGAGCTCGGCGGGTGACCGGCCGCTGGAGCACGTGCCGCCGGAGGAGATCGGGAACGCGATGGTGGCGCTGCTGCGGTCGAGCGGCGGGTTGACGCACGAGCAGCTGGTGGCGCAGACGCTGGCGGTGTTCGGGCACCGGCGGTTGCACCCGGTGCTGATGCCGGCGCTGGAGGCGGGGCTGGCGCACGCAGTGCGGGCGGGTCGCGTGACGCGCGCGGGCAGCGGCCAGCCGATCACCGCGACCGACGCGGTGGGTGCAGCGGGGGCGGTGGGCGCGGCAGGTGCGGGAGGCGCGGGCTTCTTTGCGGGTGCGTGACGAGGGTTGACCCCGCCCCGGGCGACGGGGAGGTTGGTGGTGCGAGGCGAACCGTCTCAGGTCGACCGCCTTGTCCGCCGGCCATCGACGTCCGGCGGGCTGGGCCCCCTGCAACCGAGAGGACCCCGCACGATGCTGACCCTCACCAACGGCGCCGCCACGGCGATCAAGGGCATCCTCGGCCAGTCCGAGGTGCCCGAGTCCGGCGGGCTGCGGATCGCCAACGACCCGACCGGCGCGAACCTGGAGCTGAGCCTGGCCGCCGTGCCCGCCGAGGACGACGCGGTGCTCGACGCGTCCGGGGCTCGGGTGTTCCTGGACCCCCGCGCCGCGGAGCTGCTCGACGACAAGACGCTCGACGCCGCCGCCGGCCCCGACGGCTCGCTGCAGTTCGGGATCGGCGAGCAGATCGTCTGACCCGCAGCACCCGAACGACGACAGCGCCGCCGAGGAGCCATCCTCGGCGGCGCTGTCGTGTCGGGGCCCGGTACCCCTGCCGCACGGTCGTGGGGGGGGGCCCCCCCCCCCCCCCCCACCCCCCCCCCCGCCCCCCCCCCCCCCCCCCCCCCCCCCCCGCACCCCCCCCCCCCCCCCCCCCCCCCCCCCCCCCCCCCCCCCCCCCCCCCCCCCCCCCCCCCCCCCCCCCCCCCCCC
>NZ_JBJHAG010000041.1:0-28021 GCF_054050925.1 Modestobacter sp. SYSU DS0657 | reverse complement strand
TGGTCTGCCCACTCCTGGTGGGCAGACCACGACCGACGCGGACCCCCGGTCAGCCGGGAACGGCGGCCCGGGGGTCGCGGCGCCAGCGGCGCTCGGCCGCCTCGGCCAGCAGCAGGAACGCCTGCGCCTCGGGGGAGTGGCCGGGCCGGTCGAAGTGCGGGGCGGCGCTGGCCCCGGCCACCCGGCCCAGCGGGTCCAGCCGGGCCACCACGGCGGCCAGGAGCTCGCTGCCCGGACCGGCGCAGCCGGCCGGGAGCCAGCCCTCGGCCGCCCCGGTGAGCGCGGCCCAGGCGAACATCGCCGCCACGGTGGGGTCGGATCGGCTGGCCGGGTCGTCGAGCACGTCGCCGAGCAGGCCGTCGGGACGGCGCAGCGGCAGGACGGCGTCGAGCAGGGCGCGCACCTCCGCGGCCACCTCGGCCCCGCGCCGCCCGGGGAGCCAGCGCACCGCGCGGGCCAGGCCGGCCACGACCCAGCCGTTGCCGGTGCCCCAGGCCCGGGGGTCGGCGAGGGCCCCGGTGTCCTCGTCCCAGCGGGCGGACCAGAGCCCGGTGCCCGGGTCGCGCAGCCGGGACCGGTGACCGTCGAGCTGGTCCAGCGCCGCGACCGCGGCGCCGGTGGCGGCGAGGAAGGGCACCACCATGTAGACGGTGTCGGCCCACACCTGCCGGCCCTCGACCAGGTGGAACAGCGTGCCGTCGCCGGCCCGGGGTGCCCCGCTGAGCAGCCAGTCGCGCTGCCGGGCGGCAGCCGCGGCCAGGCCGTCGTCGCCCGTGCGGCCGGCGACGAGGTCGACGAACTCCGCCACCGCCCCGCTGTTCACCGAGCAGAGCGGGTCGAGCTCGGCCAGCCGCCCGTCGGGCCGCTGCCGGGCCACCGCGTCGTCGACGAGCACGCGGAGCGCGGCCGCCGTGCCCGACACGTCGAGCACGGCGGCCGTGAGCCCCTGGTCCCAGCTGTGCCGCTGGGTGACCAGCAGCGCGGACAGGACCTGCGCGTGGACCTCGTCGTCCAGCACGGATGCCTCCTCGATTCCTCGGTCCGCTCCTCGGTCGCTGGCGCTCCCTGCGATGCTCCCGGCGACAGCTGTCGACTCGCCGACCTCAGAACGAGATCTCGGTGCCGTCCTTGAAGATCCGGCCGGTCACCGTCGTCGGCTCGCGCAGCAGCGCCAGCGCACCCGCCGCGCTCTCCTCCGGGGTCCCGGGGGCCTCCTGGCCACCGAGGTCGGTGCGCACCCAGCCCGGGTCGAGCGCGTTGACCGCCACCTCGCCGGCCAGCTGGGCGGCCTGCATGAGCACCAGTCCGTTGAGCGCCCACTTGCTCACCCGGTAGCTGCCGATACCTGCGTCCCGGATGAGCTCGGTGGTGCCCGCGCCGGAGCTGACGTGCACCACCCGCGGCTCGCCGCCCTTGCGCAGCGCGGGCAGCAGCGCCAGCACCAGGCGGTGCGGGACGACGCAGTTGACCAGCAGGCTCTGCTCGAGCGTGCCGGCCGGCTCGTCCTCGAACCGGGGCTCGCGGGCGAGCATGACGCCGGCGTTGTTCAGCAGCACGTCCAGCGCACCCCACCGCTGCCCGACCGCCTCGGCCAGCCGGTGCGGCGTGGCCTCGTCGGTCAGCTCGGCGGCGAGGGCGGTGAACCGACCGGGGCCGCCGGCCAGTTCCCGGGTGAGCTCGTCGAGCCGCTGCTCGTCCCGGGCGGTGCCGATCACGTCGGCGCCGGCTGCGACCAGCTGCCGGGCGACGGCCGCGCCGACCCCGCGGGAGGCGCCGGTGAGCAGCACCCGGCGTCCCGCGAGGTCGGCGGTGGCGGCGTCGGCCGTCACGCGCCGTCCTTGGCGCTGCGGATGACGTCGGCGTAGACCCGGGCGCTCTGCTTGGGGGTGCGGACCTGGGTGTCGTAGTCGACGTGCACGATGCCGAACCGCTGCTCGTACCCGCGCGCCCACTCGTAGTTGTCCATCAGCGACCAGGCGAAGTAGCCGCGGACGTCGGCACCGCCGTCGATCGCCTCGGTCATCGCCGCCAGGTGCCGCAGCAGGTAGTCGACCCGCTCGGGGTCGTCGACCTGCCCGTCGGCGCCGACGGCGTCCGGCCAGGCAGAGCCGTTCTCGGTGATGAACATCGGCAGGCCCGGGGCGGTGTCGCGCAGCCACAGCAGCAGCTCGGTGAACGCCTCGGGGTTGATGCCCCAGCCCATCGTGGTGGTCGGGCCCTCGGGCTCCAGGTCCTCCACCAGCTCGGCGCCGATGAACGCCGACTGCTTGCCGGTGGGCTCGCTGACCGCCCGCACGGTCGACTGGAAGTAGTAGTTCACGCCCAGCCAGTCGACGGGGGTGGAGATGATCTCCAGGTCGCCGTCCTCCACGGGCAACGGGGCGCCGGCGGCGGCCAGATCCTCGGCGACGTCGGCCGGGTACTCCCCGGTGACGATCGGCACCACGAACATCCGGTTCTGCTGGCCGTCGAGCCGGCGGGCGGCGTCGAGGTCCGCAGCGGAGTCGGTGGCCGGCTTCATCGGGGTGAAGTTCAGCGTGATGCCCAGGTGGTCCGCGCCCTTGTCGCGCAGCGCCTGGGTCGCCAGGCCGTGGCCGAGCAGCAGGTGGTGCACGGCTCGGGAGGCCTCCACCGGGTTCGTGTGACCCGGTGCGTGCTGGCCGGCCATGTAGCCCAGCAGCGAGCTGCACATCGGCTCGTTGAGGGTCGACCAGTGCGGCACCCGGTCGCCGAGGGCGTCGTAGAGCACCCCGGCGTACTCGGCGAAGCGGTAGGCGGTGTCCCGGTCGGCCCAGCCGCCCTTGTCCTGCAGCGCCTGCGGCAGGTCCCAGTGGTACAGCGTCAGCCACGGGGCGATGCCCGCCTCGAGCAGCTCGTCGACCAGCCGGCGGTAGAAGTCCACCCCGCGCTGCTCGATGCGGCCGGTGCCCTCGGGGAGGATCCGCGGCCAGGAGACGGAGAAGCGGTAGGCGGCCAGCCCCAGCTCCTTCATCATCGCGACGTCCTGCGGGTAGCGGTGGTAGTGGTCGCAGGCGACGTCGCCGGTGTGGCCCCGGAAGGTCTTGCCCGGGGTGTGGCTGAAGGTGTCCCAGATCGACGGGCCGCGGCCGTCTTCGTCGACGGCGCCCTCGATCTGGTAGGCGGCGGTGGCGGCGCCGAAGGTGAACCCCGGGGGGAACACGAGTCCGGCGGTCCGGTCCTCGCGGACGTCGGTGGAGGTCATGACGGGGTGTGCTCCTTGCTGGGGACGGGGGTTGCCGGCGCGCCCCGCCGGTGGGGCGCGCTTGTCGGGAGAAGTGTGCGCGTCATTCGACGCGCAGGCCGCTCGTGGGGTCGAACACGTGCAGCTGCCCGGGCAGGACCGAGATGTGCACCTGGTCACCGGCGGTGATGGGAGTGCGCGGCTCGGTCCGGACGATCACCTCGGCGCCGTCGTCGGCGCCCCCGGTGAGCCGGGCGTAGAGGAAGGCGTCGCTGCCGAGGTGCTCGACGACGTCGACGCCGACCGGCACGCCGTCGCCTGCGGGGGCCAGGACGCTGGCCTCCGGGCGGAAGCCGACGGTGACCTGGCCGTTGCCGGCCGACGCCCGGGTCAGCTGGTCGCGGGGGACGGGCAGCACCGCGCCGCCGAGCAGCACGCCGCCGTCGACCGCCGGCCCGGTGGCGATGTTCATCGCCGGGGAGCCGATGAAGCCGGCGACGAAGACGTTGGCCGGCCGGTCGTAGAGGGACCCGGGGGTGTCGCACTGCTGCAGGACGCCGTCCTTGAGGACCGCGACCCGGTCGCCCATGGTCATCGCCTCGACCTGGTCGTGGGTGACGTAGACGGTGGTGGTGCCCAGCCGGCGCTGCAGGGCGGCGATCTGGGTGCGGGTCTGCACGCGCAGCTTGGCGTCGAGGTTGGACAGCGGCTCGTCCATCAGGAACACCTGCGGGTTGCGCACGATCGCCCGGCCCATCGCCACCCGCTGCCGCTGGCCACCGGACAGCGCCTTCGGCCGGCGGGTCAGGTAGGGCTCGAGGTCGAGGATCTTCGCCGCCTCCCGGACCCGGGTGGCGCGTTCGTCCTTGCCGATGCCGGCGAGCTTGAGCGCGAAGCCCATGTTCTCCTCCACCGTCATGTGCGGGTAGAGGGCGTAGCTCTGGAACACCATCGCGATGTCCCGCTCCTTGGGCGGGGAGTCGGTGACGTCCCGCTGCCCGATGACGATCGACCCGGAGTCGACCTCCTCCAGGCCGGCGAGCATCCGCAGCGACGTGGACTTGCCGCAGCCCGAGGGGCCGACCAGGACGAGGAACTCGCCGTCGGCGATCTCCAGGTCCAGCGCGTCGACGGCGGGCCGCTCGGCCTTCGGGTAGATCCGGGTGGCGTGGTCGAAGGTGACGGTGGCCATGTCAGGCGCCTTTCCGGCTGGGGGAGGAGGTCGGGAGGTGGGCGCCGGTCATCCCTTCACCGCGCCCTGCATGATCCCGCCGACGATCTGCTTGCCGAGGATCGCGAAGACGATGAGCACCGGCAGCGTGCCCAGCAGCGTGCCGGCCATGATCACCGCACGCTGCGGGACGTAGCCGGAGCCCAGCCCGGCCAGCGCGACCTGGACGGTCGGGTTGGCGGTGGTCAGCGCGATGATCGGCCAGAAGAACTCGTTCCAGGCGGTGAGGAACGTGAGCATCGCCAGCACCGCCATCGCCGGGCGGGCCACCGGCAGCACGATGGACCGGAAGATGCGGAAGGTCGACGCGCCGTCGACCCGGCCGGCCTCCAGCAGCTCGTTGGGCAGCGCGGAGATCAGGAACTGGCGCATGAAGAAGACGCCGAAGGCGCTGACCAGCGTGGGCAGGATGACCGCCTGCAGCTGGTTCACCCACTGCAGCTCGGCGATCATCATGAACAGCGGGATCACCGCCAGCTGGGTGGGCACCATCATCGTGCCGATCACCAGCGCGAGCAGCACCCCGCGGCCGCGGAACTGGAGCTTGGCGAAGGCGAACCCGGCGAGCGTGCAGAACAGCACGGTGCCGATCGTGATGGCGCTGGAGACGATCACCGAGTTCACGATGGCCAGCCCGATCGGGGCCTGGTCCAGCGCCAGCCGCATGTTGTCGAAGAAGCTGGCGTTGGGCAGGAACGGCGGCGGGGTCGCCGCGATCTCCGCGTTGGTGTGCGAGCCGGCCACCACGGTCCAGTACAGCGGGAAGATCGACACCAGCGACACCAGGGTCAGCAGGGTGTAGGCGACCGGCCCGGCCTTGGTGTTCTTGCCGCCGGCGCCCTTGCCTCGCCGCGCCGGCTCCGCAGCGGGGGTCGAGGGTCTCTGGGTGTTCTCCGTGCCCGGGAGGGCGATCGTCGCCATGCCGGCCTCCTACCGCTCGGCCCGGGCGCGGAGGCGGCCGATCACGGCGTTGACCCCCACGATCACCAGGATGATCAGGAACATCGCCCAGGCGGTGGTGGCCGCCTGCCCGATGTGGAAGTTGGTCCAGCCCTGCTGGTACATCAGCAGGCCCAGGGTCTGGTACTGACCCGCGGAGCCACCGCTGGTGGTGCCGTTGCCGGCGAACAGCAGCGGCTCGCCGAACAGCTGCACGGCGCCGATGGTCGAGATGACGACGGTGAACAGGATCGTCGGGCGCAGCGACGGGATCGTGACGTGCAGGAACTGCTTCCACTTGCTCGCGCCGTCGATCTCCGCGGCCTCGTACAGCTCGCCGGGGATCGACTGCATCGCGGCCAGGTAGATCAGTGCGTTGTAGCCGGTCCAGCGCCAGGTCACGATCACGGCGATGGCGATCTGGCTGGTCCAGGTGCCGGCCTCCCAGTCGATCCGGGACAGGCCGACGGCCTCCAGCGCGGTGTTGATCAGGCCGTAGTCCCGGCCGAAGAGCTGGGCGAAGACCAGGGTCGCGGCGGCGATGCTGGTCGCGTAGGGCATCAGCATCACGGTGCGGAAGAAGGTCCGGCCGCGGAGCTTGTAGTTGAGCAGGTGCGCCAGGCCCAGGGCCATGCACAGCTGGGGGACCGTGGAGAGGATCCCGATGGTGAGCGTGTTGCGGGCGGCGTTCCAGAAGAACTCGCTCTGCAGCAGGTTGCGGTAGTTCTCCAGGCCGATGAACTCACCGCCGTTGATGTCGGACAGGCTGGTCCGGTGCAGCGAGATCCAGGCGGTGTAGAGGAACGGGTAGAGGCTGAAGGCGCCGAAGACGAGGAAGAAGGGGGCCACGTAGGCGTAGCCCCAGCGGTTGCGGGTCAGCTGCCGCCGCTTGCGCGGGCGGCCGGGGGCGGCAGCTCGATCGGGTGGGGGTGCGGCGATCGCCGCCTCGCGGACGGTGCCACTCGCGATGGTCATCCAGGGGTCCTGACGGTCGGGTGCGCGGGTCGGGCGATGGGTCCGGTCGAGGACCGGACCGGCCGGTGCATCCGGTCCGACGGCCGACGGGGCCGGGGGCCGGAGCAGGTGCCCGGGAGCGGGAGACGCTCCCGGGCACCGCGTCCGGTGGGCGGGCCGAGTCGGCTCAGCCGCCGATCGCCTGCTGGGCCGCCTGCAGCGCGTCCTGGAACGCGTCGTCCGGGCTGGTCCCGCGGGTGGCGATGTCCGTCAGGCCGGTGGTGAAGGCCTCCTGGATCTGGGTGTCGTACGGGCCGATCGGCGTCCGGCGGATGTTGGCCGCCGACTCACCGAAGATCGCGCCGGTCGGTGCACCGCTGAAGTACTCGTTCACCGCGTCCTGGACGCCGGGGTCCTCCGCAGCCTGCGGGCTGGAGGGGAAGTGCGCCGCCTCGGTGAACATCTTCACCTGCTGCTCCGGGGCGGTCAGCCACTCGACCAGGTCCTTGGCGGCCTCGACGTTCGGGCCGTCGGCCGGGACGCCGAGGAAGGAGCCGCCCCAGTTGCTGGCGCTCTCGCTGGCACCCGGCAGCGGGGCGATGTCCCACAGACCGGCGCCGGCGTCACCCATCTGGGAGTTGATGTAGCCGAGCATCCACGCCGGGCAGGCGATGGTGGCGAACGCGCCGTTGGCGAAGGCGGCGTTCCACTCGTCACCGAACTGGCTGAGGTTGGCGGTCAGGCCCTCTTCGGCGGCCTGGCTGGCGTAGTCCCACGCCCGCTCGACACCCTCGCTCTCCTCGGGGATCGGGTTGCCGTCCTCGTCGTTGTAGGCGACGTCGCCCTGGTAGACCGAGGAGGAGAAGATGCTGGCCGGGCTGTCGACGAAGGCGCTGCCGGCGGGCTTGCCCGGCGCCGCCTGGTACTGCCGGGCGACGTCGAGGTAGTCGTCCCAGCTGGTCCACAGCGCGCCGACCTCCTCGCGCTCGCTGGGCAGCCCGGCCTGCTGGAACAGGTCCTTGCGGTAGCACATGGCCTGCGGGCCGGTGTCGGTGCCGAGGGCGATCGTGGCGCCGTCGGAGGTGGAGGCCTGGCCCCACTTCCAGTCGTAGAAGTTGCCCTCCAGCTCGTCGGCGTTCTCCTCCTGGCTCCAGTCGACGAACGCGTCGGAGTGGTTGCGCACGACGTCGGCGATGAAGCCGATCTCCAGGGCCTGGATGTCGTCGAGGCCGGAGTTGGCGGCCAGCCGGGTCTGCAGCGACTTGTAGTAGGCCGCGGACTGAGCGACGTTGTTCTGCTTGATCGTGACGTTCGGGTGCAGCGCCATGTACTCCTCGTAGAGACCGGCGTTGTCGAAGTCCATCGTGCCGAACGTGCCGACCGTCAGGGTGACGGGAGCGTCGGGGTCGTAGGGCTCGTCGCTCGCGCCGGCCTCCGAGCCGCCGCAACCGGCGGTCAGCAGGGCCACGGCCAGCGCCGCCCCGAACACCGCCTTGCCTCTCGTGGAACGGGACATGTGACCTCCTGGGGAGACCCCGGGGCAGGTGCTCCGATGCACCGCCGCTGCAGGGTGTGAGAACGCTCTCACGGCCGTGCCGCACAGAGTGGTGTGGGTCACTAAGAAGTGTCAAGTAACGGTTGGGACACGAGTTCGGGGTGTTGGAGAGCGCTCTCACCGGGCACGATGGGTTCACCACCCGAGCACTGGAGCCCGATGACCGACACGAGCGCGCGCCCGGCGTCCCCGACGCTGGACGAGGTCGCGGTGCTCGCCGGGGTCTCCCGCGCCACGGTGTCCCGGGTCATCAACGACTCGCCGCGGGTGAGCCCGGAGGCCCGCGAGGCGGTCAGGTCGGCCGTCGCCCAGCTGCGCTACGTGCCCAACCGGATGGCCCGCAGCCTGGTCACCCGGCGCACCGACACCATCGCGCTGGTGCTCAACGAGCCCAACACCCAGGTCTTCAGCGACCCGTTCTTCGCCAGCATCGTGCGCGGGGTGTCGGCGACGCTGGCCGACACCGACCTCAACCTGGTGCTCCTCACCGCCCGCGACGAGCGTGAGCAGCAGAAGATCGGCCGCTACGCCCGCCAGGGCCACGTCGACGGCGTGATCCTGATGTCGGTGCACAGCGACGACCCGCTGCCGGGCATCCTCGAGGAGGCCGGCATCCCGCTGGTGCTCTGCGGCCGGCCCTTCGACGGCCGGGAGCTGGCCTATGTCGACGCCGACAACCAGGGCGGCGCCGAGCTGGCCACCCGGCACCTGATCGGCGCCGGCCGGCGGCGCATCGGCACGGTCACCGGCCCGCTGGACATGATCGCCGGCGTCGACCGGCTGCACGGGTGGCGGTCGGCGCTGCAGGCCGCCGGCGTGGAGGCCGCGCCCCGGCTGGTGGCGGAGGGCGACTTCACCGAGGGCGGGGGCGCCCGGGCGATGGCCGAGCTGCTCGAGGACGCACCCGACCTCGACGCGGTCTTCGTCGCCTCCGACCCGATGGCCGTCGGCGCGCTGCGGGTCCTGCGCGCGGCGGGCCGCCGGGTGCCCGACGACGTCGCCGTCGTCGGCTTCGACGACGCCGCGGTCGCCGCGACCTGCGATCCGCCGCTGACCACGGTCGCCCAGCCGCTGGGCGACATGACCCCGCTGCTCACCGAGCTGCTGCTGCGCCAGATCGACGGCGGGGGCGAACCGGTGGAGTCCCGGGTCCTGCCGACCCAGCTGGTCCGCCGGGCATCCGCCTGAAGCAGGGCCTCCTTCCTCCGCGCGCTCCGCGGGTCAGGCTGGGTCTCTGGGAGGGGCCGCTCCGGTCACCGGCCGCCGGGCAGGGGTGCATCCGGCGGAGCTCGTGCTCTGCTCACCCGGGGTGAGCGGAGCGCAAGCTCGCGCAGGTCGACCCGAGGTCGTCCGAAACGCGCGGGACACACGTCGTGTCTAGGTTCGTCGCATGGCGGACCTCTTCGACGGCTACCCCCTCGGGCAGCAGTGGGACGAGATGTTCGCGGCGCCGTCCCAACCCCGGCCGCCGTACGCCGGGCTGTTCACCTCGCTGCAGCCGATGTCCGGCGAGGAGCTCGCCGCGCGGGCCGACGTCCTCTCCCAGACCTACCGCGACGCCGGGGTGACCTTCGCGCACGCCGGGGAGGAGCAGCCGTTCCCGCTGGACATCGTGCCTCGGGTGATCGGTGCGGGTGAGTGGTCGCTCATCGAGCGCGGGGTGGCCCAGCGGGTGCACGCGCTCGAGGCGTTCCTGGCCGACGTCTACGGCGCCGGCCAGGTCTTCGCCGACGGCGTCGTGCCGCGCAGCGTCGTCACCACCAGCGCCCACTTCCACCGCGCCGCGCACGGGCTGGTGCCGCCCAACGGCGTCCGGGTGCACGTCAGCGGCATCGACCTGGTGCGCGACGAGGCGGGCGACTTCCGGGTGCTGGAGGACAACCTCCGGTCCCCGTCGGGGGTCAGCTACGTGATCACCAACCGGGCGGCGATGAGCCAGGTGCTGCCCGAGCTGTTCGCCGACCACCGGATCCTGCCGGTCTCGGACTACCCCGGCCGGCTGCTGGCCGCGCTGAAGGCCGCCGCCCCGCCGTCGGTCGCCGACCCGACGGTCGTGCTGCTCACCCCCGGGGTCTACAACTCCGCCTACTTCGAGCACGCCCTGCTCGCCCGCCAGATGGGCGTGGAGCTGGTCGAGGGTCGCGACCTGGTCTGCTCCGGCGGCCAGGTGAGCATGCGGACGACGGACGGGCAGCAGCGCGTCGACGTCATCTACCGCAGGATCGACGACGAGTTCCTCGACCCGGTGCACTTCCGGTCGGACTCGGTGATCGGGTGCGCCGGGGTGCTCAACGCCGCCCGGGCCGGGCGGGTCACCATCGCCAACGCGGTGGGCAACGGCGTCGCCGACGACAAGCTGCTCTACACCTGGGTGCCCGACCTGATCCGGTACTACCTGGCCGAGGAGCCGGTGCTGGCCAACGCCGAGACGCACCGGCTCGACGAGCCCGACGTCGTCGAGTGGGTGCTGGCCAACCTCGATCAGCTGGTGCTCAAGCCGGTCGACGGGTCCGGCGGCAAGGGCATCGTCATCGGGCCCCGGGCCGACGAGCGGACCCTGACCGAGCTGGCCACGAAGGTCCGCGCCGCGCCGCGGGACTGGATCGCGCAGAAGCCGATCGGGCTGTCGACCTCGCCCACCCTGATCAACGGCCGGATCGCCCCGCGCCACGTCGACCTGCGGCCCTTCGCGGTCAACGACGGCTCCGACGTCTGGGTGCTGCCCGGCGGGCTGACCCGGGTGGCGCTGCCGGAGGGCGAGCTCGTGGTCAACTCGAGCCAGGGCGGCGGTTCCAAGGACACCTGGGTGATCACCCCGCCCCGGCGCGCCGCCGAGCCGGTGCCCGGGCACGACGTCACCCGGGTCGAGTTCACCCCCGCCGACCTGCCGGCCGACCCACCCGCGCAGGACCCCGGCCCGCGCAACGACAACGCCCTGGCCCAGTCCCAGCAGCAGCAGCAAGGGGCAGAGATGGCCATCTCTGCCCGGGGGAGCGCGCCGTGCTGAGCCGGATCGCGGAGTCGCTGTTCTGGATCGGCCGGTACGTGGAGCGCGCCGACGACACCGCGCGCATCCTCGACGTGCACACCCAGCGGCTGGTCGAGGACCCGTGGATCGACGAGCGCCGGGCCTGCGCGAACCTGCTCGCGCTGATGGGCGCGCCGTGTGCGGAGTCCGAGGCCGACACCGAGCGGGTGCTGGCCACCCTCGCCTTCGACCGGGCCAGCCCCAGCTCGATCGTCGGAGCGCTGTCGGCTGCCCGGGAGAACGCCCGCGGCGCCCGCGAGGTGCTGTCGGCGGAGATCTGGGAGTCGCTCAACGTCACCCACAACGCGCTGCCCCAGCAGCGCACCATGGCCCGCCGCTACGGGCCGCACTCGCTGTTCCGGTTCGTCCGCGAGCGCTCGGCCATGGTGTTCGGGCTGGCCGACGCCACGATGAGCCGCGACGAGAGCTGGCTGTTCCTGATCCTCGGCCGGTCGCTGGAGCGGGTCGACATGACCGCCCGGATGCTCTCCACCCGCGTGCTGGCCGGCGACTCGGCGCCGTCCTGGACCCTCGTGCTGCGCTCCACCGGCGCCTACGAGCCCTACCTGCGCACCTACCGCGGCGCGGTGAACTCCAGCCGGGCCGCGGAGTTCCTGCTGCTGGACCGGTTGTTCCCCCGCTCGGTGTTCGCCGCGCTCGAGCAGGCCGAGGGGTGCCTGGCCGAGCTGGAGCGGGCCAACGTGCGGGAGGGCCACCGGATCGGCGTCGCCGGCGAGGCGCACCGGATCGTGGGCCGGGCGCGGACGATGCTGGAGTTCATGCAGACCGACGAGATCCTGGCGACCCTGCCGGCCCGCCTCGACGAGCTGCAGCGCATGAGCTCCACCGCCAGCGAGGCCGTCACCACCCGGTTCTTCACCGAGCAGGCCCCGCAGGTGTGGGTGCCGGAAGGGGCGGTCTGACCCCGTGACGCACGGACACGCCCAGTTCCAGATGCAGGCCGTGCCGGCCCGGGTCGGCGCCGACCGGTGGCGCCTGCAGATCGTGCACCGCAGCGCCTTCCGCTACGGCGGCCCGGTCCGCTCGTCGTACAACGAGGCGCGGATGACACCGGAGAACAGCACCCGGCAGGCGACGCTGCGCGCACGGGTGGAGATCGAGCCGGCGGCCACGGTGCTCGCCTACCGCGACTACTGGGGCTCGACCGTCACCGCCTTCGACCTGCACGGCCCGCACACCGAGCTGGTGGTCACCGCGACGTCGGTGGTCGAGGCCGGGCCGGAGCCGCACCTGCCCGACCCGGTCGGCTGGGCGGAGCTGGCGAGCCCGGACGTGCTCGACCGGTTCGGCGAGCTGCTCCGGCCGACGACGCTGACCGCGATGGACCCCCCGGTGGTCCGCGCGGTGCGCGCCGCCGTCGGTGACGCCGGACCGCGGGAGGCCGGGCACGTGGTCTGCCGGTTCGTCCGCGAGCACATCGACTACCTGTCCGGGGCGACCAGCGTGAAGACCAACGCGATGCAGGCGTGGACGCGCGGCTTGGGCGTCTGCCAGGACATCTCGCACGTGTCGGTCGGCCTGTTGCGGGCGCTGGGGCTGCCGGCCCGCTACGTCTCCGGGTACCTGCACCCGACGCGGGACGCCGGCATCGGTGAGGCGGTCACCGGCGAGAGCCACGCCTGGGTCGAGTGGTGGGACGGCGGGTGGTCCGGCTACGACCCGACCAACTCCGTCGAGATCGGGCCGCGGCACGTCACCCTCGGCCGGGGGCGCGACTACGCCGACGTGCCGCCGCTGAAGGGCATCTTCTCCGGCCCGGCCAGCGAGGGGCACACCGTCACCGTCGAGGTCACCCGGCTCGCCTGAAGGAGGACCCCGTCCTCATCCTCCCTCGCGAGCTCGGGACGAGCCTCTGGACGGGGCCTGACCGTCCAGCACGTCACCCACCTGGGATGCTGGGCGGTGATGAGCGCACCCCTGAACCTGGTCAACCTGGAACGGGTGTCGAAGGCCCACGGCACGACGGTGATCCTCGACGACGTCTCCCTCGGCGTCGCCGCCGGCGAACGCATCGGCGTCGTCGGCCGCAACGGGGGCGGCAAGTCCACCCTGCTCGGCGTCCTCACCGGCACCCAGGAGCCCGACTCCGGCCGGGTCACCCGACGCGGCGACCTGGCGATGGGCGTGCTCGACCAGACCGGCACCCTGCCGCCGGGGACGACGGTGCGCGACGTGGTGCTGCCCGCCTCCCGGTTCGCCGCCGAGCACGAGTGGGCCGGTGACCCCGCCGTCCGCTCGGTGCTCACCGGGCTGGAGCTGGACCGGATCGGGCTGGACTCCCCGGTCGCGCCGATGTCCGGTGGCGAGCGGCGCCGGGTCGCGCTGGCCGCCCAGCTGATCCGCCCGCTGGACCTGCTGGTGCTCGACGAGCCGACCAACCACCTCGACGTCGAGGGGGTCGCCTGGCTGGCCGAGTACGTGAAGGCGCGCACCGGCGGCCTGATCGTCGTCACCCACGACCGCTGGTTCCTCGACGAGGTCTCCACCACCACGTGGGAGGTCGCCGACGGGGCCGTGCACGCCTACGAGGGCGGCTACTCGGCGTACACGCTGGCCCGGGCCGAGCGGGCCCGGATCGCCAACGTGACCGAGGAACGCCGGCTCAACCTGGTGCGCAAGGAGCTCGCCTGGCTGCGCCGTGGCCCGCCGGCCCGCACCAGCAAGCCGAAGTTCCGGATCGAGGCGGCCCAGGCGCTGATCGCCGACGAGCCGCCCGCCCGAGACACCATGGCGCTGGCCAGCTTCGCCGCCCGGCGGCTGGGCAAGACCGTCTACGACGTCGAGGACGTCACCTACACCGTCCGCGGCCGTGGCCCGGTGGACGACGACGCCGACCCGGCCGGTCCCGCGGACCCGGCGGCTCCCGGCGAGCGCACGCTGTTCCGCGACCTGACCTGGCACGTCGGCCCGGGCGACCGGATCGGCGTCGTCGGGGTCAACGGCGCGGGGAAGACCTCCCTGCTCAAGCTGCTGGTCGGCGAGGTGCAGCCGGACGCCGGCCGGGTCGTCGTCGGCCAGACGGTGGCCCCGGCGTACCTGTCCCAGCACGTCACCGAGCTCGACCCGCGGCAGCGCGTGCTCGAGGCGGTGCAGGACGTCGCCCGGATCGCCAGGATCGGCAACCAGGAGATCTCCGCCTCGACGCTGGCCGAGCGCTTCGGCTTCGCGGCGAACCGGCAGTGGACGCCGGTGGGCGACCTCTCCGGTGGTGAGCGGCGGCGGCTGCAGCTGCTCCGGCTGCTGATGGCCGAGCCGAACGTGCTGCTCCTCGACGAGCCGACCAACGACCTGGACATCGACACGCTCACCGCGCTGGAGGACCTGCTCGACAACTTCCCGGGCACGGTGCTGGTGGTCAGCCACGACCGGTACTTCGTCGACCGGGTCTGCGACTCGGTGGTCGCGCTGATGGGCGACGGGTCGCTGGCCGCGCTGCCCGGCGGGGTGGAGGAGTACCTGCGGCGGCGGGCCGCCGGGGAGGCCGCGCTGCCGGGCTCGGGGGCGGCCGCGCCGGTCGGCAGCAGCTCCGCGTCCTCCGGTCCGAGCCACAGCGCCGCCGACGCGCGGGCCGCCCGCAAGGAGGCGTCCCGCCTGGAACGCCGGATGCTCAAGCTCGACGCCGACGAGAAGAAGCTGCACGAGCAGCTGGCCGCGGCCGCCACCGACTACGCGAAGGCCGCCGAGCTGGACGCGCAGCTGCGGGCGGTGCAGGCGGAGAAGGAACAGGTCGAGACCGACTGGCTGGCCGCGGCCGAGATCGCCGAGGGCTGACCACCCCCGGGATCAGGTGACCTGATCATGCGTGCTCCTGGCTCACCGCAGGAGGTGAGCCAGGAGCACGCGGGGTGAGCCAGGACGGCGGCTTCAGGCGGATCGCTCGGCCCGCGAGCGCTGCAGCAGCCGGAGCCCGACGACGACGGTGGGCACCGCACCCACCAGGGCGAACGCCGCGAAGAGCATCGGCTGGAACGGGAACGCCATCGACAGCCCCAGGGAGGCGATCGCCGGGGCGAGCAGCCACCAGCCGATCACCCCGGCCCGCGCCAGCCCGGCCAGCACCACGACCGGGCCGATCAGCCCGAACAGGGTGAGCGCACCGACGATCCCCATCCCGGCCGAGCCCTCGACCGTGGTGAACAGCGACTCCGCCGTCGCCGGGTCGAGCTCGCGGCCGATGGCCCCGGTCCAGAAGTCCGACAGCACCAGGCCGGTCACGCTCACCAGCCCGAGGGACGACAGCAGGGAGCCGACGAGGGTGAGCGTGCCGCCCCGGCGGCCGCGGACCAGAGCCGGCGCCGCCAGCCAGGCCAGCGCCAGCAGCAGGTTGCCGTAGTGCAGCAGCAGGGCCGACAGCGCGGTCAGCCCCTCGTCGCGGGCCAGGGACTCGATGTAGTCGGCCGGGGCCATCGAGTCGGCCGGCGGGGAGGTCGCCATGCCCGCGACGTAGAGCAGTGGGCCGGCGATCAGCGCGCTGCCGGCGATCGGCAGCAGCCGGGCGGCGGCGCTGCGGGCGGGCCGGTCGGCCGCGGGAGCGGGCCGGCCGGTGGGCGTGGGGAGCTGGGTCGTCATCGTCCGTCCTCGGGTCGGGAGGGCACCGTCTCGTCGCGGTGTCGACGAGGAAGCTAGGGACGACCGGGGTCCCCCCGCGTCCGTCCGCACGCACCGACCGGGGTCCGCCGGACGGCGGACGGAGGCCGCCCCCGGGTCCGTCGCGTGGGGGATGTCCGGCCCGCTCCCGGACCCCTACCGTGCTCGCATGCCGCGCTGGGACGCCCGCTCCGCCGGCCGCTGGGCGTGGCCCGCGGTGGGCCTGCTGATCGGCGGCATGGCGGTGCTGGAGTCGGCGATCGACACCTTCTCCCGGCAGAGCGCGGCGCTGGTGCTGCCGGGTCTGGCGGTGGGGCTGCTGCTGGCCTGCTGCCCGCGCTGGCCCGCGGCGGCGGCGCTGCTGGGGTCGGCCAGCGTGATCGGCAACTTCGCGCTGGGCGCCCCCGGGCCGGGCGGCGCGCAGCTGATCGGCATGGCGGTCCTGGTCGGTCACGCCGCTGCGGTGCTGGCGGTGCGGCGCGGGGCGCTGGTCGCCGTCGCGGCCACGCTGCTGGTCCTCGTGGCCGGGTTGCTGCTCTCCCCGTCGCCGTGGGAGGGCTTCTTCTACCTGCTGGTCACCGGCGTGGCGTGGGGCGTGGGCGCGCTGGTGCGGCAGTCCCGGCAGCGCTCCCGCGAGCTGGAGGTGCTGGCGGCGCGGCTGGCCGCCCAGCAGGAGACGGTGGCGACGGCGGCGGCGGTGGCCGAGCGGGCCAGGATCGCCCGCGAGGTGCACGACTCGGTCGCCCACTCGGTGAGCGTGATGGTGCTGCAGATGGGCGGGCTGCGCCGCCTGCTGCCCGATGAGCCCGAGGCCCAGCAGGTGCTGCTCGGCCTGGAGCGGCTGGGCCGGGAGGCGGTCGAGGAGATGCGCCGGGTGGTCGGCGTGCTCCGCGAACCGGCCACCGGCGACCCGGCGCCGCAGCCGTCGCTGACCCGCCTGGAGGCGGTGGTGGACGAGCTGCGGGCCGGCGGGGTGCCCGTCGAGCTGCAGGTCACCGGCGACCCGGTGCCGCTCCCGCAGCTGGTCGACGTCTCCGCCGTCCGGGTGGTGCAGGAGGCGCTGTCCAACGTCGTCCGGCACGCCGGGGCGGCCGCGACCCGGGTGGAGGTCACCTGGCGGCCGGACCGGGTGACCGTGACGGTCACCGACGACGGCCGGCCCCGGGTGACCGGCGCCGTCGAGGACGCCGCCCCGGGCGGGTTCGGTCAGCTGCACATGCGGGAGCGGGTCGCGGTCGCCGGCGGCAGCCTCGAGGTCGGGCCGGTGCGCGGGGGCGGCTACCGGGTGCGGGCCAGCTTCCCGGTGAGCGCCGTGCGCAGCCCGGCGGTGGCCGGGTGACGATCCGGGTGGTGCTGGTCGACGACCAGGCGATGGTGCGCACGGGGCTCCGCATGGTGCTGGCCGCCGAGCCGGACGTGGAGGTGGTGGGGGAGGCCGCCGACGGCGCGGAGGGCGTGCGGGTGGTGACCGCGCTCCGCCCCGACGTCGTCCTGCTCGACGTCCGCATGCCCGGCGTCGACGGGCTGGAAGCGGCCCGCCGGATCATCGCCGCGGGCCTGCCCACCCGCGTGGTGGTGCTGACGACGTTCGACGAGGACGAGTACGTGACCGCAGCCCTGCGCGCGGGGGTGAGCGGCTTCCTGCTCAAGGTGGCCCCGCCGGAGGACCTGGTGGCGGCCGTGCGCACCGTCGCCGACGGCGGTGGCCTGCTCGACCCCGCGGTGACCTTGCGGGTCATCGAGTCCTTCGCGACCGCACCGGCGCCCGACCCGGTGCGCGCCGCGGCGCTCGCGCAGCTCACCGAGCGGGAGACGGACGTGCTCGCCCTGGTGGCCGCCGGGCTGTCCAACGCCGAGATCGCCGGCCGCCTGTACCTGGGGGAGGCGACGGTGAAGACGCACGTCAGCCGGGTGCTGCTCAAGCTGGGCCTGCGCGACCGGGTGCAGGCCGTCGCGTTCGCCTACGAGAGCGGGCTGGTCACCCCCGGACGGTGATCGTCGCCGGCGCCGGCGGCGCGAAGATCGCCTCGAGTCGCCGGGAACCACGGACGCCGGGAAGATGGGGCGCAACGATTCGATCGCGCCGAACTGCGGTGCGTGCACCCGCACGCCCGGCCGACGACGACCGGAAGGGACCCGTTGGGCCTGCTGCTGATCCTGCACCTCGCTGCCGCGGTGGTCGCCCCGCTGCTGGTGCGGTGGTGGGGGCGCCAGGCGTTCCTGGCCCTCGCGCTGGTCCCGGGCGTGTCCTTCGGCTGGGTGCTGACCCGCCTGGGCACGGTGGTCGGCGGGGGCGAGGTCCGCGAGACCGTGTCCTGGATCCCGGCGCTGGACCTGGACATCGCGCTGCGGCTGGACGCCCTGTCGCTCACCTTCGCTGGCCTGGTCACCGGGGTCGGCGCGCTGGTGCTGGTCTACTGCGCGCGCTACTTCGAGCCCGACGAGGAGGGCGTGGGCCGGTTCGCCGCGGTGATGACCGCCTTCGCCGGTTCGATGCTCGGCCTGGTGCTCGCCGACGACGTGCTGGTGCTCTACGTCTTCTGGGAGCTCACCACCGTCTTCTCGTTCCTGCTGATCGGCGGGTCGGGCGGCAAGCTGGCCGGACGGCGGGCGGCGAGCCAGGCGCTGCTGCTCACCACGGCCGGCGGCCTGGCCATGCTGGTCGGGCTGCTGATGATCTCCTCGGCCAGCGGCAGCAGGCTGCTGTCGGTGATCGTGGCCGACCCGGGCAGCGGCCCGGTGCTGGTGGCCGGCACGATGCTCGTCCTGGCCGGTGCGGTCACCAAGTCGGCGATGGTGCCCTTCCACTTCTGGCTGCCGGCCGCGATGGAGGCGCCGACCCCGGTCAGCGCCTACCTGCACGCCGCCGCGATGGTGAAGGCCGGCATCTACCTGGTGGCCCGGCTGGCCCCCGGCTTCGCCGACGTCCCCGGCTGGCGGCCGGTCGTGCTGGGGCTCGGCGTGGCGACCATGCTGATCGGCGGCTGGCGCTCGCTGCGGCAGAACGACCTGAAGCTGCTGCTGGCCTTCAGCACGGTCAGCCAGCTGGGCTTCCTGATCACCATGGTCGGGGCCGGCAGCGAGGAGCTGGCCGCGGCGGGGCTGGCGATGACCGTCGCGCACGCGCTGAGCAAGTCGACGCTGTTCCTCTCCGTCGGGGTGGTCGACCACGCGACCGGGGTCCGCGACCTGCGGCTGCTGTCCGGGCTGGGGCGGCGCATGCCCGCCCTCGCCGTGATCGCCACGCTGGCCGCGGCCAGCCTGGTCGGGTTGCCGCCGTTCCTGGGCTTCGTCGGGAAGGAGGCGGCGTTCACCGCGCTGTGGGATGGCGGGGTCCCCGACCGGGTGGCCGCCGTCGTCGTCCTGGTCGGGCTGGTGCTCGGCTCGGTCTTCACCGCTGCGTACTGCGCCCGCTTCCTGTGGGGCGCGTTCGCCCGCAAGCCGGAGCTGCCGGACACGGCGCCGGCGGAGCTGGAGCACCACCCCGGGCCGCTGTTCCTCGCCGCGCCGGCCGTGCTCGCGCTCGCCGGGCTCGCCGCCGGCCCGGCCAGCCCGCTGCTGGACCACCTGGTGGTCCGCTACTCCGAGACCCTGCCCCTGATCGCCCCGGAGGCGGAGCACCTGGCGCTGTGGCACGGCCTGCAGCCCGCGCTCGCGCTCTCCGTGGTCACCCTGCTCGGAGGTGCTGCGATCTTCGCGCTGCGCGCGCCGTTCCACCGGCTGCAGCAGCGGCTGGCCGTCGGCGCCTCCGCCGACGAGGGCTACTGGAACACCCTGCAGGCCCTCGACCGGCTCGCCGTCCTGGTCACGGGTACGACGCAGCGCGGGTCGCTGCCCGCCTACCTCGGCACCATCCTCGTCGTCGTCCTGGCGCTGCCCGGGTCGGTGCTGTTGTTCCAGGCGCCGTGGCCGGACGAGTGGCGGGCGTGGGACAGCCCCCTGCAGGCGCTGGTCGGCGCGGTGGTCGTGACCGCCGCGTTCGTGGCCGTGCCGCTCCGGCAGCGCCTGTCCGCGGTGCTCGTCGTCGGCGTGACCGGCTACGGGCTGGCGCTGCTGTTCGTGCTGCACGGCGCTCCCGACCTTGCGCTGACCCAGTTCCTGGTCGAGACGCTGAGCCTCGTGGTCTTCGTGCTGGTGCTGCGCCGGCTGCCCAAGGACATCAGCGAACGCCACCGCCCCGCCGAGCGGACCGTCCGGGCGGTGCTGGCGGGCAGCGTGGGCCTGCTCATGGCCGGGGTCGGCGCAGCCGCGTTGGCCGCCCGCACGGCCACGCCGGTCTCCACCGACATGCCCGAGCTCGCGCTGGAGGAGGGGCACGGGGAGAACGTGGTCAACGTGATCCTCGTCGACATCCGCGCCTGGGACACCCTGGGCGAGCTGTCGGTGCTCGTCGTCGCGGCCACGGGCGTGGCCAGCCTGGTCTTCCTCCGCAGCCGCACCGGCGCGGTCGACCGGGCAGAGGAGGGGCAGGCGTCCGAGGACGACCCGAGCCAGGCCCGGCGCGCGCCGAAGAGCCGGTGGCTCTCGGCGAGCTCGACCCTCGCGCCCCAGCGGCGGTCCGTGGTCCTGGAGGTGGCCACGCGCTTCCTGTTCCACCCGGTCGTCGTCTTCTCGCTGTTCCTGCTGTTCTCCGGGCACAACCAGCCCGGCGGTGGGTTCGCCGGTGGGCTGGTGGCCGGGCTGGCGCTCGTGCTCCGCTACCTGGCCGGCGGGAGGTACGAACTCGGCGCGGCCGCCCCGGTGCCCCCGGGCCTGCTGCTCGGGGGCGGGCTGCTGCTGGCCGGTGGCTCCGGGGTGGCCGGCCTGCTGCTGGGCGGGTCGGTGCTCGAGTCCGCCTACCTGGAGACCGACGTGGCGGTGCTCGGCCACGTGAGCCTGCCCACCGCGCTGTTCTTCGACATCGGCGTCTACCTCATCGTCGTGGGGCTGGTCCTGGACGTGCTCCGCAGCCTGGGTGCCGAGACGGACCGCCAGGAGGACGAGCAGGAGCCGGCGGACACCGCTCCCGAGGAGGTGATCGCCCGATGACCCCCACCATCGTGCTCCCGGTCGTGATTGGTGGCCTCTACGCGGCAGGGGTCTACCTGCTGCTGGACCGCAGCCTGACCCGGGTGATCCTCGGCTTCATCCTGCTGGGGAACGCGACGAACCTGCTGCTGCTGTCCGCCAGCGGCCCGACCGGGCTGTCGCCGGTGTTCGGCTACGCCGAGGCGGAGGAGATGAGCGACCCGCTGCCGCAGGCCCTGGTGCTGACCGCGATCGTGATCACCTTCGGGGTGACCGCCTTCCTGCTGGCGATGGTGCACCGGTCCTGGCGGCTGGTCCGGCAGGAGGTCATCGAGATCGACGAGGAGGACCGGCGGGTCGCGGCCCGGCAGGGCATGGACGCCGACGACATCGACCCCGACGACCTGCCGACCGAGGACCGGCCCGCGGGCAAGGGGAACACCATGCCCTCCGACGTCGACGTGGAGGAGCAGTTGGCGCACCGGTACGGCGAGTTCGCCTCCGACGACATCGGACTCCCGCCGACCCGGCGGAGCGACCGGTGATCGGCACCCTCGCACCCCTGCCGGTGCTGCTGCCGCTGCTCGGGGCGGCGGCCGCGCTGCTGGTGGGCCGGCACCCGCGGGTGCAGCGCACGGTGAGCATCGTGGTCCTGGCCACGGTGGTGGGGGTCTCGGTCGCCCTGCTGCTCATCGCCGACGCCCAGGGCGCGGCCGCGGTCGCCGTCGGGGACTGGCCGGTCCCGGTCGCGATCATGCTCGTGGTCGACCGGCTCTCCGCGCTGATGCTCGTGGTGGCCAGCACGGTGGGGCTGGGGGTGCTCGTGTTCGCCGTCGGCCAGGGCACGGCCGACGGCGACGAGGAGACCCCTCTGTCGATCTTCCACCCGACGTTCCTGGTCCTCATCGCCGGCGTGAGCTACGCGTTCCTCGCCGGTGACCTGTTCAACCTCTACGTGGGCTTCGAGGTGCTGCTGACCTCCAGCTACGTGCTGCTCACCCTGGGCGGCTCGGCCCCGCGGATCCGCGCGGGCATCACCTACGTGGTGGTCAGCCTGCTCAGCTCGCTCCTCTTCCTCGCCTCGATCGCGCTCGTCTACGCCGCGACCGGCACGGTGAACCTGGCGCAGCTGGCCGGCCGGCTCGGTGACCTGCCCGACGGCACCCAGCTGATGCTGCAGGCCCTGCTGCTGATCGCCTTCAGCATCAAGGCGGCGGTCTTCCCGCTGTCGGCCTGGCTGCCCGACAGCTACCCGACCGCGCCGGCCCCGGTCACCGCCGTGTTCGCCGGCCTGCTCACCAAGGTCGGCGTCTACGCGATCATCCGCACCCAGACGCTGCTGTTCCCCGGCGGTGCGCTCGACGACGTGCTCATGTGGGCCGCCCTGGCCACCATGGTGGTCGGCATCCTCGGCGCGGTGGCGCAGACCGACATCCGGCGCATCCTGTCGTTCACGCTGGTCAGCCACATCGGGTACATGGTCTTCGGCATCGCGCTCGCGACCACGGCCGGGCTGGCCGGCGCGATCTTCTACGTGGTCCACCACATCGCCATCCAGACGACCCTGTTCCTGGTCGCCGGGCTGATCGAGCGGCGGGGCGGTACGACGAGCAGCGCCCGCCTCGGCGGGCTCGCCACCGCATCCCCCGTGCTCGCGGTGCTCTTCTTCGTGCCGGCGATGAACCTGGCCGGCATCCCCCCGTTCTCCGGCTTCATCGGCAAGGTCGGCCTGCTCGGTGCCGGCGTCTCCGTCGGCGGCTGGCAGGCGTACGTGCTGGTGGGCGGTGCGGTCGTGACCAGCCTCCTCACGCTGGTGGCCATGTCCCGGGTGTGGACGCGGGCCTTCTGGCGGCCGTCGGCGCAGTCGGCCTCGGCCGACACCGCCGCGGCCGCGGCCCGTGACGCCGGGCCCGACAACGGCCCGGACGACGGTCCGCAGGACCCCGCCTCGGGCGGCGACGAGCCGGCCGACAACCTGCCCGAGGGGCTGACCGGCGGGGCGACCTCCACCACGGTCGTCCGCCGGACGGGCCGTCGCGGCGCCTGGCAGCGGCACGTCGCCGTGGCGACGGCGGGGCCTGCCGGGGGCGACGGGCAGCCGAGCGGCGGTGCGGGGGAGTCCCGGGCGGCGGTGCGGCCGCTCCCGGCGGTGATGATGGCGGCCACCGCGGCGATGGTGGTGCTCACCGTGGGTCTCACCGTGGTCGCCGGACCGCTGTACGGGATGACCACCCGCTCCGCGGCCGACCTCCGTGACCGCACGCCCTACATCGAGGCCGTCTACGGCGAGGGGGTGGACCGGTGACCGTCGACGCTCCCGGCCGCTGGCTGCGGCACCGGGCGCCCCTGCTCGTCTGGCTGGTGCTCATCTGGATCCTGCTGTGGGGCACCTGGACCTGGGCGAACCTCATCTCCGGTCTGCTGGTGGCCCTGGCGGTCACCCTCCTGCTCCCGCTGCCCGCCGTCGTTGGTGGAGCGCGGCTGCACCCGGTGGCGGCGCTGTACTTCGTGGGTCACTTCCTGGTCAACCTCACGGTCTCCAGCGCCCAGGTCGCCTGGCAGACGCTGCGGCCCAGCGGCGTCCGGCGGAGCGCGGTCATCCTGGTGCAGCTGCGCACCGACTCGGACCTGCTGCTGAGCGTCATCTCGCAGGTCCTCACGCTGGTGCCCGGGTCGATGGTGCTGGACCTGGACCGACGGCGGATGGCTCTGGGCGTCCACGTGCTGGACGTCGGCAGCGAGGCCGACGTCGAACGGCAGCGCGCGGAGGTGCTGGCGACGGAGCGGCGGGTGGTGCGTGCGTTCGGCTCGGCGGAGGACATCGCTCGGCTCGACCGGGAGCCGGCCGAGCACGGCACGCAGGCCCCCGCCGGCGCGGAGTCGAGCCGATGAGCGTCATCGTGGTCCTGATCTACGGGATGCTGGCTCTGGGCGCGGTGCTGGCGATGGTGCGACTGGCGCTGGGCCCCTCCCTGCTCGACCGGGTGGTGGCCACGGACACCATCCTGGTGATCGTCGCGGCCGGCCTCGCGGTGCACGCGGCCCTGGACCGGGACCCGACGGTCGTTCCGGTGCTCGTGGTCGTCGCCATGCTCGTCTTCGTGGGGGCCGTCTCGGTCGCGCGCTACATCGGCGGCATGCTGCTGCGCACGGGAGCGGACGACGAGGACCTCGGGATCTCGCCGGCCGCCGCGCAGCTGGAGACGCCCGAGGACGGGGGACGACGGTGAACGACTTCGACTCGGTGGCCGACTGGATCGCCGCAGCGTGCCTGCTGGCGGGTGCGTTTCTCTGCCTCACCGCGGGGGTCGGGCTGCTGCGCTTCCCCGACGTCCTGTCCCGGATGCACGCGGGCACGAAACCGCAGGTCATGGGCGTGCTGCTCATCATGATCGGAGGGGCCATCCGGCTCTCCGGCTGGTCGGCGACCTGGATGCTGCTGCTGGTCGCGGCGTTCCAGCTGATCACCGCCCCGGTCAACGCGCACATGGTCAGCCGGATCGCCTACCGGCGCCGGCACGCTGACCGCGGCCTGCTGCTGGTCGACGAGCTGGGCGGTGCGGAGCGCGGAGCCGAACTGCGTGCCGGTGAGGCGGGGATGAGCGGCGACCAGCCCGCCGACGCCCCGACCGACCCCCCGTCCGGGACGCACCCGACCGACGCTGCCCAGGCCGACGCCGCCCAGCCCGACGAGGCTCGTACGACCGGCACCGGATGACACGCCGCGTCGTCGGCCGGGCTGCCCGCCGCCGGCGGTGGCGTGATCGACCTGCGCGGGACAACCAGATGCCCGACCATCGACGCGTGACCGGCGCCCGGAACCGGCCGCTGGGCGTCGCGGTGGCCGGCCTGCTGGTCGTCCTGCTGCTCCTCGCCGTCGGCTGCACGGCCGGGACGGGGAGGAACGGCGCAGCCACCGGCTCCTCCGGCGGAGCGACGTCGGCGCCCGTCACCGACCGGGGGACGCCGGACACCCACCGGGAGAACCGGGGGGAGCGGGACGTCGATCAGGACGGTGTCCTCCGCGAGGTCGAGGACGCCGCGTCCGGCGCCCGGGCGACGATCTCGGTGGTCGTGCTGGACGCGCAGGGATCGACGCTGGTCGAGGGCCCGACCGCGGCCGACCCGCAGGACGCCGCCTCGCTGGTGAAGCTGCTGGTGGTGCACCAGGTCCTCGACCAGGCCGGGCCCGAGGGGCCCGACGAGCGGACCGCCGGGCTGCTGGAGCGGGCCATCACCCTGTCGGACGACGAGGCGATGAACCTGCTGTGGGTGGAGCAGGACGGCACGGCCCTCGTCCGGGACGCTGCGGCCGCCTTCGACCTCGCGGACACCGCGCCACCGGCGGACCCGACCCAGTGGGGAGCCACGACCACGAGTGCGGTGGACCTCGCCCGGTTCCTCCGCGCGGTCGCCGACCGTCCCGAGGAGCGGGCGGCGGCCACCCTGCTGGACTGGATGCGGGCGGCCGCCGACACCGCGGCCGACGGCTTCGACCAGGCCTTCGGGCTGCTGGCCGACGGGCTGCCGGTCGGCGGAGGGGAGGTCGCGGTCAAGCAGGCGTGGGCCTGCTGCCCGGCGGGCCGCCGGCAGCTGCACTCGTCGGGTGTCCTGCCGAACGGCCGGGTGGTGGTCCTGCTGTCCGAGGCGCCGCGCAGCTCGGGCTACGGGCAACTGAGGACCGCCCTCGACGACGCCGCGGCCGTGCTGGTGGAGGGCACCGGCTGATCCGCCCGGCGCCCTCCACCGAATGCTCAGCGCTGGGCGCGGTTGACGGCGGAGACGATCGCCCGCAGCGATGCGGTGACGATGTTGGCGTCGATCCCGACGCCCCACAGCACCCGCTCGCCCACGGCGCACTCGACGTAGGAGGCGGCGCGGGCGTCGCCTCCGGCCGACAGCGCGTGCTCGGCGTAGTCGAGCACGCGGACGTCGACGTCGACGCTGCGCAGCGCGTCCACGAACGCCGCGATCGGTCCGTTGCCCCGGCCTTCCAGGGTGACCGGCACGCCACCGTCGACGAGGTCGACCCGGATCTCGTCCGGACCGGTGCCCGAGGCGGTGTGCTCGTGACCGGCGAGGGAGAACCGGCCCCAGGGGGCGTCGGTGTCGGGCAGGTACTCGTTCTTGAACGCCGCCCACATCTGCTGGGCGGTGACCTCGCCGCCCTCGTCGTCGGTGTGCCGCTGGACGACCGCACTGAACTCGATCTGGAGCCGCCGCGGCAGGTCCAGCTGGTTCTCGGTCTTCATGATGTAGGCGACGCCGCCCTTGCCGGACTGGCTGTTCACCCGGATCACCGCTTCGTAGCTGCGGCCGACGTCCTTCGGGTCGATCGGCAGGTACGGGACCGCCCACGGGATCTCGTCCACGGTCTTCCCCGCGGCCTCGGCGTCGGCGGCCAGCGCCGTGAAGCCCTTGTTGATGGCGTCCTGGTGGGAGCCGGAGAACGCGGTGTAGACCAGGTCGCCGCCGTAGGGGTGCCGCTCGTGCACGCCCAGCTGGTTGCAGTACTCGACGGTGCGCCGGATCTCGTCGATGTCGGAGAAGTCGATCTGCGGGTCGATGCCCTGGCTGAACAGGTTCAGCCCCAGGGTGACCAGGTCGACGTTGCCGGTGCGCTCGCCGTTGCCGAACAGGCACCCCTCGATGCGGTCGGCGCCGGCCCGGTAGCCCAGCTCCGCGGCGGCCACGGCGGTGCCCCGGTCGTTGTGCGGGTGCAGGGAGAGCACGACCGCGTCGCGGCGGGCCAGGTTGCGGTGCATCCACTCGATCTGGTCGGCGTAGACGGTCGGCTCGGCCATCTCCACCGTCGCCGGCAGGTTCAGGATGGTCGGGCGGTCGACGGTCGGCTCCCACACGTCGGTGACGGCGTTGCAGACCTCGGCGGCGAACTCCAGCTCGGTGCCGGTGAAGGACTCGGGGGAGTACTCGAACCGGATCTCGGTGTCACCGGCCTGCTCGGCCAGCTTGCGCACCAGCCGGGCGCCGTGGACGGCGATGTCGGTGATCCCGGCCCGGTCGGAGTTGAACACGACCCGCCGCTGGAGCGTGGAGGTGGAGTTGTACAGGTGCACGATCGCCTGCCTGGCGCCCCGCAGGGACTCGAACGTGCGCTCGATCAGCTCGTCGCGGGCCTGGGTGAGCACCTGCACGGTGACGTCGTCGGGGATCAGGTCGTCCTCGACCAGCTGGCGGATGAAGTCGTAGTCGGTCTGGCTGGCCGCCGGGAAGCCGACCTCGATCTCCTTGTAGCCCATCCGGACCAGCAGCTCGAACATCCGCCGCTTGCGCTCGGGGCTCATCGGGTCGATCAGGGCCTGGTTGCCGTCGCGGAGGTCGACCGCGCACCAGCGCGGGGCCTGGGTGGTGACCGTCTCCGGCCAGGTGCGGTCGGGCAGCGGTACCGGGGTGAACGGCGCGTACTTGCCGATCGGCATCCCGGAGGGGCGCTGGGGGTTGCGGGCGTGCGGGTGGGACTCGCTCATGGGAGGTCTCCTCGTGCGCGGGCTGTCGTGCGCGGACGGCGCAACAGCTCCGGGGGGAGGTCAGCAGGCGCCGGGTACGCGCGAACACCGCGGCGAGGGGGCCGACCTAGGAGAGGGCCTCGCCGCGGCGGGTAAGCAGGAGGCTGCCGCGCACGTCGGTCACGGTAGCAGCGACGCCCCGGCCCGGCATGTCACCGGGCCGTCGTCAGCCCAGGTCGCACCGGCACGGGCAGTCCTCGACGTGCGGCCAGCGCTCCCCGGCGACCAGCAGGACGTCGCAGCCGGGCGGGCAGGTGCAGACCGGGTCGGGTGACGGCGGGGGACGCTCGCCGGCGAGGAACCGGCGTCGCCGTTCCTCGGCGGCCCGCCGGGCGGCGGCCTGGGCGCGGGCCCGCGCCCGGTCGGGCAGGGAATCGCCCGGCTCCGGCACGTGGTGGTCCCCGGCCGTCCCGCTGAGCCGGCGCCGCCCGTCGCGGTACCGCCGCTCGCGGCTGAAGGTGTAGCGCGGCGGGGTGGCCCGGGGCAGGTGCTCACCTCCCCACCAGTCCTCGTCGCCGTGGCGGGTGTCCAGGTGCGCGGGGAACAGCCGACCCGCGCCGTCCCGGACGGCGGCGTCGGTCATGCCGGGTGCGTCCCGTCCCTGCTCGTCGAGGAGGGCCAGCCGCAGCCCGGCGAGCTCGGCGGCCCGCTCCAGCACCCGGGCGTCCAGGCCGCGCGCCCCGCACTCGACCGCTGCGATCGCGGACTTCGACACCCCGAGGTGCTCGGCCAGCTCGCGTTGCGAGAGGTCACCGGTCCGGCGGATCCGGCGCAGCAGGCCGGGCAGGGCGGATGGGGCAGCTGCGGTCACGCGGGCAGCGTCGTCGCCGGCACCGCCCGTGGGGACCCCGAGAGGTGACCTGTGGAAAGTCGTGGTCTGCCCACAGGGGGTGGGCACACCACGAAGGTGGGTGTGGCAGGGATGCCCCGCGCGGGGTCGTGCTCTGCCCACCCGGGGTGGGCAGAGCAC
>NZ_JBJHAG010000040.1:0-29874 GCF_054050925.1 Modestobacter sp. SYSU DS0657 | reverse complement strand
GGGGGGGCGCGCCGCGGGCCCCGGGGGGGGGGGGGGGCGCCCCCCCCCCCCCCCCCCCCCCCCCCCCCCCCCCCCCCCCCCCCCCCCCCCCCCCCCCCCCCCCCCCCCGACCCTCCCGGAGAGGGTGGCCGGGGGCCGGGTACGACGGTGCAGTGCCCGGGCCCACGGTCGGCCGCTCCCGCGTGCCGGGCGTCCGGGGCGGGCACACGAAAGACCCCGGAGGTCACGAGGACCTCCGGGGTCTGGGTGCCCCGGCCGGAGCCGGGAGCGGTCAGCGGGGGAACTAGCCCCGGACGACCTTGCCCGCACGGATGCAGGAGGTGCAGACGTTCATGCGCTGGCGGCCACCGCCGGCCAGCGCAGCCCGCACGGACTGGATGTTCGGGTTCCAACGGCGCGGCGTGCGGCGGTGCGAGTGCGACACCGACATACCGAAACCGGGCCCCTTGCCACAGACATCGCACACGGCAGCCACGGCGGATCACTCCCAGAAGTCGTTCAACTGAAGTCGTTTGCAGCGCGGTCGTTCGGACACGGGCACACGAGTACCCACACGCAGACTGGAGACCACTGTAGCCGGTCCCCGCCGCGGCCGTCGGACCGGCCGGAGGTATCGGTGCTCCCCAGCGCGCGAACGGGGACCGTCGGTCGGCGCAGGTACCCTCCCGTCCGTGCTGCAGGCGCTCGACGACGCGGCGGTCGGCCGGTGGAGCCGCGCCGTCGTCGACACGCTGTCTGCGTCCCGCGGCCGGCTCGACGAGCTCAACGTCTTCCCGGTGCCCGACGGCGACACCGGCACCAACCTGCTGCTCACCGCCGAGGCCGGGCACACCGCGCTGCAGTCGGCGGCCGGGGAGTCGGCGTGGGCCGTCCTCGCCCGGGGCGCGGTGCTCGGTGCCCGGGGCAACTCCGGCGCGATCCTCGCCCAGCTGCTGCGCGGCCTGGCCGACGGGCTGGCCGGCGCCGAGCGGGTCGACGGCCCGGTGCTCGCCGGCGCGCTGGCCGCCGCGGCGCGCACCGCCTACGGCGCGGTGGCCGACCCCGAGGAGGGCACCTTCCTCACCGTGGCCCGCGCCGGCGCCGACGCCGCCGTGACCGCGGTCGAGGCCGGCCGCGACGCGCTGCCCGACGTCGTCCGGGCCGCCGCCGACGGCGCGCTCACCGCGCTGCAGGCCACCCCGGGCCAGCTCGCCGTGCTCCGCGACGCCGGGGTGGTCGACGCGGGCGGGGCCGGCTGGTGCCTGGTGCTCGACGCACTGGTCGGCACGGTCACCGGAGAGGTGCCGGTCCGCCCGCCGCTCGCCGGCCGGCCCCACCGGCACCGGCCCGCGCCGCTGGTCGGCCAGCCCCCGGCCGGCCCCGGCAGCGAGGTGCAGTACCTGCTCGCCGACTCCGACGACGCCGCGGTCGCCGTCCTCCAGGAGCGGCTGGCCGCCCTCGGCGACTCGCTGGTCGTCGTCGGGGTCGACACCCCCGGCGGGCGGGAGTGGAACGTGCACGTGCACGTCTCCGACGTCGGGGCGGCGATCGAGGCCGGCATCGAGGCCGGCCGCCCGCACCGCATCACGGTCACGCCGCTCGCCCCGGTGCGTCCCCCGGCGTCCGCACCCGGCGTCCGTGCGGTCGTGGCGCTGGCCTGCGCGGCGGGCCTGGCCGACCTCTTCGAGGGGGAGGGAGTCATCGTGCTCACCGCTCCGGTCGACGTGGTCACCGAGGACGCCGTCCTGGCCGCGGTGCTCGGCACCGGTGCCGAGCAGGTCGTCGTCCTGCCCAACCACCCCGAGCTCACCGCCGTGGCGGCGCGCGCGGCCGAGCGGGCCCGCGAGGAGGGCCGTGACGTCGCCGTCGTGCCCACCCGCTCGGCGGTGCAGGGCGTCGCCGCGCTGGCCGTCGCCGACCCCGCGCGCCGGTTCGGGGACGACGTCATCGGCATGGCCGAGGCGGCGGCCGCCACGCGCTGGGCGGAGGTCGTCGTCGCCGAGCACGAGGCGCTCACCTCGGCCGGTCGCTGCTCCGCCGGCGACGTGCTGGGCACCGCCGACGGCGACGTCGTCGTCATCGGGGCCGAGCTCGCCGCCGTCGCCGCCGAGCTGCTGGACCGGCTGCTGTCGGCGGGCGGTGAGCTGGCCACCGTGGTGGCCGGCGACGAGGTGCTGGGTGACGCCGTCTGCGCGCACCTGGCCGCCGCGCACCCCACGGTCGAGGTGCTGCGCTACGCCGGGGGCGAGGGCGCGCTCCCGCTGCTGGTCGGGGTGGAGTGACGTGGCGCTGGCGATGGACACCCCGCTCAGCCGGGTGGTGGGCCCCAAGACGGCGAAGGCGATGGCCGACCAGCTGTCGCTGCACACCGTCCGCGACCTGCTGCGGCACTACCCGCGCCGGTACGCCCGGCGCGGGGAGATGAGCCGGCTGGAGGACCTCCAGGTCGGTGACCGGGTCACCGTGCTGGCCCAGGTGAAGAAGGTCAGCAGCCGGCCGATGCGCCAGCGCCGCGGCACGATCACCGAGGTCACCGTGGGCGACGGCGCGGGCAGCATGCGGCTGGTCTTCTTCAACCACCGGCACGCCCACCTCGACGTCGGGGAGTGGGGGCTGTTCGCCGGGACGGTCGGGAAGTGGCAGGGCGACCTGCAGTTCACCCACCCCGACTGCCACGTGATCACCGGCGACGACGACGACTGGGCCCGCGCCCTGGTGCCGATCTACCCGGCGAGCAAGGACGTCTCCAGCTGGGTGATCCAGAAGTCGGTGAAGCTGCTGTTGGACGACGAGCGCTCGCTGGCCCAGGCGCTCGACGACCCGCTGCCCGCCGCGGTGCGGGAGCGGCACGGGCTGGTGCCGCTGGTCACCGCGCTGCGCTACAAGCACCGGCCGGAATCCCAGGAGCAGGTCGACGTGGCCGACGAGCGGCTCAAGTGGGACGAGGCGATCGTGCTGCAGGCCACGCTCGCCGGCCGCCGCCGCGCCGCCGCGCTCGAGCCCGGCATCGCCCGGCCGTGGCGCGCCGGCGGCCTGCTCGACGCCGTCGACGCCGCCCTGCCGTTCGCGCTCACCGACGGGCAGCGCGAGGTGGGGGAGGAGCTGGCCGCGGAGCTGGCCCGGGAGCAGCCGATGAACCGGCTGCTGCAGGGCGAGGTCGGCTCGGGCAAGACCGTCGTCGCGCTGCGGGCGATGGCCCAGGTCGTCGACGCCGGCGGGCAGGCCGCGCTGCTGGCGCCCACCGAGGTGCTCGCCGCCCAGCACGCCCGCAGCCTGGCGGCGGTCCTCGGGCCGCTCGGCCGGGCCGGGGAGCTCGACGGCGACCCGGCCGGTACCCGGGTGGTGCTGCTCACCGGCTCGCAGAAGGCCGCCGTCCGCCGGGAGGCCCGCGCCGCGGTCGCCGACGGCAGCGCCGGCATCGTCGTCGGCACCCACGCCCTGCTGCAGGAGGGCGTCGAGTTCGCCGACCTCGGGCTGGTCGTCGTCGACGAGCAGCACCGGTTCGGGGTCGAGCAGCGCGACGCGCTGCGCGCCAAGGGCAACCGCCCCCCGCACGTGCTGGTGATGACCGCCACCCCCATCCCGCGCACCGTGGCGATGACCGTCTACGGCGACCTGGAGACCTCCACGCTGCGCCAGCTGCCCGCCGGCCGCGGCGGGGTGTCCAGCTCGCTGGTGCCGGTCCGGGAGAAGCCGTCCTGGCTCGACCGCGCCTGGGCCCGGGTGCGGGAGGAGGTCGCCGCCGGGCGGCAGGCCTACGTCGTGTGCCCGCGCATCGGGGACGCCGAGGACGGCAAGGGTTCCGCGCGCGACGACGACGGCCCGGACGACGCCGACGGCGCCCCGCCGGAGGAGCCCTCCGGTGGCAGCGACCGGCGGCCCCCGCTGGCCGTGCTCGACGTCGCCGAGGAACTGCGCGCCGGTCCGCTCGCGGAGCTGCGGGTCGAGGTGCTGCACGGCCGGATGACGCCGGAGGACAAGGAGGCCAGGATGCGGGCCTTCGCGGCCGCCGAGGTCGACGTGCTGGTGGCCACCACCGTCGTGGAGGTCGGCGTCGACGTGCCCAACGCCACGGTGATGGTGGTGATGGACGCCGACCGGTTCGGCGTCAGCCAGCTGCACCAGCTGCGCGGCCGGGTGGCCCGCGGCAAGCACCCGGGGCTGTGCCTGCTGGTCAGCGAGGCGCCCGCCACCTCCGCCACCGGGCAGCGGCTGGCCGCGGTCGCCGCCACCACCGACGGCTTCGAGCTGGCCCGGCTGGACCTGGAGACCCGACGGGAGGGCGACGTGCTCGGCGCGGCGCAGTCCGGGCGGCGCTCGGGGGTGCGGCTGCTGTCGCTGCTGGACGACGAGCAGCTGATCGCCGAGGCCCGGGTGGAGGCCACCCGGCTGGTCGAGGAGGGCGGCGGGCTCGCCGACCATCCCGAGCTCGCCGCGGCGGTCGCCGCCCTGGCGCTGGACGACCGCGCCGACTACCTGGAGAAGGCGTGACGAGGATCATCGCGGGAACCGCGGGCGGGCGGCGGCTGAAGGTGCCGGCCTCCGGGGTGCGGCCCACCGGCGACCGCGCCCGCGAGGGGCTGTTCAACTCCCTCGGCTCGCTGCTGGACCTCGACGGCGCCCGGGTGCTCGACCTCTACGCCGGCACCGGCGCGCTCGGGCTGGAGGCGCTGTCCCGCGGGGCCGCCGAGGTGCTGCTGGTCGAGTCCGGCCCGAAGGTGCTGCCCGTGCTGCGGGCCAACGTCGCCGCCGTCGGCCTGCCCGGTGCCCGGGTGCTCGCCGGCTCGGTGCCCACGGTGGTCGCCCGACCGGCGCCGGCCGCCTTCGACCTGGTGCTGGCCGACCCGCCGTACGCCGTCGGGGGCGAGGAGGTGCTCGACGTGCTGCGCGCGCTGGCCGACGGCGGCTGGCTCGCCCCGGAGGCGGTCGTGGTGGTCGAGCGCGCCAGCCGGGACGCGCCCTTCGACTGGCCGACACCGCTGACCGGGCTGCGCGATCGGCGCTACGGCGAGGCCGTGCTCCGGTACGGTCGCTCGTTGTGAGGCGCGCGGTCTGCCCCGGTTCGTTCGACCCGGTCACCAACGGCCACGTCGACGTCATCCGCCGTGCCGCCGCGCTGTACGACGAGCTGGTCGTCGCGGTGCTGGTGAACCCGGGCAAGGCCGGCCTGTTCGACGTCGAGGAGCGGATGGCGCTGCTGCGCGAGGCCGCCGTCGACCTGCCCAACGTCGTCGTCGACAGCTTCTCCGGCCTGCTGGTCGACTACTGCACGGCGAACGGCCTGCCGGTGGTGGTCAAGGGGCTGCGCGCGGTCGGCGACTTCGAGTACGAGCTGCAGATGGCGCAGATGAACCGCGAGCTGGCCGGCGTCGAGACGCTGTTCGTGCCCACCGCACCGCAGGTCGGGCACCTCTCCTCCAGCCTGGTGAAGCAGATCGCCCGGTTCGGCGGGGACGTCTCGTCGCTGGTCCCCAAGGCGGTCAACGACCGGCTGGTGGCCCGGGCCCGGGAGGCATCCGCATGACCGAGGTCGTGTACCGGCTCTACGAGACCGTGGACGAGCTGACCACCGTCATCGAGAACGCCCGCAGCGTCCCGATGTCGGGGTCCTGCATGGTCCCGCGCGACCACCTGCTGGACCTGCTCGACGAGCTGCGCGAGACGCTGCCGGAGGAGGTGCACGCCGCCGGCGCGATCGTCGAGCAGCGCACCGAGATCCTCCAGCAGGCCCAGGCCGAGGCCGAGCGGCTGACCGGGCGCACCCGCAACGAGAGCGACCAGGTCGTCTCCGCCGCCCGACGGCAGCGCGAGGAGATCGTCGGCACCGCCCGGCGGCAGCGCGACGAGCTGCTCACCCAGGCCCGCGAGCAGGCCGACGACCTGCTGGCCCGCGCCGAGGCCGAGGCGGAGGCGATCGTCGCCGAGGCCGAGCGGCTGCGCGACCAGCTGGTCGCCGAGGGACGGGCGCAGGCCGAGCAGCTGGTCGCCGAGGGCGTCGCCGAGAACGAGCGGCTGCTCACCGAGACCGAGGTGTACCGCACCGCCGTCGCCCGCGCCGACGAGCTCGGCGCCCAGACGGCGGCAGAGGTGGCCCGGATGCGGGCGGAGGTCGACGAGTACGTCGACACGCGGCTGGCCGACTTCGGGAACACCCTCGCCCACATGGCGCGTTCGGTGGAGCAGGCGCGCAGCAACCTCAGGACCCCCTGACCCCTGCCGCGGCCCTGCCCGTTCCTCATGGCGCCCCGGCGGGTGCCCGCCGAGGATCGGGTAGGCTGGACGCTTGTCCGGCTCCGTGCCGTCCCGCGCCGTCCGCGCGGGGCCGTGCCGGCACCCCACACCGACGACGACGAGTACTGACATGCCTGCTGCCTCCGCCCGCCCCTCCGACGCCACGTCCACCGACGCCCGGCGTCCCGCCGGCGACCCCGCCGCGACCGCCGCGGAGCGGGCCGCCGCCAAGGCCTGGAAGATCGAGCTGCGCGAGCTCGGCCGCCGGGCCGGCTCGATGCGCGAGTGGGAGAAGACGCTGCCCGCCCCGGAGGGGTGGGGCGTCGAGATGATCGGCGTGCCCGAGGGCGCTCCGGTCGACCTGCGGCTGCGCCTGGAGTCGGTCATGGAGGGCGTGCTCGTCTCCGGCGAGGTCGACGTCCCGGTCACCGGCCAGTGCGCCCGCTGCCTGGAGCCGCTCGAGGACACCCTCACCCTGGACGTGCAGGAGCTGTACGCCTACGAGGGCAGCACCACCGAGGCGACCAGCGGTGAGGACGAGGTCCGCCGGATCGAGGGCGAGACCATCGACCTCGCGCCGCTGGTCCGCGACACCGTCGTGCTCACCCTGCCGCTGTCGCCCACCTGCACGCCCGACTGCGCCGGTCTGTGCGTCGACTGCGGTGAGCGGCTCGACGACCTGCCCGCCGACCACTCGCACGAGGTGCTCGACCCCCGGTTCGCCGGGCTGGCCGACCGCTTCGCGCACCTGACCGACACCGCGGAGGGGTCCCAGTCCGGGTCCGCCCGCACCGACCCAGAGGAGAACTGACGTGGCCGTCCCGAAGCGGAAGATGTCGCGCGCGAACACCCGGTCCCGCCGTTCGCAGTGGAAGACGACCGCCCCCACCCTGGCCGCCTGCCAGAACCCGGCCTGCCGCGAGCTCAAGCCGCCGCACCAGGCCTGCCCCACCTGCGGTCAGTACGACGGTCGTCAGACCCTCGCGGTCTGACCAGCTCCGCACCCGCTCCCCGCGTGGCGAGCTCGACCACGACACCGGCGTCCACCGCCGACGGCTCCGTGCAGCCGCCGGCGGTGGACGCCGGTGGTCGCTCACCCGCCGGTGACGCACACGCCGCGCAGGCCGCCCGCTGGCTGGCCGACGCCCTCGGCGTGTCGCTCCCCGGTGACCTGCTCACCCTCGCGCTGACCCACCGGTCCTACGCGTACGAGCACGGCGGCCTGCCCACCAACGAGCGCCTGGAGTTCCTCGGCGACTCGGTGCTCGGCCTGGTCGTCACCGACGAGCTCTACCGCAGCCACCCCGACCTGCCCGAGGGGCAGCTGGCCAAGCTGCGGGCCTCCGTGGTCAACATGACCTCCCTGGCCAAGGTCGCCCGCTCCCTCGGCGACGGCGGCATCGGCCCGCACCTGCTGCTGGGCCGCGGTGAGCAGACCACCGGCGGCCGGGAGAAGGACTCGATCCTCGCCGACGCCCTCGAGGCGCTGATCGGCGCGATCCACCTGGGCCGCGGACTGGACGTCGCCAGCGCCCTGGTGCACCGGCTCTTCGACCCGCTGCTGGCCGAGTCGGCCACCCGGGGCGCCGGCCTGGACTGGAAGACCAGCCTCCAGGAGCTGGGCGCCGCGCAGGGCCTGGGCGCGCCGGTCTACGAGGTGGAGGACGAGGGCCCCGACCACGCCAAGACCTTCACCGCGTCGGTGCTGCTGGCCGGCACCGCCCGCGGCCGGGGCTCCGGCCGCACCAAGAAGGCCGCCGAGCAGGAGGCGGCCGAGGCGGCCTGGCGGGCGCTGTCGGCCGAGGCGGAGACCGGGTCGGAGAAGGCCGCGGGGGCCTGAGTGCCCGAGCTCCCCGAGGTCGAGGTCGTCCGCCGTGGGCTCGAGCGCTGGGTCGCCGGGCGCACCGTCGCCGCCGTCGAGGTGCACCACCCCCGCGCCGTCCGGCGGCACCTGGAGGGCGTCGACCACTTCGTCGCGACGTTGACCGGCGCCACGTTCACCGCCGCCCACCGCCGCGGCAAGTACCTGTGGCTGCCGCTGACCGGCGCCGACGGCACTCCCGCCGACCGGGCGCTCGTCGCGCACCTGGGCATGAGCGGCCAGCTGCTGGTGGAGAAGCGCAGCGAGCCCGACGAGGTGCACCTGCGCGCGCGCTTCCGGTTCGCCGACGGCGGCCGCGAGCTGCGCTTCGTCGACCAGCGCACCTTCGGCGGCCTGGCCGTCGAGGAGACCACCGGCGAGGAGCTGCCGCCCCGGCTCGCCCACATCGCCATCGACCCGCTGGACCCCGGCTTCGACGAAGCGGCCTTCACCGCCGCCCTCCGCCGGCGCCGCACCGAGGTCAAGCGGGCACTGCTGGACCAGACGCTGATCGGCGGGGTGGGCAACATCTACGCCGACGAGTCGCTGTGGCGCGCCCGGCTGCACGGCGCCCGGCCCACCGACAAGCTCACCCGCCCGCAGGTCACCGCACTGCTGGAGGGCGTCCGGGACGTGCTCGGGGAGTCGCTGGCCCAGGGCGGGACGTCGTTCGACTCGCTCTACGTCGACGTCAACGGGCAGAGCGGCTACTTCTCCCGCCACCTGGCCGTCTACGGGCAGGAGGACCGCCCCTGCCCGCGGTGCGGCACCGCCGTCGTCCGGGAGCAGTTCATGAACCGGTCCAGCTACAGCTGCCCGCAGTGCCAGCCCCGACCCCGGCGGCGCGCATGAGTGCGCGGCGGGTGGTCGCGCTCGTCGATGGCCTGGTCCAGGGCGTCGGCTACCGCTTCTTCGTGCACCGCGCGGCCACCGCGCGCGGCCTGGCCGGGTCGGCGACGAACCTGCCCGACGGCCGGGTCGAGGTCGTGCTGGAGGGCCCCGCCGACGACGTCGCGGCGGTGCTCGCCGCGCTCGACGGGCCCGACGCCCCCGGCACGGTGCGCGGCGTGGAGTCCCGGGACGACGTGGTGCAGGGCGTCCAGGGCTTCACCACGGGGTGACCAAGGCGACATCCACCCGACACGGTGAGGCGGTAGCCGAGCCGTTGACCGAGGTCGAGGCGGGTGTCACCCTGAAGCGACCAGCCCGTGCAGACCGCCTCCGACGGTGCACGGGAACCACCGCACGTCTGTGAGAGGCCGCTCAGTCATGGCCAAGGCCCTGTTCGGTTCCGTCGTCGCTCCGCACGAGCTCCGGATGGCCCAGGAGAACGCCGCGCTGCGCGCGCGGGTACGCCGCCTGGAGGAGGAGCTCGCCGTCCTCCGCGAGGAGCGCGACCACGTCATCGCCCGCGAGCTGCTCACCCTGGCCGACGAGTCGGCCACCCCCGCGCTGGCCTGAAGAAGGACCCCGCCGCCCGCGCCGTCGTGGGCTGACCGTCGGTTCCGATCGGAGAGACCGACGATCGGTGCACACCGCCGGCGGCGGAGCCGACGCGTTGGAGTCACCACCCGCCCCGGGCGCCCCGCGAGCCCGGGTGATGTCGGTGTGCTCGGTTAACGTCGGGCCGGTACCCGTCCCGCCGGCCACCGGAGTCTGCTCCCCGTGCACCTGTCCAGCCTGACGCTCAAGGGCTTCAAGTCCTTCGCGTCGCCGACGACGCTCCGCCTGGAGCCGGGCATCACCGCCGTCGTCGGCCCGAACGGCTCGGGCAAGTCCAACGTCGTCGACGCGATCGCCTGGGTGCTCGGCGAGCAGGGCGCCAAGAGCCTGCGCGGCGGCAAGATGGAGGACGTCATCTTCGCCGGCACGGCCGGCCGCCCGGCGCTGGGCCGCGCCGAGGTCACCCTCACCATCGACAACGCCGACGGCGCCCTCCCGATCGACTACACCGAGGTGTCGATCACCCGCCGCATGTACCGCTCCGGGGAGAGCGAGTACGAGATCAACGGCGACAAGGTCCGCCTGCTCGACGTGCAAGAGCTGCTCAGCGACTCCGGGATCGGCCGGGAGATGCACGTCATCGTCGGTCAGGGGCAGCTCGACGCGGTTCTCTCCGGCCGACCGGAGGACCGGCGCGCGTTCATCGAGGAGGCCGCCGGCGTCCTCAAGCACCGCAAGCGCAAGGAGAAGGCGCTCCGCAAGCTCGACGCGATGCAGGCCAACCTCGACCGGCTGACCGACCTCACCGCCGAGCTGCGCCGCCAGCTCAAGCCGCTGGGCCGGCAGGCCGAGGTGGCCCGTCGTGCCGCGGGCGTGCAGGCCGACCTGCGGGACGCCCGGCTGCGGCTGCTCGCCGACGACCTGGTCGGCCTGCGCGACGCGCTGGAGAAGGACGTCGCCGACGAGACCGCCGCGCGCGCCCGGCGGGCGGTCGTCGAGCAGGCGCTCGCCGAGGCGTCGCGCGCCGAGTCGGCCCTGGAGCGGCAGCTGGCCACCGACGCGCCGCAGCTCGCCGCCGCGCAGGAGGCCTGGTACCGGCTGTCCACCCTCGGCGAGCGGTTCCGCAGCGTCGCCCAGCTGGCGGCCGAGCGGCACCGGCACCTCTCCGCCGCGCCCCCGGCGGGCCCGGCCGGCCGTGACCCCGAGCAGCTGGACGCCGAGGCCGACCGGGTCGAGACCACCGAGCGCGAGCTCGCCGCCTCCCTGGACGCCGAGCGGGCCCGGCTCGCCACGGCGGTCGCCGTGCGCACCGACGTCGAGTCCGCGCTCACCGACGCCGAGCGGGCGCTGGTCGCCGCCGCCCGGGCGCTGGCCGACCGACGCGAGCAGCTGGCCCGGCTCTCCGGTCAGGTGGCCGCCGGCCGGTCCCGCGCCGCCGCGGGGGAGGCGGAGACCGAGCGGCTGGCCGCGGCCGCAGCGGAGGCGACCGAGCGGGCCGAGACCGCCGCCGAGCGGCTGGCCCGGCGCCGCGACGAGCTCACCGAGGACGCCGGCGACGACACCGACCTCGCCGCAGCACATGCGGCGGCGGTCACCGCGCACGCCGACGCGGTGCGTACCGTCACCGAGCTCACCGCCGCCGAGCGCGCCGCCGAGCGCGACCGGGCCGGCGCCCAAGCCCGCCGGGACGCCCTGGCCCTGGGGCTGGCCCCGGCCGACGGCGCGGCCGCGGTGCTCTCCGCGGGGCTGCCCGGCGTGCTCGGGCCGGTCGCCGACCGGCTCACCGTCACCGCCGGCGCCGAGGTCCCGCTCGCCGCCGCGCTCGGCGGCCTGGCCGACGCCGTCGTCGTCGCCGGGGTGGCCGAGGCCGCCGACGTGCTCACCCACCTGGCCGAGAGCGACGGCGGCCGGGCCGGGCTGCTGGTCACCGGGGGTCTTCCGCCCGTCGCCCGCGACGGCTGGCCCGAGCTGCCCGCAGGCGCCCGCTGGGCACTGGACCTGGTGGAGGCACCGCCGGAGCTCGGGCCGGCGCTGGCCCGGGCGCTGGAGCGGGTCGCCGTCGTCGCCGACCTCCCCGCCGCCGTGGCGCTGGTGCGCACCCACCCGCGGGTCCGGGCCGTCACCGGGGCCGGGGATCTGCTCGGTGCCGACTGGGCCACCGGTGGCCAGGCCAACGCCCCCTCCGGTCTGGAGGTGCGGGCGCGGGTCGAGGAGGCCGGCGCCGCGCTCGAGGCGGCGACCGCCGCCGCCGCGGAGCTCGCCGAACGGCTCGCCGCGGCCCGGCAGGTCGCCACCGAGCGCTCCGCCGAGGTCGACGCCGCCCTCACCGCACGCCAGGCCGGTGACCGGGCGCGCTCGGTCGCGGCGGCGGAGCTCGCCGAACTCGGCGCTGCCGCGCGCTCCGCGGTCGCGGAGGCCGAGCGGCTCGACGCCGCCCGGGTGCGCGCCGAGCAGGCCCACGAGCAGGCGGTCGCCGCGGTGGCGGAGCTGGCGGAGCGGCTGGCCGCCGCCGAGGCCGCGCCGGTGGAGGAGGAGCCCTCCACCGAGGAGCGCGACCGGCTGCGCGCCGAGGCCACCGCGGCCCGGCAGGCCGAGACCGAGGCCCGGCTGGCGGTGCGCACCGCCGAGGAGCGGGTCCGCTCGCTGTCCGGGCGGGCCGAGTCGCTGCGCCGGCAGGCCCGGCAGGAGCGCGCCGCCCGCGAGCGCGCCGCCGCCGCCCGCGCGGCCCGCGAACGGGGTGCCCGCGTCGCCGCCGGGGTGCGCACCGGAGCCGAGGAGGCGCTGACCGCGCTGACCACGTCGCTGGCCCGGGCCGCCACCGAGCGCGACGCGCTCGCCGAGGCCCGCACCGGCCGGGAGGCAGAGCTGCTCGCCGTCCGGGCCCGGGTGCGCGAGCACACCGGCGAGCTGGACCGGCTCACCGACGAGGTGCACCGCGACGAGGTGGCCCGCGCCGAGCAGCGGCTGCGGATCGAGGCGCTGGAGGCCCGGGCGGCCGAGGAGTACGGCGTCGACCTCGCCACCCTGGTCGCCGAGTACGGCCCCGACGCCCCCGTCCCGCCGAGCCAGGCCGAGGTGGCCGCGGCCGAGGCGGCCGGTGAGCCCGAGCCCGAACCGGTGCCCTACGACCGGGCCGCACAGGAACGCCGGGCCGCACGGGCCGAGCGGGACCTCGCGGCGCTGGGCAAGGTCAACCCGCTGGCGCTGGAGGAGTTCGCGGCGCTGGAGGAGCGGCACACCTTCCTCGCCACCCAGCTGGAGGACCTCAAGACCACCCGCCGGGACCTGCTCACCGTCGTCCGCGAGGTCGACGCGCGCATCCACGAGGTGTTCGCCCAGGCGTTCGCCGACACCCAGCGGGAGTTCGAGCAGGTGTTCGGCACGCTGTTCCCCGGCGGGGAGGGGCGGATCTTCCTCACCGACCCCGAGGATCTGCTCACCACCGGCGTCGAGGTCGAGGCGCGCCCGCCGGGCAAGAAGGTGAAGCGGCTGTCACTGCTGTCCGGCGGGGAGCGGTCGCTGACCGCGGTGGCCCTGCTGGTGGCGATCTTCCGGGCCCGGCCCTCGCCCTTCTACGTCCTCGACGAGGTCGAGGCGGCGCTGGACGACGTCAACCTGGGCCGGCTGATCACGCTCATCGAGCAGCTCCGGGGCACCTCGCAGCTGATCGTCATCACCCACCAGAAGCGCACGATGGAGATCGCCGACGCCCTCTACGGGGTCAGCATGCGCGGCGACGGCATCACCGGCGTGATCAGCCAGCGTCTCCGGGAACCCCAGCCGGCCTAGTCCGATGACCCGGGGGCTTGCACCTCACACCGTGTCAGCGCGGAGGCTGACCGCGGGACGGTGACCATCGGGGACTTCGCCCGGCTCGGCGGTGCGTCGGACCGGCCGGCGTTCCTACGAGCTTTCCCAGCTCGGCCAGCTGAACCGGCTGGTCGTGCTGCCGCGGCGAGTGGTGACGACCAGTCCGAGTGGGTGGTGGAGCTCCAGCTGGAGCTCGGCCCGGGGCCCGCGGACTAGGCGCGGGCGGCCGGGACCTGGAGGTCGACGAGCAGCGGGTGGTGGTCGGACGCGCCCGAGCCGTCGAGCACCCGGGCGTCGGTCACCGTGACCCCGCTGGTCACCCACACCTGGTCGATCCGCACCCGCGGCCGGCGGGCCGGGTGGGTGAGCCCGGCGTCGCGGTGCATGGAGAGCCGGCCGGCCTGGTCGCCGCGCTCGGCCGCCTGCTGCCAGGCGTCGGCGAGCCGGGCCCGCAGCGGCTCCAGCTCCGGGGCGCCGGCGTCGGCGTTGAGGTCGCCGACCAGCACCCCCGGCTCCGGCGCCGCCGAGTGCAGCTCCGCCACCGCGGCGGCCTGGAGGGCGCGGTCGGCCGCCGAGCCGCTGGACAGGTGCGTGGTGGTCACCCACAGCGCGCCGCCGGGCAGCCCGACCCGGGCGCGCAGTGCGCTGCGCGGCTCACCGCCCCCGGGCAGCGGGTGGACGTCGCGGGCCAGCAGCAGCAGGCGGGACAGCAGCGCGTTGCCGTACTGCCGCCGGTCGCCGTCTCCGTTGCCGCCCCCACCGCCCGGTTCGTCGATCGCCGGCCCCCACGCCAGCTCCATGTTCAGCGCCCGGGACAGCAGCTCGGCCTGGTCGACGCCCTCGCTGCGCGGCCCGAAGTGCCGGTCCACCTCCTGCAGGCAGATCAGGTCGGCGTCGGCGTCGGCCAGCAGCCGGGCCAGCCGGGGCAGGTCGTGCCGGCCGTCGTCCCCGACGCCGTGGTGCACGTTGAAGGTGACCAGCCGGACCAGGGCCGCCGGCCCCTCCGGGTCGGGCGCGGGTTCGGTCATGCCCCCAGCGTGGCCGATGCGCGCGCTGTTGCCGAGAGGCGGGTGTCCAGCACCTGGGTGAAGTGCTCCGTGCCGTCACCGTCGCGGGAGGTGGCCCACAGCAGGAACCGGGCGTTCCGGCCGTCGAGCACCAGCTCCCCGAGCTCGTTGCCGAAGAACGGCCCGGCCTGCTTGCGCCACTGCAGCGAGCTGGGCCGGACCCGGGCCAGCCGGGTCAGCGCACCGGTCAGGGCGCGGGCCCAGCGGCTCCAGCCGAGCTTGAAGCCGATCTCGATGGCGTGCGGGGCGGCGTTGTGCAGCGGGGAGACGGTCAGCTGGTGGATCCGGCTCTCCGTCCCGCCCGGGCTCACCAGCTCGGCGGCGTAGGCGTGGTGGACGTCGCCGGAGAGCACCAGCGCGGTCGCCGGTGGCCGGCCCCGCTCGCCCCGCGCGACCTCCAGCAGGGTGCGGCCCAGCCGCTCGAAGGACTGCTCGAACGCCGCCCAGTGCTCCAGGTCGGCGGCCTGGCGCAGCTTCTCCATCAGCCGGCCCAGCGGGCGCCCGGCGTGCCGCACCGACAGCGTCTCGTTCCACCGCTCGATGTCGTGCACCGCGTGCGGCAGCAGCCACGGCAGGGAGGTGCCGATGAGCAGGTGGTCGACGCCGTCGGCCACCGCCCGGGTGACCTGGTCGTCGACCCAGGCGAACTCCTCGTCGTCGACGATCTTCCGGTCGGCCTCCTCCAGCGCCCGGCCGGCGCGGGTGTCGACCATGACCAGCCGCGCCGGACCCCAGTGCCGGACGTAGCTCCACCGGACGCTCAGCGGCTCCCTGTCGGCGGCGCGGGCCATCTCGTCGAGCAGCGGCCCGGCGTCCTCGTCGGGGGACGCCAGGATCGCCTGCCAGGTGTCGTCCGCGGCGAGCTCCCGCGGGGAGAGGTTGCCCAGGTGCTGGTAGACCCAGTAGCTGACCAGCCCGCCGCAGATCCGCCGCTGCCACCAGTCGGTGGGGGTCACCTCGGCGCGCCAGGCGGCGGAGGTGTTCCAGTCGTCGATCATCTCGTGGTCGTCGAAGATCATCGACGACGGGATGGTCGACATCAGCCAGCGGACCTCGGCGTCTCTCCAGGACTCCGCGTAGAGCCGGCTGTACTCCTCGAAGTCCGCCGCCTGGGCACCCGGCGGCTGCGAGAGGTCCCGCCGCGCCGCCAGCCAGCTGCGCGTCGCCGGGGTGATCTCGTCGGCGTAGACCTGGTCCCCGAGCAGCACGAGCGCGTCGGGCCACTCGCCCTCGGGCACGGCCAGCAGCCGGCGGGCGTAGCCGTCCAGCGCGTCCGGCGGGATGTTCTCCCGGACGTCGACCGACGTCGGGGTGGCGTACCGGCAGGAGCCGAAGGCCAGGCGGAACGGGCCGGGCCGGCCGGCGGTGCGGATCCGGCTGGCCGGGAACGGTGACGGGGCCGGCGGCCACACCCGGACGTCGTCCAGGTGCACTTCGTACGGGGTGCTGCTGCCCGGCTCGAGGTCCTCGACGACGACCAGCGCGTAGTGGTGGCCGTTCACGCCGAAGGTGCGCGCCGTGCGGCCGAGCACGGACACCTCGCAGGCCCGGTCGGTCTCCACCCACACGGTCGCCGAGACCCGGTCGACGTGTCGCAGCAGCGGCCCGAGCAGCAGGAGCGGGCGGGAGCCGGGGGTCTCGGACATGGGCGAGAGCCTGCCCCATCGGGCTGTGCGTCGGGGCGGACGCGGCTGGGAGACTGCCTCCATGGAGTTCGTGGAGTACGTGCTGATCGCGGTCGCGATCCTCGTCGTCGGCCTGGTGTCCGCCGTCGGTCTGCTGGTCGGTCGGGGACGGCGCACCACCCGTCTGGACGACGACGCCGCGTCCGGCACCACGCTGACCCGGCCCCGCCCGCCCCAGCCCACCGCCCCGCCCGCCCCCGCACCGGAGCCCACCGGGTCGACCGCCGTCGACCCGGCCGACCTGCCGGTGGCCGAGCCGGTCGAGCTGCCCCCGGCGGAGCCCGAGCCGGGCCTGGTCTTCGAGACCCCGCCCCCCTCGGCCGGCCGGCTGATCCGGCTGCGGTCCCGGCTGGCCCGGTCGCAGTCCTCGCTGGGCCGCGGCCTGCTCACCGTGCTGGGCCGGGAGAAGCTGACCGAGGACGACTGGGAGGAGATCGAGGAGACCCTGCTGGCCGCGGATGTCGGCGTCGCCGCGACCACCCAGATCGTCTCCCGGCTGCGCACCCAGAGCCTGGTGCTGGCCACCGCGTCCGGCGAGGACCTGCGGCAGCTGCTGGTCCGCGAGCTGACCGCCGTCCTCGGCCCCGACCTGGACCGCACGCTGCACACCGACCGGCACGACGGCCGCCCCGCCGTCGTGCTCGTCGTCGGGGTGAACGGCGCGGGGAAGACGACGACGGTCGGCAAGATCGCCCGGGTGCTGGTGGGCGACGGCAAGAGCGTGCTGCTCGGTGCGGCCGACACCTTCCGCGCCGCCGCCGCCGACCAGCTGGAGACCTGGGGCGAGCGGGTGGGCGTGCTCACCGTGCGCGGCCGGGAGGGCGGCGACCCGGCCGCGGTGGCGTTCGAGGCGGTGCGTTCGGGCATCGAGGGGGAGGTCGACGCCGTGCTGGTCGACACCGCCGGCCGGCTGCACACCAAGTCCGGGTTGATGGACGAGCTGGGCAAGGTGAAGCGCGTGGTGGAGAAGCACGGCCCGGTCGACGAGGTGCTGCTCGTGCTGGACGCGACCACCGGGCAGAACGGCGTCGTGCAGGCGCGCGTCTTCACCGAGGCGGTGGACGTCACCGGGGTGGTGCTGACCAAGCTCGACGGCACCGCGAAGGGCGGCATCGTCGTCTCGGTGCAGCGGGAACTGGGCATCCCGGTGAAGCTGATCGGGCTGGGGGAGGGGCCGGACGACCTGGCGCCGTTCGAGCCGGAGCCCTTCGCCGAGGCGATCGTCGGCTGACGCCGCCGGGAGCATCGACCGAGCTCTGCGAGGGAGGAGCGGACCGGGGGCGGAGGCCGACCGGTGTGCTCGTCGGCTGACGCCGCCGGGAGCATCGACCGAGCTCTGCGAGGGAGGAGCGGACCGGGGCGGAGGCCGACCGGTGAGGGGCCCGGTGGTCGGCCTACGGGGCGATGCGCAGCGCGAGCAGGGCGACGTCGTCGGCGAAGTCCGGCGCCATCCGCGCCAGGAGGGCGTCGCACAGCTCGTCCACGGGGGTGCGGGCCAGCTCGGTGGCGGCCGTGAGCAGCCGGTCCAGGCCCTCGTCGAGGGTCGCGTCCCGGCGCTCGACGAGGCCGTCGGTGTAGAGGACGACGGTGTCCCCGGGCCGCAGGTCCACCGCGTTGTCGGTCCGCGGGGTGTCCGGGTCGACGCCGAGCAGCAGGTTCCGGGGGCGCTCGAGCAGCTGCGCCGTCCCGTCGGCCCGGGTCAGCAGCGGCGGCAGGTGCCCGGCGTTCGCCCAGCGCAGCGTGCGCACGCCGGACACCGCCTGCTCCGGGGTCTGCTCGACCCGGGCGAGCACCGTGGTCACCAGGGTGGTCACCCCCAGGTCGGCGACGGCCCGGTCCAACGCCGTCAGCACCGGCGCGGGCGGGGCGTCCAGGGCGTGCGCGATCCCGCGGAGCAGGTTGCGCAGCTGGCCCATCGCGGCTGCGGCATCCCGGTCGTGCCCGGTGACGTCGCCGATCACCAGCGTGGTCGCGCCGTCGGCGGAGGGGAACGCGTCGTACCAGTCGCCGCCGATCTGCGCCTCGCGGGCGGCCGGCCGGTAGCGCACCCCGATCCGGAGGTGGTCCGGCTGGGGCGGCGCGGTGAGCAGGGAGCGCTGCAGCGTCTCCGACAGGCTGCGGGTGACGCTGGCCCGGCGGCGCTCCTCCTCCAACCGGGCGACCCGCTCGACCGCCTGCGCGCACTGCGCCGCATAGGCCTCCAGGACCTGGAGGTCCTCGTCGGCGAACTCGCGCGGCTGGGCCCAGCCGACCGTCCAGGACCCCAGCAACCGGCCGCCGGCGCGCAGCGGCAGGGCCGCCCACGACCGGACGCCCAGGCCCTCGGCGACGCGGGCGGCCTCCGCGTCCGACCAGCCGCTGAGCGCGGCGTCGCTGACGATCCGGGGCGCACCGGCCGCGGCCACGGCCATCGGCAGGGGTGAGTCCACGGCCAGGTCGGCGCCGAACAGCCGGCCGTGGCGGGACTCGGTCAACCGCAGCGGTCCGCCGCCGGGGCGGCTGAGGGCCACCGCCGCGGCGTCGACCGCGAGCGCCTCACGACCGTGCTGGAACAGCAGCTCCAACAGCTCCTGCGTCGTCTCCGCCTGCGCCAGCGCCGAGACGGTCGCCGCCAACCCCGACAGCGATCGGGCGGTCCGCCGTTCCTGCTCCCCGACCTCCCGCAACCGGGCGTTCAGCTGCTCGAGCTCCCGGGCACGGCTGAACAGGTCCGACTCCACCTGGGCCACCCGGTGCTGGCGGCGCGCCGCCTCCCGGCGGGCCTCGTCGAGGTCGCGGATGTAGTCGGTGATGTCGTCCGAGCGGTGCAGCAGCAGGACGACCTCCCCGGCCTCGTCCAGGACCGGGACGTTGCGGGGGCTCCAGAAGCGCTCGTGGTAGGTGCCGTCGGGCATCCGGATGTCGTACTTCTGGATCGCCATGGTGACCGGCCGACGGGTGTCCCGCGCCTCGGCCAGTGAGGCGGCGAAGTTGGCGATGCCGTCGGCGGCCGGGTCGTCGGGGTTGGCCGGGAACAGGTCGAACACGTGCCGCCCGACGTTCTCCTCCAGCGTCGTCGCCGTCACCTCCCGCCGGGCCCGGTTGGCGTGCACGATGACGAAGTCGGGGGTGAGCAGCAGGAACGGTGCGGGCGCCACCTCGAAGACCTGGGCGTAGTCGGGCACCGGGAGCGCCTCGGGCTTCACCCGGTACGGCGGCCGTCCCTCTGCCACGTCGCTGCTGCCTCCTGCCCCGCTCCCGCCCTCGGACCGACGATCCGGGCTACCCGCGCCGGCCGCCGATGCAACCTGGTCTTCCGCGCAGGGCTCAGCCGACCGCACGAGGGTCGAAACCGAAGGGCAGCTCGAGCCGGTGGGCGGCCAGCAGCGCGGAGTCGGCGAGCAGCTCCCGGGTCGGGCCGTCGGCCACGATCACGCCGCCGTCCAGCACGACCGAGCGCGGGCACAGCTGCAGGGCGTAGGGCAGGTCGTGGGTGACCATCAGCATCGTCACCGGCAGCGACTGGAGCACCTCGGCCAGCTCGCGCCGGCCGGCGGGGTCGAGGTTGCTGCTGGGCTCGTCGAGGACGAGCACCTCCGGCTGCATCGACAGCACGGTGGCGACGGCGACCCGGCGCCGCTGGCCGAAGGACAGGTGGTGCGGCGGGCGGTCGGCGGCGTCGGCCATCCGGACGGCGGCCAGCGCGTCGGCCACCCGGCGGGCGACCTCGGGCTCGGGCAGGCCCAGGTTGCGCGGGCCGAAGGCGACGTCCTCGCCGACCGTGGGCATGAACAGCTGGTCGTCGGGGTCCTGGAAGACGATCCCGACCCGGCGGCGCACCTCCTGCAGCGAGCGGTCGGTCACCGGCAGGCCGCCGACCTCCACGCGGCCGCGCCCGCCGCGCAGGATGCCGTTGAGGTGCAGCACCAGCGTGGTCTTGCCGGCGCCGTTGGGGCCCAGCAGCGCCACCCGCTCGCCCGGTGCGATCCGCAGGTCGACGCCGAAGAGCGCCTGGTGCCCGTCGGGGTAGGCGAACGCGAGGTCGTCCACGACCAGGGACGGCGGGGGAGTGCTCACCCCAGCAGTGAACCTGCCGTCAGGACGGCGGCCGCGGCCAGGGGCAGGGTGAGCGCGAGCGCCCAGGAGCGGGTGCCCACCACGGCGACCGGCCCGGTGGGGATCCGGCCGGTGTAGCCGCGGGACAGCATCGCCAGGTGCACGCGCTCGCCGCGCTCGTAGGAGCGGATGAACAGCGAGCCCGCCGCGGGGCCGAGCACCTTGAGCGCCCCCAGGTGGTGGGCGCGGAAGCCGCGGGACTCCCGGGCCACCCGCATCCGGCGCAGCTCGCCGCCGACCACGTCGGCGTACCGGATCATGAAGCCCAGGATCTGCACGAGCACCGAGGGCATCCGCAGCCGCTCCAGGCCGCGCAGCAGGGCCCGTGGGTCGGTGGTCGCGGCCAGCAGCGTGGCGGCGAGCACCGACAGCGTGGCCTTGGCCAGGATGCTGCCGCCGGCCGCCAGACCGTTCTCGGACAGCGAGAGCCCGAGCACGTCGGTGCGGGGGCCGCGGGCGACGAACGGCAGCAGCACGGCGAAGAGGACGAACGGCACCTCGACCACCAGGCCGCGCAGCAGCCGCCCGGGACGCACCCGGGCGGCCGCCGCGACGGCGAGGAGGAGCAGCAGGAAGGCGGCGTAGGCCAGCGGTGCCCACCCGGCGTGCACCGGCGTCAGCACCACGACCAGCGCGAAGGCCAGGACGGCGACGAGCTTGGTGTGCGGCTCGAGGCGGTGCACCGGGCTGTCGCCGGGGACGAAGGTCGCCCCCAGGCCGCCGTGCGCGTGTCCGGCGCCCACCTCAGTCGCGGGCGGTTGGAACGGCGTCGTCGGCCGGGGCCGGCTCGTCCCGGCGCTGGTCCCGGCGGCGCAGCACCAGCGTGAGCCCGCCGGCCAGCACCAGCACCAGCAGCACCCCGACGACGCCGGCCAGCCCACCGGAGAGCCGGGCGTCGTCGATCCCCGCGGTGCCGTAGTCGGCCAGCGGGGAGCCGGCGACGGCGCTGTCCTGCGCGGTGTGGCCGAAGCCCTGCCCCTCGGCGGTGGCCTCCAGGCCGTCGGGGGCGGAGCTGGCGTAGTAGCTGCCGACGCCGGCGATCAGCAGGGCGACGACGAGGCCGGCCAGCAGGAAGCCGCGGGTGCGGCGGCTCTGCGGGGCGGTCACCGGGCGTCCGTGGGGGAGAGCACCGGCTGCTGGTCGACGTCCGCCGGGGGCTGGGGGGCGGTGGTGTTCGGGGTGCGCGGTCGGCCGGCCGTCTCCGGGCGCGGGGCCAGCGTGCCGGCCGACCGGGTGAGGTGCCGGGCGCCGCGCACGAGGTCCGGCCGGACGGCGAGGACCGCGCCGAGCACGGCGACGGTGATGGCCGCCTCGCCCAGCCCGATCAGCAGGTGCACGCCGCCCATGGCGCCGGCGACCGCCGCCAGCGAGACGTCGGCGACCCCGCCGAGCCCGAAGAGCCCGGCGAAGACCAGCGCCGCCACCGGCACCGAGAGGAACGCGCCCACCCCGGCCGCGGCGAGCACCCCGGTGCGGCCGGCCGGCAGCACCCGGCGCAGCCCGGCGAAGACCCCGTAGCCGACGGCCACGGCGACCAGCGCCATGAGCGTGACGTTCGTGCCCAGGGCGGTGAGCCCGCCGTCGGCGAAGACCAGGGCCTGCACCAGCAGCACGACGGTCATGCACAGCACCGCCGTCCAGGGGCCGACCAGGACGGCGGTGAGCGCACCGCCGATCAGGTGGCCGCTGGTGCCGTAGGCGACCGGGAAGTTCATCATCTGGACCGCGAACACGAAGGCGGCGGTGAGGCCAGCCATCGGCGCGGTCCGCTCGTCGAGCTCGCGGCGGGAGCCACGCAGGGCCAGTGCCACCCCGGCGGCGGCCACGGCCGCGGTGCCGGCGGTGGTGGCCGCGTCGAGGTAGCCATCGGGGACGTGCACGCGGACCTCCGGACGTCGGGTGGTGCGCCGGCCGGGCGGCCCGGGCGCTGCCGGCCGCGGCGTTGCGACTGACCGACCCTATTGCACACCTCTCGCAGTTGCACCCTTCTTGCAACAAGGTGGCCGGCAGTCGGCCGTCAGGTGACGTGCAGCACCTCCGGGCCGCCGTCGGGGCGTCCGCAACACGGCTGGAACAGAACCGGCCGACACGCGCAGCGGAGTTCACGACCGCGAAACACGTCCGCGCCGCCGCCGGAAACACGGGGTCGGCACCGTTCACCCCCGTCGCCCTCCGATGGAGGCGCCGGCTCAACCCGCCGCCCGCACGGGCGGTGGTCGACCCCGAGGCCCCCGGGCCCCCGCTTGCGGCCGATGGCCGACGACACCCTCAGGAGGTTGCCGTGCTCGACACCGGCAATACCGCCTGGATCCTCACCAGCGCTGCCCTCGTGCTGCTGATGACCCCAGGCCTGGCACTGTTCTACGGCGGCATGGTCCGCGCGAAGAGCGTCCTCAACATGATGATGATGAGCTTCGGCGCGCTGGCGCTGATCAGCGTCCTGTGGGTGCTCTACGGCTACTCGATCGCCTTCGGCGACGACATCGGGCTCGGGCTCCTCGGCAGCCCCTTCGAGTACTTCGGGCTCAACGGCCTGATGGAGGACACCGACGCGGCGCTCCCGACCATGGCGTTCGTCGGCTTCCAGGCCGTCTTCGCGATCATCACCGTCGCCCTCATCTCCGGTGCCATCGCCGACCGGGCCAAGTTCGGCTCCTGGATGGTCTTCGCCGGCATCTGGGCCACCGTCGTCTACTTCCCGGTCGCGCACTGGGTCTTCGCCTTCGACGGCGACGACGTGGTGGGCGGGTGGATCGCCAACGACCTCGCTGCGATCGACTTCGCCGGCGGCACCGCGGTGCACATCAACGCCGGCGCGGCCGGCCTCGCGCTGGCGCTCGTCCTGGGCAAGCGCCGGGGCTTCGGCCGTGAGGCGATGCGCCCGCACAACCTGCCGCTGGTGATGATCGGCGCCGGGCTGCTGTGGTTCGGCTGGTTCGGCTTCAACGCCGGCTCCGCCCTCGCCGCGGACAACACCGCCGCCGTCGCCTGGGTGAACACGCTGGTCGCCACCGGTGCCGCCACGCTGGCCTGGCTGCTGGTGGAGAAGATCCGCGACGGGCACTCCACCTCGCTGGGTGGCGCCTCCGGCGTCGTCGCCGGTCTGGTCGCCATCACCCCGGCCTGCTCGGCGGTCTCGCCGATCGGCGCGATCATCGTGGGCGCCGTCTCCGGTGCGCTCTGCGCCCTCGCGGTGGGCCTGAAGTTCAAGCTCGGCTACGACGACTCGCTCGACGTCGTCGGCGTCCACCTGGTCGGTGGCCTGGTCGGCACCATCCTGGTCGGCTTCGTGGGCACGGCCGCCGCGCCGGCCGGGATCGACGGACTCTTCTACGGCGGCGGCGTCGACCAGCTGTGGCGTCAGGTCGTGGGCGCCCTGGCGGTGCTCGCGTACTCGTTCGTCCTGACCCTGGTCATCGGCTTCCTCATCCAGAAGACGATCGGCTTCCGGCTCACCGAGGACGACGAGGTCACCGGCATCGACACGGTGGTGCACGCTGAGTCCGGGTATGACTTCGCCTCCCTGGGCGGCGGTGGCAGCACCGCACCCCTGGGTGGCCAGGCACGCGCCGAGGCGCGCAACACGGAAGGGAGCCGGGCGTGAAGCTCGTCACCGCCATCGTCAAGCCGTTCAAGCTCGACGACGTCAAGAACGCCCTCGAGCTGATCGGCATCGCCGGTCTCACCGTCAGCGAGGTGCAGGGCTTCGGTCGCCAGCGCGGCCACACCGAGGTCTACCGCGGGGCGGAGTACCAGGTCGACTTCGTGCCGAAGGTGCGGATCGAGGTCGTGGTCGGCGAGGTGGAGGCCGCTCGGGTGGTCGACGCGATCGTCGAGGCCGCCTCCACCGGGCAGATCGGCGACGGCAAGGTGTGGGTCACCACGATCGACGAGATCGTCCGGGTCCGCACCGGAGAGCGCGGAGCCGACGCGCTCTGAGAAAGGACCCCGTCCTTCTCATCCCTCGCACGCTCGGGTGAGCCTCGGGACGGGGCCGAGCTGACCTCGGCCGGGGCGGTGGGGAGACCCGCCGCCCCGGCCGACGCGTTTCACCGGACCCGACACCGGGCGCGCCCCGCCCGACGACCGCGAGAGGTGCCGCGTGCTCGACCTCGACGCCCTGCCCCGCCTGCCCCGCGCCGAGCGGGTCCAGGCGGTGGACACCTGGCTGGCCGGCCTCCTCGCCGAGGCGCTCGTCGGCACCCCGCGCCCGCCCGGCCGCCGCGGGGCCCCGCCGGCGACACCGGCCGGGCAGGGGGTCGCACTGGTCGCGGTCGGCAGCCTGGGCCGGCGTGAACTGCCCCCGCACGGTGACCTGGACCTGGTGCTCGTGCACGACGGCCGGCCGGAGATCGCGGCGCTGGCCGACGCGCTCTGGTACCCGATCTGGGACGCCGGACTGCGCCTGGACCACTCCGTGCGCACCGTGGCGGAGGCGGTCGCGGTCGCCGGTGACGACGTCAAGGCGGGGTTCGGCCTGCTCGACGTCCGCCACGTGGCCGGCGACCCGGAGGTCAGCACCGCGCTGCGCACCGCCACCCTGGCCTCCTGGCGGCAGCACGCCGGGCGGCTGCTGCCCGAGCTGCGCGACCTGCGGCGCACCCGCGGCCGCCAGGTCGGCGAGCTGGGCTTCCTGCTCGAGCCCGACCTGAAGGAGGCCTACGGCGGCCTGCGGGAGGGGCAGGTGCTCCGCGCCCTGGCCGCCGCCCAGCTGGCCGACCAGCCGCCGGCCGACGCGGGGCAGGCGTACGCGCTGCTGCTCGACGCCCGGGACGCCCTGCGGGCGCGCACCGGCCGGGTCACCGACGTGCTGGTCCGGCAGGAGCAGCGGCCGGTCGCCGAGGCGCTCGGGCTGGCCGACGACGACGCGCTGCTGCGCCAGGTCAGCCTGGCCGGTCGCCGGCTGGCCTTCGTCGCCGACGAGACCTGGCGCCGGGTGGACGCCTCGCTGGTCCGCCGCCCCCGCGCCCGGTACCGACGGGTGCGCCGGGAGCCACTGGCCGAGGGGCTGGTCCGCCAGGGGAACGAGGTCGTCCTGGCCCGCGACGCCCGGCCGGCGGCCGACCCCGGGCTGGTGCTGCGCGGCGCCGCCGCTGCCGCGCGGGCGGACCTGCTGCTGTCGCCGTACACGCTCAAGGTCCTCGCCGTGCACGCCCCGCCGCTGCCCGAGCCGTGGCCGCCGGAGGTCCGCTGGTCGTTCCTGCGCCTGCTGGCCAGCGGGCGCAGCGCCGTCCCGGTGCTCGAACAGCTCGATCAGGAGGGGCTGCTGTCCCGGATGCTGCCGGAGTGGGACCGGGTGCGGTCGCTGCCGCAGCGCCACCCCTGGCACCGGTTCACCGTCGACCGGCACCTGGTCGAGGCGGCCGCCGCGGCCGCCGAGCTCACCCGCGACGTCGACCGGCCCGATCTGCTGCTGGTCGGCGCCCTCCTGCACGACATCGGCAAGGGCTGGCCGGGCGACCACACCGAGGTGGGGGTGGTCGTGGTGGGGGAGATGGCCGCGCGCATGGGGTTCAGCCCACCGGACGTCGCCACGCTGGTCGCGATGGTGCGCCACCACCTGCTGCTGCCCGACGTGGCCACCCGCCGGGACCTGGACGACCCGCTGACCGTCGACCGGGTGGTCGAGGCGATCGACGCCGACGCCGCCCTGCTCCAGCTGCTGCACGCGCTGGCCCAGGCCGACGGCGCGGCCACCAGCACCTCCGCGTGGTCGCCGTGGAAGGCCCACCTGGTCGCCGCGCTCGTGGCCCGGGTGGCGGCCCGGCTGGGCAGCACCGCGACGCCGGAGCCGGTGCTCGAGCCGACCGAGCCGACGGTGACGGCCCCCGCTCCGGCGATCCCCGGGCCCACCGAGCCGGTGACGGTCGGCATGGAGGACGTGCTGGACGGTCAGCAGATCACCATCGGCGCGCCGGACCGCCCCGGCCTGCTGAGCCTGTGCGCGGGGGTGCTGGCGCTCAACCAGCTGGACGTGCGCGCCGCCCGGGTCAGCGTGGAGGGCGGCCACGCTACGCAGGTCTTCGCCGTCCGGCCCCGGTTCGGCCGCGCCCCCGTGCCGGAGATCCTCGCCGACGGCGTCCGCGCGGCGCTGGAGGGCACGCTCCCGCTGGCCGAGCGGCTGCGGCAGCGGGAGCACGACTACAGCCAGGACCGGGCGCCGGGGCGCCCGCCGCGGGTCTCCTGGTTCGACGCCGAGGCCACCGGGGTCACCGGCCTGGTGGAGGTGCGCGCCACCGACCGCGCCGGGCTGCTGCACCGGCTCACCGCAGCGTTGGCCGGCGAGGGGCTGGACGTGAGCTCGGCCACCATCGAGACGCTGGGCGCGGACGCCGTCGACGCCTTCTACGTCGCCGACCCCAGCGGCACCCCGATCGACGCCGGCCAGCGCGAACGCGTCGAGCGGGCGCTGGTCGCGGCCGCCCGTGGCGAGGCCCGCGACCCCGCGGCGCTGCCCGCCCGCGACAGCTGAGCGACACCCGGCCCGGGCGGGTGCCTCGGGTTCTGTCGGACCCTCGTGGCACGTTGCACGTGCCGGACGACGCCCGGCGACGTGAGACCGACGGAAGGGAAACCCTCGTGAGCGAGCTGCCGACCTGGCCCTGTGTGAGCTGTGGCCACGACACCCGGTTCGAGCAGCCGCCGTGCATCGACGGCCACACCGAGGACGGCGGCGAGTGCCCGGAGTGGCTGTGCGTCGACTGCGGCGCGGCGATCGTGAACGGTGACGTATCGGCGGGGGAGCGGCAGCGCGCCGCCTGACCCGAGGCACGCCGCGGCGACCGTGCCCGCCCGGGGGTCGTTAGGCTGGTCCGAGGTGGCGTGACGGCCCCGGGGTGGCCCCGGGCGCCCGAGCCGAGCCGTCGGACTCCGGCGGCGGCTGCGCGCCCGACTGCTTGAGGACGTGTTGTGTTCGAGACCCTCTCCGACCGCCTGGACAAGGTCTTCACCGGTCTGCGCGGCAAGGGCCGGCTGTCCGACGAGGACGTCGACGCCACCGCGCGCGAGATCCGGATCGCCCTGCTCGAGGCCGACGTCGCCCTTCCGGTCGTCCGTGCCTTCATCGCCTCGGTCAAGGAACGGGCGCGCGGCGCCGAGGTCTCCCAGGCGCTGAACCCGGCACAGCAGATGATCAAGATCGTCAACGAGGAGCTCATCGGCATCCTCGGTGGCGAGACCCGGCGCATCCGCTACGCCAAGCAGTCGCCGACGGTGATCATGCTGGCCGGTCTGCAGGGTGCCGGTAAGACGACGCTGGCCGGGAAGCTCGGCCGCTGGCTCAAGGGCCAGGGGCACACCCCGCTGCTGGTCGCCTGCGACCTGCAGCGCCCCAACGCGGTGCAGCAGCTGTCGGTGGTGGCCGGTCAGGCCGGGGTCGACGTCTTCGCGCCGGAGCCGGGCAACGGCGTCGGTGACCCGATCGCGGTGGCCCGGGAGTCGATCGACCACGCGCGGCGCACGATGCACGACGTCGTCGTCGTCGACACCGCCGGCCGGCTGGGCATCGACGCCGAGCTGATGGCCCAGGCCGCCGGCATCCGCGACGCCGTGCAGCCCGACGAGACGCTCTTCGTCGTCGACGCGATGATCGGTCAGGACGCGGTCACCACGGCCACCGCCTTCCAGGAGGGCGTCGGCTTCTCCGGCGTCGTGCTCACCAAGCTCGACGGTGACGCCCGCGGTGGTGCGGCGCTGTCGGTCCGGCACGTCACCGGCCAGCCGATCATGTTCGCCTCCACCGGCGAGAAGCTGGCCGACTTCGACGTCTTCCACCCCGAGCGGATGGCCTCGCGCATCCTCGGCATGGGTGACGTGCTCACCCTCATCGAGCAGGCCGAGCAGGCGTTCGACGCCGACCAGGCCGAGCGGATGGCCGGCAAGCTCGCCGCCCGCGAGGGCTTCACCCTCGAGGACTTCCTCGAGCAGATGATGGCGATCCGCAAGATGGGGCCGATCGCCAACCTGCTGGGCATGCTGCCCGGTGCCGGCCAGATGAAGGACCAGCTCAAGCAGGTCGACGAGCGCGACCTGGACCGCACCGCGGCGATCATCCGGTCGATGACGCCGGCGGAGCGGGTCAACCCCAAGATCATCAACGCCTCGCGGCGGGTCCGGATCGCCAACGGTTCCGGGATGAGCGTCACCGACGTCAACCAGCTGCTGGAGCGGTTCGCCCAGGCGCAGAAGATGATGGGCCAGATGGCCGGCAGCATGGGCATGCCCGGCATGGGCCCGATGTCGAAGAAGCAGCGCGGCCGGCAGAACCAGGTGCAGGCCCGCGGCAAGGGCAAGAAGGGCAAGGGCGGCAAGAAGAGCGGCCCGGCCCGCCGGCCGATCGGCGCTCCCGGGGCCATGGGCGGCTTCCCCGGCGGGATGCCCGGCGGCCAGCCCCCCGGCGGGGTGCCCGGGCTGCCGCCCGGCCAGGCGCTGCCCGACCTCTCCAAGCTCGACTTCAGCCAGTTCAAGGACGGCCCGTTCAAGGACCAGTTCAACGACGGGGGCCGCTGAGCCGGTGACCGCCCCCGCCCTGCACCTGTCCGGCGTCGTCCTCCCCGAGGGCGAGCACCGCGAGCTGTGGGTGCGCGACGGGCGGATCACCTTCGACCCCGTCCCCGGCGCCGAGACGGTCAGCCGGGGCGGGTTCGTGCTGCCCGGCCTGGTCGACGCGCACTGCCACGTCGGTCTCGGGCACGGCGGTGAGCACGTCGGCGAGCTGGCGGGGCTGCGCGCCCAGGCGCTCGCCGAGCGGGACGCCGGTGTGCTGCTGCTGCGCGACTGCGGCTCGCCGGTCGACACCCGGGTGCTCGACGAGCACGAGGACCTGCCGCGGGTGATCCGGGCCGGCCGGCACCTCGCCGCGACCCGCCGGTACATCCCCGGGCTCGCCCTCGAGCTGGAGCCGGCCGACCTCGTCGAGCAGGTCCGGGTGCAGGCCCGGCGGGGTGACGGCTGGGTGAAGCTGGTCGGCGACTGGATCGACCGCGGCGTGGGTGACCTGGCGCCGGAGTGGCCGGCCGACGTCGTGGCCGCGGCGATCGCGGCCGCCCACGAGGAGGGCGCCCGGGTCACCGCGCACACCTTCGGCACCGATGCGCTGCCCGACCTCATCGGCGCCGGCATCGACTGCATCGAGCACGGCAGCGGGCTGACCGAGGAGCTGGTCGGGCAGATGGCGGCGCGCGGCACCGCCGTCGTCCCCACCCTGGTGAACGTGGAGAACTTCCCTGGCTTCGCGGCGGCGGGGGAGAAGAAGTTCCCCGCCTACGCCTCCACGATGCGGCGGCTGTACGCACGGGCCGGGGCCGTGGTGCGGGCCGCGTACGAGGCCGGCGTGCCGGTGTTCGCCGGCACCGACGCCGGCGGTGGCATCGACCACGGCGTCATCGCCGACGAGGTGCGGGCGCTGCACGCCGCCGGGCTGCCGGCCGAAGCGGCGGTCGCCGCGGCGTCCTGGGCGGCGCGGGAGTGGCTCGGCCTGCCCGGCATCGCCGAGGGCGCGCCGGCCGACCTCGTCGTCTACGCGGCCGACCCGCGCACCGAGCTGGACACGTTGCAGCGACCGCAACGACTGGTGCTCCGCGGCCGCGTCGTCGGCTGACCCGGCCGAACCGCCCCCGCCCCCGCTGCGCCGTCGCCTGCCCGGGATCAGGAGACCTGATCGTGCGTGCTCCTGGCTCACGGTGCGAGGTGAGCCAGGAGCACG
>NZ_JBJHAG010000039.1:0-34411 GCF_054050925.1 Modestobacter sp. SYSU DS0657 | reverse complement strand
GGGTGCCCGTTCCCGGCCGGGAACGGGTACCCACCGCACGGTGCTGCCGTTGCTCAGAAGGGGAACTGGCGCTTGGTGTGCTGCACGCTCACCCAGTGATCGGTGGTGAACTCCTCGATCGCCCACTCACCGCCGAAGCGGCCCAGCCCGGACTCCTTCTCCCCGCCGAAGGCGGTGTTGTTCTCGTCGTTGAGCGGGGAGTCGTTGACGTGGGTCATCCCGGCCTCGACCTGCAGGGCGAAGTTCACGCCGCGCAGCACGTCCTCGGTGAAGACCGCGCTGGACAGCCCGTACTCGGTGTCGTTGGCGATCCGCAGGGCGTCGGCCTCGTCCCGGGCCTCGATGATGGTGGCGACCGGGCCGAACACCTCCTGCCGGGCGGTGGCGACGTCGTTGCTCCCCAGCAGCACGTGCGGGGGTAGGACCGACCCGATCGGACCAGTCGGGTCGCCGCCGAGCACCTGGTCGGCGCCGTCCTCGCGGGCCTGGGCGACCATCCCCTGGATGCCTTCCAGCTGGCTGCTGTTGATGATCGGGCCGATCACGGTGTCGTCGTCGCGCGGGTCGCCGGCCTTCAGATCGCGCACCTTGGCCACGTAGCGGTCGACGAACTCGTCGTGCACCGCGGCGTCCACCACGATCCGGTTGGTGATCATGCAGACCTGGCCCTGGTGGAAGAACTTGCCCCACGCCGCGGCGTTCACCGCGTACTCCAGGTCGGCGTCGTCGAGGACCACCAGCGGGCCGTTGCCGCCCAGCTCCAGGGAGAGCTTCTTCAGCCCGGCCTTCTGCGCGATGCCCTTGCCGACCGGGGTGGAGCCGGTGAACGACACGACCCGCGGGACGGGGTGCTCCACGATCGCGTCGCCGATGTCGCGGCCGGCGCCGATGAGCACCGACAGCACCCCGTCGGGGAGGCCGGCCTCCTCGTAGATCTTCGCCAGCAGCAGGCCGCCGGTCACCGGGGTGTCGCCGGCCGGCTTGAGGACGACGGCGTTGCCGGTGGCCAGCGCGGGGGCGACCGACCGGTTGGACAGGTGCATCGGCACGTTCCACGGGCTGATCACCGCGACCACGCCCACCGGGCGGCGGTAGACCCGGCTCTCCTTGCCCTCGATGTCGGCGGGGAGGATCCGGCCCTCCACCCGGTACGGGTAGGAGGAGGACTCGTGGAAGTCGCGCAGGGTGATCGCGTACTCGAACTCCGCGGCCGGGGCGGCGGCGCCGCTCTCCCGGATGTGCCAGTCGACGATCTCGTCCTTGCGGGCCTCCATGATCCGGGCCGCGCGGCGCATCACGTCGGCGCGCTCGCTGGGCAGCCGGGCGGCCCAGTCGCGCTGGGCTTCCTTCGCGCGGGCGTAGGCCTCGTCGAGGTCCTCGGCGTTGGCCAGCGGGATCTCGGTGAGCGTCTCACCGGTGTAGGGGTCGGTGTCGGTGGCCGTCCTGCCGGCCCGGCCGGCGCGCCAGGTGCCGGCGATCGGCATGCGGTCGAAGCCGTCGTATCGGGTGGGTGCTGAGGTGGCCGTCGTCATGTGCAGGGTGCGTACCCGGTCGTGCGCAATGGAACCCCGCAGGCCGGATCGTCGGCTCGGTCAGTAGTGCGGGTTGGTGCCGCCGTCCGCTGCACCGGCGGCCCGCAGATCTCGCCGGAGCACGAGCTCCAGGTGCCCGGTCACCGTCCGGCAGATCCAGGCGAGGGGTCCCGTCGGTGCCAGCTCCCGCTCGATCATCGGCTCGGGCCGGCGCCCGTCCACGGCGGTGCGGCGCATCCGGGGCACGGTGCGCTGCAGGATCAAAATCGCGGCGAGCAGCGCCACGTACCCGGCCAGCGCCCACCACGCCGCCGCGCCGTTGACGACGCCGAGCCCTCCGGTCAGCGCGAACAGGGCGAGGATGAAGGCGACCAGACCGAGCACACCCAGGGCGTCGTTGCGCCGGCCGCGGCGCTCCACCTCGGTCCAGTCGGTGAACTGCTCCGGAGCGGTCACTGTGTCGTCCCGGGGGTGTGGGGTGGACCGGTGAGCCACCGCTGGGCACGGGTCAGCTGGTTCCGCTGCGCCGTGACGGCCCAGGCGGCCAACCCGATGAGGGGCAGGGCGGACAGCACCATCGGGGGGCGCCGCGCACGAGCCCGACGACCACGCAGGCCAGCGCCGGCGCACCGAGCAGCACCGGTGGCAGCCAGGTCTCCGAGCGTGGACCGGCAACCACCCGCCGGGCCCGGTCGGTGACGGCGTCCCGAAGCTCCGGTCCCGGGTCGGTGTGGTCGCGCAGGGCGGTCGCCACCGCGCGCACGCGCGGGTCGGTGCGGAATGACCGACCGTTGCGCCACCAGGCGACGGCGAGCGAGCCGATGGCGCCGCCGACGAGCCCGCTGAGGACCCGGGGGTCGAACAACTCGACCGGCGCCCAGGCCAGGGCCGCGTCGACCGCCAGCGTCACACCCGCCACGACGGCGAACGACGGTCGCACGGGCGGTGCGCGGTCCGGAGCCGGGCCGCGGCCGGGCCGGTCGGCCCCGGCCGCGGCGTCGGTCAACTGGCGGCCAGGGCGCCGATCACGCCGTTCGCGATCGACAGCGTGATCGCCGCGTACCCGCAGATGAGGCCGGTGAGGGCGAACCCGGCGCCACCGGCGCCGGCTGCTGCGCGCGCCCGGCCCTTGTGGCTGAGCACGACCGCGACGACACCGAGCAGCAGGCTGGAGAGGAGGTAGAGGAAGGGCACCCAGAACGTGGCGGCGGCGATGATGCCGCAGACCATCCCGGCGGTGGCCGGCCCGTTCGACTGCTGGCTGCCCGGGGTGGCGCGGTGCTGGCCGGTCTGGGACATCAGGACTCCTGTTCGTCGGTGGTCCTCCGGCGGGACGCCCCGTGATCGTGACGTTCGGTGACCGGAACGGCCGGGTCGACGAGGCGCTGTCGCCCGATCGGGTGACCGGTTCCGCTGCACCTACGATCACCGGGTGTCCCCGGAACCGATGATCGCGCCCAGCCTGCTGTCCGCGGACTTCGCCCGGCTCGCCGACGAGGTCCAGCGCGTCGCCGACGCCGACTGGCTCCACGTCGACGTGATGGACGCGCACTTCGTGCCCAACCTGACCCTGGGCCTGCCGGTGGCGCAGGCGATCCAGGCGGTGAGCCCGGTGCCGCTGGACTGCCACCTCATGATCGAGCACCCCGAGCGCTGGGCCCCGGGATACGCCGAGATGGGCGCCCGGAACGTGACGGTGCACGCGGAGGCCTGCACCGACCCCCGCGCCGTCGCCCGCGACCTGAAGGCCTCCGGCGCCCTGGCCGGCCTGGCGATCAAGCCGGGGACGCCGCTGGACGCCTACCTCGACGTGCTGCCGGACTTCGACACCCTGCTGGTGATGACCGTCGAGCCCGGGTTCGGCGGGCAGTCGTTCATGCCCGAGGTGCTGCCCAAGGTGCGCGAAGCCCGCCGGCTGGTCGACGCCGGCCACCTCCGGCTGTTCGTCGAGGTCGACGGCGGCATCAACGCCGACACCATCGAGGCCGCCGCCGAGGCCGGCGCCGACGTCTTCGTGGCCGGCTCCGCGGTCTACGGCGCCGACGACCCGGCGCGCGCCATCGCGGCCCTGCGGGCCCGGGCAGCCGGCGCCCGGTGAACGCCGCCGAGGCCGCGGCGATGGCCCGCGCCCGGGAGCTCGGGCTCCGGGTGCTGGGCACCACGAGCCCCAACCCGGCGGTCGGCGCGGTCGTGCTCGACGCCGACGGCCACGTGGTGGGGGAGGGGGCGACCTCCCCGCCCGGCGGCCCCCACGCCGAGGTGCACGCCCTGGCCCAGGCCGGCGAGCGCGCCCGGGGTGGCACCGTCGTCGTCACCCTCGAGCCGTGCGCGCACACCGGGCGCACCGGCCCCTGCGCCGACGCGCTGCTCGCCGCCGGCGTCGCCCGGGTGGTCGTCGCCGTTCCCGAACCCACCGGGCTGGCCGGTGGCGGCGCCGAGCGGCTGCGCGCCGGCGGGGTGGACGTCGAGCTGGGCGCCGAGCAGGCCGCGGCCGCCGAGGGGGCCCTGGCCGGCTGGCTGACCGGCGTGCGCGAGCACCGACCCCACGTGGTGTGGAAGGTGGCGACGACGCTGGACGGGCGGGTGGCCGCCACCGACGGGACCAGCCGCTGGATCACCGGCCCGGACGCCCGCGCCGAGGTGCACCGGTTGCGCGCCGGCTGCGACGCGGTGGTGGTCGGCTCGGGGACGGCGCTCGCCGACGACCCGCAGCTGACCGTGCGGGACGCCACCGGACGGGACGCCGACCGGCAGCCCCTGCGGGTGGTCGTGGACCGCCGCGGCCGGCTGCCGGCGACCGCCCGGGTGCTCGACGGTGCGGCGCCCACCCTGGTCAGCGCCGCAGCGACCCCGGCCGAGCTGCTCGCCGAGCTGTTCGACCGGGACGTCCGCCGGGTGCTGCTGGAGGGCGGGCCGACGCTGGCCGCTGCCTTCCTCACCGCCGGGCTGGTCGACGAGGCGGTGGTGCACCTGGCTCCGCAGCTGCTCGGCGCGGGTGCCGGCATGGTCGGGGACCTGGGAATCCCCACGATGAGTGGAGCGCTGCACCTGCAGGTCCTCGACGTCACCCGCCTGGGCGGGGACGTGCAGATCCGGCTGCGGCCCACCCGGCACACTGACGGGCCGCCGACGGACGGCCCGGACGCAGGAGGGAGCTGAGGTGTTCACCGGCATCGTGGAGGAGCTCGGCACCCTGGTGGCGCGCGAGGAGGGCCCGGACAGCGCCGTGCTGCACATCCGGGCGGCGCGCGCGCTCGAGGACGTCGCGTTGGGCGACTCGATCTCGGTCAACGGCGTCTGCCTGACCGTCACCGGCGTGGCCCGCGACGAGGCCGACGGCACCGGCGTGTGGACCACCGACGTCATGGCCGAGACGCTGCGCCGCAGCAGCCTGGGCGCCACCGGTGTCGGCGACGCGGTGAACCTGGAGCGCGCGGTCACCGCGGCCACCCGGCTGGGCGGGCACATCGTGCAGGGCCACGTCGACGGCGTCGGCACCGTGGTGTCCCGCACCCCCGGCGACCACTGGGAGGTCGTGCGGGTCTCCGTGCCCGCCGACCTGGCCCGCTACGTGGTGGAGAAGGGCTCGATCACCGTCGACGGCGTCTCGCTGACCGTCAGCGGGCTCTCCGACGACGAGGAGGCCGACCGGCCCGAGCCGTGGTTCGAGGTCAGCCTCATCCCGACGACGCTGCGGGAGACGACCCTGGGCGCCCGCGCTCCCGGTGACCCGGTCAACCTGGAGGTGGACGTCATCGCCAAGTACGTCGAACGACTGTTGGGGGCCCGCGCATGAGCTGGCAGCTGGACTCCGTCGAGGACGCCATCACGGCGGTCAAGAGCGGCCGGCCGGTGGTCGTCGTCGACGACGAGGACCGGGAGAACGAGGGCGACCTCATCTTCGCCGCCGAGCTCGCCACCCCCGAGCTGGTGGCGTTCATGGTCCGGTACACGTCGGGCTACATCTGCGTGGCGGTCACCGAGGCCGACGCCGACCGGCTGGACCTGCCGCCGATGTTCCGGGTCAACCAGGACCGCCGCGGCACCGCGTACACGGTCACCGTCGACGCCCGTGAGGGCGTGACCACCGGCATCTCCGCCGCCGACCGGGCGCACACCATCCGGCTGCTGGCCGCGGCCGAGACCAACGCCGCCGACCTCGCCCGCCCCGGGCACATCGTGCCGCTGCGCGCCAAGGACGGCGGCGTGCTGCGCCGGCCGGGGCACACCGAGGCAGCCGTCGACCTGGCCGTGCTCGCCGGGCTGCGCCCGGCCGGCGCGCTGTGCGAGGTCGTCAGCGAGAAGGACCCGGTGGGCATGGCCCGCGGCGACGAGCTGCGCGTCTTCGCCGACGAGCACGACCTCGCGATGATCTCCATCGCCGACCTCATCGCCTACCGCAAGCGCTTCGACAAGCTGGTCGAGCGGGTCGCCGAGGCCCGGGTGCCCCTGGGGCCGGGGGAGTTCACCGCGGTCGGCTACCGCAGCTCCTACGACGAGCGCGAGCACGTCGCCTTCGTCTACGGCGAGATCGGCGACGGCGAGGACGTGCTGGTCCGGGTGCACTCCGAGTGCCTCACCGGGGACGTCTTCGGCTCGCTGCGCTGCGACTGCGGGCCGCAGCTGCAGGCGGCACTGGCCGCCGTGGCGCAGGAGGGCCGGGGCGTCGTCCTCTACATCCGCGGTCACGAGGGCCGGGGCATCGGCCTGCTGCACAAGCTGCAGGCCTACCAGCTGCAGGACTCCGGCGTGGACACCGTGGACGCCAACCTCGACCTGGGCCTGCCCGCCGACGCCCGGGACTACGGCACCGGCGCGCAGATCCTGGTCGACCTGGGCATCCGCACCATGCGCCTGCTGACCAACAACCCGGCCAAGCGCGCCGGGCTGGAGGGGTACGGGCTGAAGATCACCGGCCGGGTGGGGTTGCCCAGCCACGTCACCGCGGACAACCTGGGTTACCTGCGCACCAAGCGCGACCGGATGGGCCACCTGCTGGACATCATCGAGCCGGAGCCGGAGGGCGACGTGCCGGCCCAACCGGCGCGGCGCGCCGACGAGCAGCCGATGTGACCGGCTGCCCCCCGGTCGACCGGCACACTGCACCGTCGTCACCGCGCAGCAGCGGCACACGCTCGCGCACCAGCACGTTCGAGGAGAGCCCATGAGCGGGTCCGGATCCCCCCAGCAGCAGCCCATCGACGCCAGCGGCCTGACCCTGGGCATCGTCGCCGCCACCTGGCACGGCGACATCGCCGACTCCCTGCTGAAGCGGGCGGTCGCCTGCGCGGAGGCCTCGGGCATCCCCGCGCCGACCGTGGTGCGGGTCCCCGGCGCCATCGAGCTGCCGGTGGTGGCCCAGGCGCTGGCCGCCACCCACGACGCCGTGGTCGCCCTGGGCGTCGTCGTCCGGGGCGGTACGCCGCACTTCGACTACGTCTGCGACTCCTTCACCGCCGGGCTGACCCGGGTGTCGCTGGACGCCGGGAAGCCGGTGGGCAACGGCGTGCTCACCACCGAGGGCGAGCAGCAGGCCCGCGACCGGGCCGGCATGGACGACTCCGGTGAGGACAAGGGCTGGGAGGCCACCGCCGCCGCCCTGCAGACCGCGCTGGTGCTCCGTGACCTGCGTGCGCCCAAGCACAGCACCGGCTTCGGCATCGACCCGGCGGGGGCGACCGGCGCGTGAAGTCCTTCGACGAGCTGTTCGCCGAGCTGAGCGCCAAGGTCGCGGCCGGCGACGAGGCCTCCGGTACGGTCACCGCCGTCCGCGACGGCGTCCACGCCGCGGGCAAGAAGGTGGTCGAGGAGGCCGCGGAGTCCTGGATGGCGGCCGAGCACGAGGGCGCCGACCGGACCGCGGAGGAGATCAGCCAGCTGCTCTACCGGGTGCAGGTGCTGATGCTGGCGCGCGGGCTGTCCCTGCAGGACGTCTACGCTCACCTCTGAAGAAGTCGAAGGACCCCGCTGCCCCCACCGCTCGCTTCGCTCGCGGCGGGCCCCTGCAGCGGGGCCGGTAGGTCCCGCCCCGTCCGAAGGAGCTAGTCCAGTGCTGCGCGTCGCCGTGCCCAACAAGGGCGTCCTCAGCGAACCCGCGGCCGAGATGCTGGTCGAGAGCGGCTACCGGCAGCGGCGCAGCACCAAGGACCTCGCGGTGTACGACCCGGAGAACGACGCGGAGTTCTTCTACCTCCGCCCGCGGGACATCGCCGTCTACGTCGCCGCCGGCACGCTCGACGTCGGGATCACCGGGCGGGACATGCTGCTGGAGACCGCACCGGCCGAGGGGGCGGGGCTGGCCGCCGTCGAGGTGATGCCGCTGGGGTTCGGGCGGTCCTCCTTCCGGTTCGCCAGCCCGGCGGAGTCCGACATCGAGCAGGTCGCCCAGCTGGAGGGGAAGCGGATCGCCACCGCCTACCCCGGCCTGCTGCAGCGGTTCCTCGACGACAACGGGCTGAAGGCCGGGGTGGTGAAGCTCGACGGCGCGGTGGAGACCGCCTGCCGGCTGGGCGTGGCCGACGCCGTCTGCGACGTGGTCGAGACCGGCACGACGCTGCGCGCCGCCGGGCTGCGGATCATCGGCGAGCCGGTGCTGGCCAGCGAGGCGGTGCTGGTCCGCCGGGCGGGCGCGGAGGAGATCCCCCAGGTGGCGCAGCTGATGCGCCGGCTGCGCGGCGTGCTGGTCGCCCGGCAGTACGTGATGCTCGACTACGACTGCCCCAACGACCTGCTCGCCCGGGCCACCGAGGTCACCCCAGGGCTCGAGGGTCCGACGGTCAGCCCGTTGCAGACCGAGGGTTGGTCCGCCGTGCGGGCGATGATCCGCCGCGAGGAGACCAACCGGGTGATGGACGAGCTCTGGGAGGTCGGCGCGCGGGCGATCCTGGTCACCAGCATCGCCGCCTCCCGCATCTAGCACCGGCATGCTGGGCGGCATGCGCCGTGCCCTGCTGATGCTGCCGTTGCTCCTGCTCGCCGCCTGCGGCACCGGGTCGGACGGCGGGGCCACCCGGTCCCCGGCGCCGACCTCGGCAACGCCCACGGACGACGCCGCCGCCGGGGGCGGGATCAGCCGGGCCGACAACGACCTGGTGATCGAGGTCGACCCCGGTGAGGGCGCCGAGCCGGCCCGCTACACGTTGACCTGCGTCGGCTTCGTGGAGGGGGACCTCCCCGACGCCGAGACGGCCTGCGCGCACCTGGAGGGCCTCGCGGACCCGTTCGCACCGGTGCCCGCGGACGCCGTGTGCACCCAGCAGCACGGCGGCCCGCAGACCGCGCGGATCACCGGCTTGTGGGGCGGCGACCCGGTCGACCTGGAGCTGTCCCGCACCGATGGCTGCCGCATCGCCCAGTGGGACCGGCTCGCGCCGCTGCTGCCCGTCGCCGTCGGCTGAACCCCGCCGGCCGGACCGGGGTGGGCCCGGCCCGGCCGGCGGTCAGCGCCGGGTGGTGCGGTCGACCAGGTCGATGGCGGTGCACAACCCGAGGGACATCGCCCGGCCACTGGTCGAGCCGGTCGCCAGCAGCGCCGCGATCGCCGGGGCGAGGGCGCCGTCGCCGACCAGGCCCCGCAGCACCGCGGCGTACTCGCCGCTGACCTGACCGGCTGCGGCGTGCCGCAGCAGGGCCCGGGACAGCTCGGTGGTCCGGCCCGCGGCCAGCGAGGTGACCCCGGCGCCGAACCGCTCGGCCGCCGGGTGCCCGAGCAGGACCAGACCGGCGGTCAGCCCGGCCAGCACGTCGTCGCCGGCCGGGGTGAGCCCGGGGCCGAGCCCGACCAGCCGGGTCGCGGTGCGCAGCGCGGCGTCGAGGTCGGCCCGGCGGACCGCCCCGCGGAGCGCGGCGAGCGGGCCGCTGGGGCCGGTCGGCAGGCCCGGCAGGGAGAACGCGCTGTGCGGCACGCCCTCGCCGTAGAGGGCGGTGCGCAGCTGGCGGACGCCTTCGGGCAGCAGCGCCGGACGTGCGCTGGGCAGCTTCGGGCGGGGGTCCCACCAGGCGGCCGCGCTGACGGTCAGGTCGCCCACCACCAGCCGGCCGCCGCCGACCCGCGCGGGCGCTCCGGTCGGCACCGAGACCAGGGGGCGGCCGTTGGCCGGCCGGAAGAGCACGCACCCCAGGGGCAGCCGGGCGGCATCGGCGGTCAGCACGCCGACGACGTCCGGCCCCGAGGGCGTGGGCACCGTCAGGTACACGGCGGCGGGCACCGACAGCAGCACCCGGGCGGAGCGGACCGGGCCGCGCAGCAGGTCGGCCACCCCGGTGCTGGCCTGCGCGGGCACCGCGGTGCCCCCGGACCGGGGGAGGGGGAGCGCGGTGGTCCGGGAGCCGGATGGCAGGTGGATCGTGGGGACCCCGGCGCGGGCCGCCCGTCCCGACCGGGTGGACGGTGCGGTCGCGGTCGCGCCGTGTGCCGCCCTGCCGTCCGGTCCTCTGGTGTCCGGAGTCCCGGCGTCGCCCTGCCCGCCGGTGCTCTCGTCGATGGTGCGCATGTGGCCCTCCACCCGTGCGGTCGCCGGGAGGTGGCTGGCATCGCCGGCCCCGTCCCGGTGTGCTCATCGAGGGCCGGAGAGGAGCGCTGGCCCCGCTGGGATGCGGGGACGGCCTACCATCCGACCCGGGACACAGGACCGGGCCACGAACCCAGTGGCGCGCCGTCCGGCTCTGTATGGCGATTCTCGCCAAGCTCGGCTTCTGCCGTCCAGGGACGTCTGACAAGATTCTCGTCGGATCGGGAAAGACGGGGCGCATTGGGGGTACACAGAGTGACTGAACGTGAGGCGTCCGTGACTTACGCTGCGAACAGCGAGCGGGCGGCTACATTCAGTGCCGCTTCGGCGTCCATCGAGCCGGTGCTCTCGCAGCTGCCGCCCTCCGATCGCACCGCCCTGCAGGACAGCATGGGCCTCACCGTCGACCAGCTCCTGCAGCTGCCGGGACTGGCCGGGGCCCTCGTCGTGGGTGGCACCACCGGTACCCGACGGATCGTCCGGCACGTCGAGGTGCGCGACCCCGGTGACCTGGAGACCGCGGCCGGCCCCGACGTGCTCGTCGTCCTCTCCGCCCGGCTCCCGCAGATCGACGCCGCGCAGTGCCGCGCCCTGATCGAGGGGCTGCACCGCGGCGGCAGCGGCGCGCTCGCCTTCCGGTCCGAAGGCGGGCCCGGGTCCCCGCAGGGTGAGCTGCCCGCCGAGCTGCTGGCCGAGGCCGACCGGCGCGGCTTCCCGGTCGTGGCGCTGCCGGAGTCCACCCGGCGTGACGAGGTCGTCGCCGAGGTGCTCGGGGCGATCATCGACAAGCAGACGCAGGCGCTGAGCCTGGCCAACCGGATGCACAACCAGTTCATCGACGTGGCGCTGTCCGGCGGTGGGCTGGCCGAGGTGACCGTCCAGGTCTCCACCTTCCTCGCCGGGGCGGCCGTGCTCGGGCTCGGCCCGGACCGCGAGGTGGCCACCAGCGCCGGCCCACCGGCCGAGGTCGCCGAGATCCGCGACTGGCTGTGGCTGCTCGACGCCGCCGCCGACGACGCCTTCGCCGACCTCACGCCGTCGCGCCGCCTGTCGGGCAACCGTGCCGACCAGGGCGCGGTCACCCCGGCCGACGTGTTCGCCGACGCCGACATGTCCCCGGCCGACGGCATCCTGCTGGTGCCCGGCCACCACGAGCTCCCCGGCGGGGTGGGAGAGTACGCCGTCGCCCCGATCATGGCCGGCGAGCAGCGGCACGGCTGGCTGGTGGCGGTCAACCGGCACGGGCCGATGCTGCTCGGTGCCGGGGCGGTCCTCGAGCAGGCGGCGGTCATCGCCGCGCTGTCGGAGATCCGCTCCCAGGCCGTGCACTCGGTGGAGCTGCGCTTCCAGGGCGACCTGGTGCGCCGGCTGGTCGGCGGCTCGTTCGGGCACACCGAGCGGGCGCTCGCCTACACCCGGTCCTTCGGCTGGCGGCTCGACGGCCCGGTCATCGTGCTGGTGACGGCGACGGAGACCGTCGCCGACGCCGGCGCCGACCCCACCCGGGCGCTGGACGTGCTCGACCGGCTCGCCGACGGCTGGCGGGCCGCGATCGACAGCGAGGTGGCCGGGGCCGCCGTCGCCGGGCTGGCCACCGAGATCGTCACCGTCCTGCCGCTGGACGGCCGGACGCCGGAGGAGCTCTCCGCGCTCGTCACCGCGGTCACCGCCCGGGTGAACGCCCGGCTGCGCCGGGTCGGACGGCTGCTGGGCACCGGGATCGGTCGGCCGGCGGAGTCGCTGTCGGCGCTGGGCGAGGCCTACCAGCAGTCGCAGCGCGCGCTCGTCGTCGGCCAGGAGATCCACGGTGGGCACGCCGTCACCCACTTCGACCAGCTCGGCGTGTTCCGGCTGCTGTCGCTGATCCCGGACAGCAGCGAGCTGCGCTCCTACGTCGACGAGGTGCTCGGCCCGCTGGCCGACTCCGCCGACGTCGACTCCAGCGACCTGCGCGACACCCTGCGGGTGCTGCTGGAGACCAACCTCAACGTCGCCGAGTCCGCCCGCCGGCTGCACTTCCACTACAACACGATGCGGTACCGGATCGGCAAGCTGGAGCGGCTGCTCGGGCCCTTCACCACCGACCCGACGCTGCGGCTGAACCTGCTGCTGGCGCTGCACGCCGCGCGCATCCGGGGGCTCGACCAGCCGCACCGGCCACCGATGGAGGGCCTGGCGGCCGCGGTGCTCGACGACGGCCTCGACCTGCTCGCCTGAGCTCGCCGGAGCGCCGTCGACGTTGCGGTCCCGGGTCGCCGGCGTTACGTCTCGTTGCGGCGTGTCCCATCCGGCACGCCGCAACGGGAACGTGACCACCGGGGGCTGGTGCAACGCCCCCGGCGTCTGCCACTGTGCGATCCCTCAGCGCTGAGCTACTTCGCTCGGCGGGTGGATCGAGGAGGACCGATGGCGTTCGGCTGGAAGCTCCACGGGGACGGCAAGGCCCCGGCACTGGGTGAGGCGGTGGCGCCCGACGAGCGGCTGTCCTGGCCGCTCACCGTCGGGATCGGCGCGCAGCACGTGGTGGCGATGTTCGGTGCCACCTTCGTGTTCCCGCTGATCATGGGGCTGGACGCCAACCTGGCGATCATGATGAGCGGGATCGCGACGATCATCTTCCTGCTCATCGTGCAGGGGAAGGTGCCCTCCTACCTGGGCACCAGCGCCGCGTTCGTCGGCGGCGTGGCCGCGGTACGGGCGCAGGGCGGGGACAGTTCCGACGTCGTCGGCGCGATCCTGGTCTCCGGCGTCGTGCTGGCGCTGGTCGGCCTGCTCATCCAGCGCGCCGGCGTCGCCACGGTGAACAAGGTGCTGCCCCCGGCGGTCACCGGCGCCGTCGTGCTGCTGATCGGCTTCAACCTGGCGCCCGTCGCGGCGGGCCTGTACTGGCCGCAGGACCAGTGGGTGGCGCTGGCCACGATGGCGTTCGTCATCGTGGTGTCGCTGGCGCTGCGCGGCTTCTGGGCCCGGATCTCCATCCTGCTCGGCCTGGTCTTCGGGTACCTGCTCTCGCTGCTGCTGGACACCTTCTCCCAGGCGGTCACCTACGACGAGGCGGGCGTCGGCACGGCCCACGACCGGGTCGACCTCAGCGGCATCGGCGAGGCCTCCTGGTTCGGGCTCCCCGACCTCACCGCGCCGTCGTTCTCGGTCAACTTCTCGCTGCTGGTGCTCCCCGCGGTGATCGCGCTGGTCGCGGAGAACGCCGGCCACGTCAAGGCGGTCGGCGAGATGACCAAGCGCGACCTGGACCCGGTGCTCGGCCGGGCGGTCTTCGCCGACGGCGCCGCCACCGTGGTGGCCACCTCGGTCGGCGGCTCGCCGACGACGACCTACGCGGAGAACATCGGCGTCATGGCCGCCACCCGGGTCTACTCGACCGCGGCCTACTACGTCGCGGCCCTGGTCGCGATCCTGCTGGGTCTGGTGCCCAAGTTCGGGGCCCTCGTCAACGCGACCCCGGCCGCCGTGCTCGGCGGGATCACCGTCGTCCTCTACGGGATGATCGGCCTGCTCGGCGCCAAGATCTGGAAGGAGAACCGGGTCGACTTCGCGAACCCGATCAACCTGGTGCCGCTGGCCGCCGGGATCATCATCGGCATCGGCGACGTCCAGCTGCGGTTCAGCGAGGAGTACTCCATCGGCGGCATCGCCCTCGGCACGATCGTCGCGGTGGTCGGCTGGCACGTCGCGCGGGCGCTCGCACCGGCGGACATGAAGGACGCGCTGTACCAGGAGGGCGGCTTCGCCGCCGGCACCGGCCCGGCGCTGGGGGCCTCCGGCAGCCACGTGAACGATCCGGGGGGCCCCGACCCCTCCGACGTCGACCGGATCAACCGGAGCCGCTGACCCGATCGCCCACCGGCCCGGCGGTACCGCCCCGGGATCAGGTGACCTGATCATGCGTGCTCCTGGCTCAGCCCCCACGGTGAGCCAGGAGCACGCACGGTGAGCCAGGAGGCGTCGCCGGTGGCACGTCCGACCGCTGTGAGGGGAGACAGATGACCGCAGGGATCGACACCCCGGACCGGCGCGGCCGCACCGGGCTGGACCAGGTCGGCCGCGACCTGACCGGCAACGACGCCATCCGGGTTCGCGAGGTCGAGCTGCTGTCCAGCGACTGGTACGTGCTGCGCAAGACCACGTTCGACCAGCGGCACCGCGACGGGCGCTGGACCACCGAGACCCGGGAGACCTACGACCGGGGCAACGGCGCCACCGTGCTGCTGCACGACGTCGAGCGCCGCACCGTGCTGCTCACCCGTCAGTTCCGCTTCCCCGCCTACGTCAACGGCCACCCCGACGGGCTGCTGCTGGAGACCGCGGCCGGGTTGCTGGACGACGACGACCCGGTGACCGCCGTCCGGCGCGAGGCCGAGGAGGAGACCGGCCACCGGGTCGGGGAGCTGACCCACGTGTTCGACGTGTTCATGAGCCCGGGCTCGGTCACCGAGCAGCTGCACTGCTACGCCGGTCCCTACGACGCGGGCACCCGCACCGACGCCGGCGGCGGGCTGGCCGAGGAGGGCGAGGACATCGAGGTCGTCGAGCTGGCCTTCGACGACGCCCTGGCTCGCATCGGCTCGGACATCGTCGATGCCAAGACGATCCTGCTGCTGCAGTGGGCGGCGCTGTCGGGACCGTTCGCCCACTGAGCGGGTGCGCGGGGCAACGGGTTCGCGCGTGAGCCGGGCCGGGACGGGGCACAGGCCGTCCGAGGCCGCGCCCGGCGGCTCCGAGGAGGCACGCATGACCGAGTCCGCCCGCCCGCTGCAGGGGAAGGTCGCGCTGGTCACCGGGGCGTCGTCGGGGATCGGCGAGGCGACGGCGATCGCCTTGGCCGAGGCCGGCGCCGCGGTGGCCGTCGGTGCGCGCCGCCGGGACCGGCTGGACGCACTCGCCGAGCGCATCGGTGGCAGCGGTGCCCGGGTGCTCACCCTCGACCTCGACGTCACCGACGAACAGCAGTGCCGGACGGCGGTCGAGCGGACCCGGAGCGAGCTGGGCGGGCTGGACGTCCTGGTGAACAACGCCGGGGTGATGCTGCTCGGCACGATCGTCGGCGCCGACCCCGAGGACTGGCGCCGCATGCTGCACACCAACGTGCTCGGGCTGATGTACATGACCCATGCCGCCATCGAGGGCATGGTCGAGCAGGGTTCGGGGGACGTGGTCAACATCAGCAGCGTCGCCGGCCGCACCGCCCGGCTCGGCGCCGGGGTCTACAACGCCAGCAAGTGGGCGGTGAACGCGTTCAGCGAGTCACTCCGTCAGGAGGTCACCCAGCGCGGCGTGCGGATCGGGCTGGTCGAGCCGGGCGCCGTCGCGACCGAGCTGTCCAGCCACATCACCCAGGCCGACGCGCGACGCCAGTCGCAGGAGATGGCGCAGACGATGCGCACCCTCGATCCGGAGGACGTCGCCCGCGCGGTGCTGTACCTGGTCACCCAGCCGCCGCACGTGGCGGTCAACGAGGTGCTGGTGCGCCCCACCGACCAGCAGCGCTGACGGTCAGCCGCGCTCGAGCACCCGCTTGAGCGCGGCCAGGTCGGCGCGGACCGCGGCGGCGTCCAGTTCGAACGCGGCATCGTCCGTGCCGAGCCGGTGGCGCAGGGTGAAGACGACCTCGCAGCGGTCGCCGTTGGGGAGCACCCGCAGCGGGTTGGACACCGTCGTGCCGTCGGGCAGGACGACGTCGTGGTCGAGGACGCCGAAGGTGTTCTCCGGGGCCATGCGCACGAGCACCCGGCCCATCGGCGAATCGGCCACCCACTCGCCGTCGACCTCCGTGATGCCGGCGGCCAGCCCGGCGGCCCACTGCGGCAGGTGGGCCGGGTCGCGCGCCCACGCGTAGACCTCCGCGGCCGGCCGGTCGATGCGCACGCCGAGGTGCCGCGACTCGCTCATGTGCGCATCGTGCCGCAGCCCACCGGCTGGACGTCCCGTGATCACCTGCGGCAGCCTCGTCGCCGTGACCGACGACGACCGCCGCTGGGCCGAGGCGCTGTCGGTGCTCGATCGGGCGCCGAGCGCGGACACCCGGGACCGGCTGCGCCGCGCACGGTTGCTCCGCTGGTCGTGGGCGCTCGCCGTCGCGGTGCTGGCGCTGGCCGGGGGGCTCCTGCTGGCGGTGCTGGCCGGCGATGAGCTGGTGCCCGACCCCGGACCGTCCGGCGGCTGGCCGGCGGCGGGCCTCGTGGTCCAGTGCGCTGGCCTGGCGGTGATGCTCGGCTACGGGGTGGTCGCGTGGCGGACCGGGCTGTTCCGGGCCGCGTGGTCGCAGTTCCATCCGACCGCCGTGCTGAGCCGGGACCAGCGACGTGGGCTGCGTGCGCAGGTGCGCGGGCGGGCGGAGGTCGATCCGGCCCGGTTGCCGCTGGCCCGGGAGGTGGCGCGGCAGTTCGTGCTGCAGCGGCACCAGCTCCTGCTGATCGTCGGCGTCGTGGTGCAGCAACTGGGGCGCGCGATCGGCGCACCGACGCGGTCCACCGTGATCTTCTCGGCGGTCGCGACCGTGGTGCTCCTGGTCGTGGCCGCGCTGGTGCACCGGGAGGCTCGGCGCGCGGAGCGCTTCCTCGCCGACCACCCGGATCCCGCGTCCCGAACCTGACCGCGTCAATCCGGCCATCGTCCGGGACGCGACCGCCAGTCCCGGTGCGACGTCCGGAAACCGCCGGAGACCGTCGGTGCGGACCCCTAGCTTCTGTTCCGTGTCCGCTCCTCGACGTCCCCTGGTGCTGCTGGCCGTCACCGTCACCGTGCTCGCCTGGGCCTCGGCGTTCATCGGGATCCGCGCGGTCGGGGAGGACCTCTCGCCCGGCGCGCTGGCGCTGGGCCGGCTGCTGGTCGGCGCCGCCGTCCTCGGCCTGCTGCTGGTGCGCCGTGGCTGGGTCGCCCCGACGCGCGGGGAGTGGCGGCTGCTGCTGGTCTGCGGCGTCGGCTGGTTCGGCATCTACAACGTGGCGCTCAACGCCGCCGAGCAGCACCTGGATGCGGGGACGACGGCGATGCTGGTCAACATCGGCCCGCTGCTGATCGCGCTGCTGGCCGGGTTGCTGCTCGGCGAGGGGTTCCCGCGCTGGCTGATGGTCGGGCTCGCCGTCGCCTTCGCCGGGGTGCTGCTCATCGGCCTGGCCACCCGGGGGTCCGGTGCGGACCTGGCCGGCGTGCTGCTGTGCCTGGTCGCCGCGGTCACCTACGCCGGTGGTGTGGTGGCGCAGAAACCGCTGCTGCGCCGGCTGCCCGGGCTGCAGGTCACCTGGACCGCCTGCGCCATCGGCGCGGTGTGCTGCCTGCCGTGGGCGGGGGTGCTCGTCACCGACCTGCGCACCGCCCCGGCGTCCTCGATCGCGGGGATGGTCTACCTCGGTGCGGTGCCGACGGCGATCGCGTTCAGCACCTGGGCCTACGCGCTCTCCCGGATGGACGCCGGCCGGCTGGGCGTGACCACCTACCTGGTGCCGCCGCTGGTGGTGCTGATGGGCTGGCTGCTGCTCGACGAGGTGCCGCCCGCGCTCGCGGTGGTCGGCGGTGTGGTGTGCCTGGCCGGGGTGGGCATCTCCCGCCGACGCGGCCGGGTGCGCCGGCCGGTGCCGGTTCCGCAGGAGACGGCCACCACCGGCTGACCGGTGCTCAGGCGGTGGGCACCGCGACGCCGGGCAGCGCGGCCACCACGGCGTCCATCGCACCGGGCACGAGCGAGTAGTACGCCCACACCCCGCGCTTGTCCCGGGCCAGGAAGCCGGCGTCGACCAGCACCTTGAGGTGGTGGGAGACCGTCGGCTGGGACAGGCCCAGCGGCTCGGTGAGGTCGCAGACGCACACCTCGCGGCCCGCCCCGGCGGCGACCAGGGAGAGCACGCGCAGCCGGGCGGGATCGGCCAGCGCCTTCAGCGTGCGGGCCAGCTCGCCGGCGCGTGCGGCACCGAGGCCGGCGCCCAGGGGGACCGGTGCGCACCCGGGGGCCGACGAGGGCAGCACCTCGAGGGTCAGCGACGCGGGCGTTCCGCTGTTGTTCACCAGGCCAGTGTCGTGCCCGCATTGACGTCTGTCGATCCCTTGGGGCAGAGTTCTGCCACGGATAGACCGTCATCGATCCGTCGCGTCGCGGCGGGGAGGAGTGCCCGCCCGATGAGCGACACCGTCGCGGAGAACCCGCGTCCCAGCACCGATCTCGAGACCCCGGTGCTGGCCCGCCTGTCCACGCTGGACCGGTTCCTCCCGGTGTGGATCATCGTGGCGATGGTCGCCGGGCTGCTGCTCGGCCGGCTGGTGCCCGGGCTGGACGACGCCCTCGACGCCGTCCGGATCGGCGAGGTGAGCCTGCCGATCGCCATCGGCCTGCTGCTGATGATGTACCCGGTGCTGGCCAAGGTCCGGTACACCGAGCTCGACCGGGTGACCGGGGACCGCACGCTGCTGGGCGCCTCCTTGGCGCTGAACTGGCTGGTCGGCCCGGCGCTGATGTTCGCGCTGGCCTGGCTGCTGCTGCCCGACCTGCCCGAGTACCGCACCGGCCTGGTGATCGTCGGCCTGGCCCGCTGCATCGCGATGGTGCTCATCTGGAACGACCTGTCCTGCGGCGACCGCGAGGCCGGCGCCGTGCTGGTGGCGATCAACTCGGTCTTCCAGATCCTCGCCTTCGCCGTCCTGGGCTGGTTCTACCTGCAGGTGCTCCCCGGCTGGCTGGGGCTGGCGACCACGTCGGCGGAGTTCAGCTTCTGGGCGATCGTGGTGTCGGTGCTGGTCTTCCTCGGCATCCCGCTGGTCGCCGGCTTCCTCACCCGCACGATCGGTGAGCGGGCCAAGGGGCGCGAGTGGTACGAGGGCCGGTTCCTGCCGAAGATCGGCCCGGTCGCCCTGTACGGCCTGCTCTTCACCATCGTCATGCTCTTCGCCCTGCAGGGCGACGCGATCACCTCGAACCCCTGGGACGTCGCCCGCATCGCGCTGCCGCTGCTGGCCTACTTCGTCCTGATGTTCGGGGGCTCGTTCCTGCTCGGCATGCGGCTGCGGCTGGGGTACGCGAAGACCGCGACGCTGGCCTTCACCGCCGCCGGCAACAACTTCGAGCTGGCGATCGCCGTCGCGATCGGCACCTTCGGGGTCACCTCCGGCCAGGCGCTGGCCGGCGTCGTCGGCCCGCTGATCGAGGTGCCGGTGCTGGTCGGCCTGGTCTACGTCTCGCTCTGGGCCGCCCGGCGCTGGTTCCCCGGCGACTCGACCGTCCCCGTCACCGCACCCGAGGGAGTCCGCTGATGACCAGCACCGAGCGCACCACGTCCGGCCTGCTGGACCCGAACACGGTGCTGCGGCGCCACGTCGAGGACCTGTCAGCCCGCTTCGCCGGGATGGTGAGCCCGGAGACCGTCGAGCGGATGGTCTTCGAGTCCTACGCCACCCTCGGCCGCACCGCCCGGGTGAAGACCCACTTGCCGGTGCTGACCTGCCGATTCGCCACCGAGCGGCTCACCGCGCTCGCGCAGGCCAAGGGGGTGCTGGCCAAGGAGGCCCCCGAGGTGCTGTTCGTCTGCGTGCACAACGCCGGTCGCTCGCAGCTGGCTGCGGCCATGGTCGAACAGCTGTCGGAGGGGCGGGTGCACGTCCGGTCGGCCGGGTCCCTACCGGCCGACGAGGTCGATCCGGTCGTCCTCGAGGTGCTGACCGCCCGCGGCATGCCGGTGACCGACGCCTTCCCGAAGCCGCTGACCGACGACGTCGTCCAGGCGGCCGACGTGGTGGTGACCATGGGCTGCGGGGACGCGTGCCCGGTCTACCCCGGCAAGCGGTACCTGGACTGGGACGTCGCCGACCCGGCCGGGCGGGACCGGGCTGCGGTCGACGCCATCGCCGCCGACATCGAGACCCGCGTGCGCGGGCTGCTCGCCGAGCTCGGGGCATGAGCCGCCGCCTGGTCGTGATCGGCGGGAGCGACGCCGGCATCTCCGCCGGCCTGCGGGCCCGCGAGCTGGACCCGACCGCGCAGGTCACCGTGGTGGTCGCCGACGCCTACCCCAACTACTCGATCTGCGGGATCCCGTACCACGTCTCCGGCGACGTGCAGCCCTGGCAGACGCTGGCGCACCGCACCGCCGCCGACCTCGAGGCCGCCGGGCTGACCGTCCGAATCGACACCCGGGCCACCGGCATCGACGTGGCCGGGCAGCAGGTCGCGGTGACCGGCCCCGACGGTACGGCCGAGCTGCTGCCCTACGACGAGCTCGTCGTGGGCACCGGCGCCGTCCCGGCGGTCCCGGCGATCGCGGGCGTCGGCCCGGGCGGGCTCGGGCCGGCCGACGGCCTGCACCTGCTGCACACCATCGGCGACATGCACGCCCTGATGGCGAGCCTGACCGGTCGCCCGGTGCGCAGCGCGCTCGTCGTGGGCGCCGGCTACATCGGCGTGGAGCTGGCCGAGGCCCTCGTCGCCCGGGGTATCGCCACCACCGTGGCCCAGCGCCCGGCGGAGGTGCTCACCACGGTCGACGCCGAGCTCGGCGCCCTGGTGCGGGCGGAGATGACCGCCCACGGTGTCGAGGTGCTCACCGGCACCACCGTCGAGGCGCTGACCCGCACCGCCGACGCCCGGATCGCCGTCACCGCCACCGGCCGGCCGGAGCGCGCCTTCGACCTGGTGGTCGTCGTCGCGGGCGTCCGGCCCGACGTGCGGCTGCTGGTCGACGCCGGGGCGAGCACCGGCGTCGGGGGCGCGGTGGTCGTGGACGAGACCATGGCCACCGGCCTGCCGCACGTGTGGGCCGCCGGTGACTGCGTGGTCACCCACCACCGCCTGCTGGGCGTCACCTGGCTGCCGCTGGGCACCACCGCGCACAAGCAGGGCCGGGTCGCGGGCGCCAACGCCGTGGGCGGCCACGCCCGCTTCGCCGGCATCGTCGGCACCCAGGTGGTCAAGGTCTTCGACCTGGTCGCCGCCCGGACCGGCCTGCTGGAGCACGAGGCGCTCGCCGCCGGCTTCCGGCCGGTGACCACCCAGACCAGCCCGGACGACCACAAGGCGTACTACCCCGGCGCCCGGCCGATCACGATCCGGGTCGCCGCGGACGCCGACACCGGCCGGCTGCTCGGGGCGCAGCTGGTCGGCCGGATCGGCAGCGAGGTCGCCAAGCGGGCCGACGTCTACGCCACCGCGCTGTTCTCCGCGATGACCGTGGACGGTCTGGCCGACCTGGACCTGGCCTACACCCCGCCACTGGGTTCACCCTGGGACGCCGTGCAGATGGCCGCCCAGGCGTGGAGCCGGGAACACCGCCCGACCCGCATCGATCCACTGCCCTCGGCGCTGGCCGAATGAGCCCCTTGAACGAGGAGATCCCCGTGAGTGACCGTCCCAGCGTCCTGTTCGTCTGCGTGCACAACGCCGGTCGCTCCCAGATGGCCGCCGGCTGGCTGCGCCACCTCGCCGGCGACGCCGTCGAGGTGCGCTCCGCCGGCTCGGTGCCCGGCGACCAGGTGAACCCGTCCGCGGTCGCGGCGATGGCCGAGGTGGGCATCGACATCTCCGACCAGCGACCCAAGGTGCTCACCACCGACGCCGTCGAGGCCTCCGACGTCGTGATCACCATGGGCTGCGGCGACGCCTGCCCGATCTTCCCCGGGAAGCGCTACCTGGACTGGGCGCTGGAGGACCCCGCGGGCAAGGGCGTGGAGTCCGTGCGCCCGATCCGGGACGAGATCGAGACGCGCATCCGTGGCCTGCTCACCGAGCTCCAGGTGCCGGTCGCGCGGTGACCGGCACGCCGTCGGTCCTGTTCGTCTGCGTGCACAACGCCGGCAAGTCCCAGCTCGCTGCCGGCCTGATGACCGACCTGGCCGGGGACGCCGTCGAGGTGCGCTCCGCCGGAACGGCTCCGGGAGAGGCGGTGAACGAGCAGGCCGCCCGGTCGCTGGCCGAGCTGGGCATCGACATCTCCGACCAGGTGCCGAAGCCGATCACCGAGCAGCTGGTGCGGGACGCCGACGTGGTGGTCGTCCTCGGCCGGGAGGCCCGGGTGGAGCCGGTGGGGGGCACCCGGGTCGAGACCTGGGACACCGACGAGCCGTCCGAGCGCGGCATCGAGGGGATGGCCCGGATGCGCCTGGTCCGCGACGACATCGCCGCGCGGGTGCGCGTCCTGGCCGGCGAGCTCGGGGTGCCCCCCGGGCGGTGAGTGCGCCGGGCCGCAGTCACCCCGCCCGTGGGGCGTACATGATGACGGCGACGCCGACCAGGCAGACGAGCGCACCGAGGACGTCGTAGCGGTCGGGCCGGAAGCCGTCGACGACCATGCCCCAGGCCAGGCTGCCCGCGACGAACACCCCGCCGTAGGCGGCCAGGATCCGGCCGAAGTTCGCGTCGGGCTGCAGGGTCGCGACGAACCCGTAGGCGCCCAGCGCGAGCACCCCGGCCCCGATCCACAGCCAGCCGCGGTGCTCGCGCACCCCCTGCCAGACCAGCCACGCCCCACCGATCTCGGCGACCGCGGCCAGCAGGAACAGCAGCAGGGAGCGGGTGACCGTCACGGCGGACAGCCTGCCAGGAGCCGCCCCACCTGCCGGCCGGTCAGGTGTCCGAGGCGGAGGCCCCGATGGTCACCGGCTGCGGAGCCGGACCGCAGCAGCTCGCCGGCTCTACCTCCTCCGCCGACCACCCGTGCGCGCTGCCGGTGGCGAAGCCGGCGCCGGCGGTCTCGGTCTCCTCCCGGGCGCCCAGGTCGGTGCTGCACACCCCGGTGGCGGGCAGGTGCAGCTGCACGGCGTCGGCGGCCTCGGTGTCGCCGGCCAGCGCGGCGGCGACCGAGCGCACCTGCTCGTAGCCGGTGGCCAGCAGGAACGTCGGCGCCCGGCCGTAGGACTTCATGCCCACCAGGTAGAAGCCCTCGTCGGGGTGCGCGAGGTCGCGGTGCCCGTGCGGGGGCACCGTGCCGCAGGAGTGGAAGTTCGGGTCGATCAGCGGCGCCAGCCGGGCCGGTGCCTCCACGGCCGGGTCCAGCGACAGGCGGACCTCGCGCAGCAGATCCAGGTCGGGGCGGAAGCCGGTGGCGGCGGCCAGCGCGTCGACCTGGAGGTCGACCGTCGCGCCGTCCCGGCCGGTGCCGGTCACCCGGAGCCGGCCGTCGCCGCCGGGGGCCAGGCCGGTCAGCGTGACCTCGCGGTGCAGCTCGACGCACCCGGCCTGGACGGCGGCCTTCAGCGTCGACCCCAGCAGGCCGCGGGCCGGCAGACCGTCGGCGTCGCCGCCGCCGTACAGCCGGGCGGGGGAGCGGCCGCGGATGGCCCAGCTGATCCGGGTGCCGGGCTCGCTGCGCTGCAGCTCCACCAGGGCCAGCAGGGTGTTGGCCGCGGAGTGGCCCATGCCGACCACCAGGGTGTGCTTGCCGGCGAACCGGGGCCGGTCGGTGCCCAGCACGTCGGGCAGCGGGCCGACCAGCCAGTCGCCGGCCTGCTCCTCGCCGACCGCCGGCAGGCCGGCGGCGCCCAGCGGGTTGGGCTGACCCCAGGTGCCCGAGGCGTCGATGACGGCCCGCGCGGTCAGGTCCTGGACCTGCCCGTCCGCGACGACCCGCACGAGGTACGCCCGGCCCTCCCGGCCGACGGTGCGCGTCTTGTCCACCCCGACCCGGCTCACCGCGACCGCCCGGGCGCCGGTGCGGATCCGGCCGGCCAGCTGCGGGGTGGCGGCCAGCGGGGCCAGGTAGCGCTCGACCAGCTCGGCGCCGGTCGGCAGCTCGGCGCGGTCGGGGGACTCCCAGCCGGTCGGCTCGAGCAGCCGGACGGCGGCGGCGTCGACGTCGTACTCCCACGGGGAGAACAGCCGGACGTGCCCCCAGGCGCGCACCGCGGCCCCCACCCGGTCCCCGGCCTCGAGCACCAGCGGCTCCAGGCCCCGCTCGAGCAGGTGTGCGGCGGCGGCCAGGCCCACGGGCCCGGCGCCGATGACCACGACCGGCAGGTCGTCCGTGGTGTGTGCGCTCATCTGTGCGTCACGTCCTCGCTCGTCGATGTCCCAACGTCGAGGCACGTTAACAGCGAGTACTGTTGATAACAACGCCGATGTGGCACACTCGCGGGCATGCCGCAGGACCTGGACGTGCGCCTCCTCGACGTCGACGAGCAGACCTCGCCCGCCGACCGCGCCCGGCTGCTCGCGCCGCAGCTGAAGGCGCTCGGCGACCCGAACCGGCTGCACCTGCTGCTGCTGCTCGCCGAGGGCCCGCGCACCGTCCGGGAGCTGACCGACGCCACCGGGATGAGCCAGACGCTGGTCAGCCACCACCTGGCGCCGCTGCGCGAGCAGGGGCTGGTCACGATCACGCCGAAGGGCCGCAGCAACGTCTACGCGCTCTGCTGCGAGGCCCTCGCCGGCCCGGTGAAGGCCCTGGCCACGCTGGCTGCGCTGACGCCCGAGGGTGCCGACGCCTGCTGCCGGTGACCGGGACCAGGTGCTCGGGACTGTCCGGGTGGGGTCGGTGGGGCGGAGAGTGACGGGTGTGGTCGGCGGGGTGCGCCGTCCGCGACGATCCCGGCAGAGGGCTTCCGCATCCGGCGGGCGGGCCTGACCATCATCACGGTCGGCACGGTTGCCGGCGCACCCAGTCACGCCCCGGCCACGCGCCGAGGACGTCCGTTACCCCCGACACGACGCCGAAGCGGCCGGCCGGGAGCCCCATCGCCCCCGGTGCGCAGACCCCGGGCCTCCGCGTGCTGGCCGGCCTGCTGGGCGCCGTCGCGGCCGCGGTCGCTCTCGCCGCCCTCGCCTCGCTGCTCACCGCCGAGGTGGGCTGGGCGACCACGGTCCGGGCCGTGCTCGCCGTCGTCGTCCTGACCGCGGTGCACGGCGGCATCGCCGCGATCGCCCTGCCGCGGAGCGGTCCGCTGGTCCGGCTGCTCGTCGGCGCGGTCACCGGCCTGGCCGTCGCCGGCATAGCCGTGTGGCTGTCCGGCGTGGTCGGCTGGTTCGTCTTCCGGTGGCCGGCCGCGGCCCTCCCCGCCGTCGTCTGGCTGTTGCCGGCCGCGCGCACGGGCTGGCGGCCGCGGACGGAGGTGAACTGGCGGGAGCGCGCCGGCCGGTACGGCCCCGTCCTGTGGGGGCTCGCCGTCGCCTGGCTGGTCACCGTCCCCGCCCTGGCCGACCGGATCGGTCCGACCGCGGGTGCAGGGCCCTTCCGCCAGTACTACGTGGACGTCAGCTGGCACATCGCGCTCACCGCCGAGGGGCTCGACCGGGCGCCCGAGGTGTACCCGTGGATCCCGGACGTCGCGATCGGGTACTCCTGGCTCTTCTTCGGCACCCTTGCCTTCCTGGGCAACCTGACCGGCGCGACCGCGGCCCAGCTCGTGCTCGCCATCGGGCCGACGCTGCTGGCCGTCGTCGTGCCGGTGGCGCTGGCCGCCGCGACCTGGGTGGTCAGCAGGAGCCGGCTGGCCGCGGCCCTCGCGCCGGTGCTGTTCGCCGTCCTGCGCGGCCCCGTGTTCGCCGCCGTCGAGCAGGTGCAGCAGACCCCGGGCTGGGTCCTGATCAACCGGGACTCCACGAACGCCCTCGTCCTCGCCGTGATCGTCCTGCTGGTGACCCAGGCGCGGGGCACCGACGGTCGGCGGACCGCGCAGCTCGGGTCGGTGCTGCTCCTGTGCGTCCTGACCTTCGCCGCGGCCGGTGGCCGCGGTGGAGCGGTCGTGCCGATCGCGGGCGCCGCCGGCCTGGTCTGGCTGTGCGGGCTGCGCGACCCGGAACGCCGGCGGCTGCTCACCGCGTCGGCCGTGGGCATCGGGGTCGCGATCGTCGCGGCCACCGTCGGGGTCACCCGCTCCTCCGGGAGCTTCCGCGTCGACCCGCTGACGTTCCTCCCGGAGTGGTACGCGGGCGCGCACGGCGCCATGCCGCTGCAGCTGGCGACCATCGCCGTGACGCTGGCGATGACCGCCTCCCTCCTGCTGCTCGGCCGGTGGACCCCGGCGGCCGCCGTCGCGCGGCCGGTGCTGATCGGTGGGGCGCTGGCGGGGCTGGCGGGCCTCGTCCTCTTCGGCCACCCGGCCTTCTCCCAGCTCTACTTCTTCCACGCCTGACTTCTTCCACGCCTGCTGGCCCTTCCTGGTGGTCGGCCTGGCCGTCCTGCTGGCCGGGGTGGTGCGAGCCCTCGGGGCGGTCGTGCTGCTCCCGGTCGCCGCCGCCGTCGTCGCCACCCAGCTGGTGCTCCAGCCGCCGGACGTGGTGCCGGTGTCGTCCTGGCCGGTGCGCGCCGCGGTGGGCGTCGCGCTCGTCCTGCTGGCGCTGGGAGCGGTGTGCGTCGCGCTCGCGCGCCGGCACGGTCGCCTGGGGGTGCTCGCCGGCGTGCTCCCGGTGCTGGTGGTGGCCCTGCAGCCCTGGGCCCTCCCCGAGGTCGTGCACCCGTCGGTCGTGGTGCTGCCGGCCGCGACCGACGGGACGGTGAGCGACGGCCAGCTGGAGGTCCTGGCCGAGCTGCGGGCGCAGTCCGACCACGACGACCTGGTGGCGACCAACAAGCACTGCCTCGGCGGGGACGTCGCGGCGGGCTGTGACCCGCGGTGGTTCACCGTCGCCGCCTTCGCCGAGCGTCGGGTCCTGGTCGAGGGCTGGTCCTACGACTACACCTGGACCTCGGCGGGGAACGACAACCGCGAGCCCTACTGGGACCCCGAGCTGCTCCGCGCCAACGACGGCTTCATCGCCGCCCCGAACCCGCAGGACTGCGAGGTGCTGCGGGGGGAGGGCGTCGAGTGGCTGTACGTCGACCACCGGGAGGCGTGGAGCCCTGCCCTGGCCGAGTACGCCGACCTCGTGGCGGGCGCCGACGACGCCTCGCTCTACCGGCTCCGCGACTGCGGCTGAGCCCGGGGCGGCCCGCCGCTGACGTAGGTCAGCGGCGGGGCGCCCAGGGGTCCTCGGGGTCGAAGTCGTCGGGCTCGTCGTCGGCCGGCCCGGCGGCGGTCGCACCGGTCGTCGTCGCGGGCGGCTGGGTCGCAGGCTGCGGGGTCGAGGCCTGCTGATTCGTGGAGGACCGGGTCGTGGACGGCTGGGCGCCCCGCTGGGCCGCCGCCTCCAGGGCGGCGTCCCGCTCGGCCGCCCGCTGGGCGCGCGCCAGCCGTGCGTCCTCCCGCAGCTGCCGGCGCGACGGCGAGCCGTCGGGGTTGGTGAGCTGCCACCAGCCGTCCTTCTGCCGCCACAGCGCGATCCCGGCGACGGTGAGCCCGATCGGGATCACGTAGGCCGCGACCCGCTCCATCCCGCCCTCGCCGAGGAAGAGGAAGACCGCGGCGCCGAAGAAGATCGTGCCGATGACGCCGACCAGGCCCAGGACCGCCAGGGTCGTGCCCAGTGCCTCGGACCGGGGGCGCACGCCGTAGGCCAGGGCGATGAGGCCGATCCCGCCGCCCAGGAAGTGGGCTGCCGCCGCGACCTCGTGCACCGCTGCCACCGAGTCGGCGGGGAAGAGCCCGACGAGCAGCACGCCCAGGCCGGCGACGGTGAGCAGCACCCGGGCCAGCCGGCCGCCGAGCCCGGCGAGGCCGGGGCCGAGGAGCAGGGCGCCGGCGGTGATCAGCAGGCCCTGCAGCACGAAGGAGCCGTTCATCAGCAGCCGGGCGGGGGAGTCGCCGGCGCCCAGGTCGCTGATCACGTCCCGGGAGTAGGAGTAGCCGCCGTACCGGGCGGCGGCGATCGCCTCGACGACGAAGAACTGCAGGGTGAGCACCCAGGCCACCCCGCCCCAGCGGTACCGACTGTCCGTCACGGGAAGCCATGGTCCCAGCCCGGCCTGTGCGTGGTGCACCACGGTCCGGTCATGTCATCCTTACATCCGTTGAGACGTTCGGACGACGAGGGGAACCCGATGGACGACGCCTGCGACCTGCTGTGCCTGGACCTGCCGCACGCCGAGGAGGTGCGCGCCCGCCTGCTTCCCGCCGACGGGTCGACGTCGGCCGCGGAACGGGCGAAGGCGCTGGCCGACCCGACGCGCCTGCGGGTGGCCGCGGCGCTGGCGGCCGGCGGCGAGCTGTGCGTCTGCGACCTGGCCTGGGTCACCGAGCTGGCGCAGAACCTGGTGTCCCACCACCTGCGCCGGCTGCGGGCCGCCGGCCTCGCCGACGCCCGGCGGGACGGCAAGCTGGCGATGTACCGGCTCACCCCGGCCGGCACGGCGTTGCTGACCGCGCTGGTCGGGGTGCCCCAGGAGGCCGGCGCTCCCGAGGAGGTCGGCCGGTGAGCGCCGTCGCTGCGGACCGGGCGGTGCTGGTCCGCCGGGTGCGGCTGCTGGTCGCCGCCACGATCAGCTGGAACGTGGTCGAGGCGGTGGTGGCGATCAGCGCCGGCGTCGGGGCCTCCAGTGCCGCGCTGATCGGCTTCGGCCTGGACTCGGTCGTCGAGGTCTCCTCGGCGGCGGCGGTGGCCTGGCAGTTCGCCGGCCGGGACCCCGAGGCGCGGGAAAGGGTGGCGCTGCGGATCATCGCGGTCGCGTTCTTCGCGCTGGCCGCCGTGGTCACCGCTGAGGCGCTGCGGCTGCTCCTGGGCGGGGCCGAGCCGCGCCACTCGACGGTCGGGCTGGTGCTGGCCGCGCTCAGCCTGGCGGTGATGCCACTGCTCGCCCTCGCGCAGCGGCGCACCGGGCGGGCGCTGGGCTCGGCGTCGGCGGTGGCCGACTCCCGCCAGACCCTGCTGTGCACCTACCTGTCCGCGGTGCTCCTGGCCGGGCTGCTGCTCAACAGCACGCTGGGTTGGTGGTGGGCCGATCCGCTGGCGGCACTGGTGATCGCGGCCGTCGCGGTGCACGAGGGGCGGGAGGCCTGGCGGGGGGACGCCTGCTGCGGCCCCGCGCTCGTTCCGCCGGCCGACGCCGGCGACGGCTGCTCCTGCTGCGACTGACCCCTCAGGCCGGCCGGTCGCCAGGCTCGACCCGGGTCAGCAGGGCGGCGTACTGGCCGGCCGACAGCCAGGACGGGTTGCTGCCGGCCGGCATCCGCACGACCTCGGCGGTGGCGAAGGTGCCATCGGCGACCAGCTCGGCCCGGCCCACCGGCTCGGTCAGCCGCCGCCAGTGCACCCGGACGACGGGCCCGCGCTCCGGGTCCTCCTCCGGAGCGGCGGCGATCGCGCCCAGCGCGTGCACGCCCGGCCGCTCCCGGCCGCTGACCCACAGCACGCACGGCTGTCCGGGACGCAGCAGGGCCAGCCGGTAGGACCGGCGCACGCACCGGTCGACGGTCACCGCCCCACCCGGTGCCCAGCCGGGGGCGACGGCGTCGGCCGGGTGGCTGCTCTTGAGCAGCCAGGCGCCGATGTCGGAGGGGACGAGGCGAGGTGCGGCGGAGGGCACCCGGCGAGCCAACCAGGCGTGGCGGTGCGGCGCCGTCCGAGTCCGGTCGGTGGTGGGCCATCCGATCTCGAACTGCCGGACCGGCGGGTTCCGCTTAGCGTTCGGGGCGTGCCGCTCCCCGTGGTCCCCTGGTCCGCCGTCGAACACCGCGCGAGCGGCCTGACCGCTGGGTCGGTGCGCCGCGAGGGTGGCCGCGACGACCTGCCGCTGCGCGGACTGGTGACCGACTCCCGGGCCGTCACCCAGGGCGCGCTCTTCGCCTGCGTCCGCGGCGGCCGCACCGACGGTCACCGGTTCGCGGGCGCGGTGCGGGACGCCGGCGCCGCGGCCCTGCTCGTCGACCACCCGGTCCCGGTCGACCTGCCCCAGCTGGTGGTGCCCGCGGTGCGCCCGCTGCTCGGCCCGCTGGGTGCCCTGCTGGCCGGCGACCCGGCCGACGAGCTCCGGCTGGTCGGGGTCACCGGCAGCAACGGCAAGACGACGACGAGCACCCTGGTGCGCGGGGTGCTGGGCGCAGCCGGGGAGTGCGCCGGCGTCGTCACCACCCTGGGTGCGCGGGTCGGCACCGAGCAGCGCAGCACCCGGCTGACCACGCCGGAGGCGCCGGAGCTGCACGCGCTGCTGCGCTGGATGCGCGACGAGGGCGCCACGAGCGCCGTGGTCGAGGCGTCCTCGATCGCGCTGGACGTCGGCCGGGTCGACAGCGTGCACGTGCAGGTCGCCGTCTTCACCGGCTTCGAGGAGGACCACCTCGACCACCACGGCACCCTCGAGCAGTACTGGGCCAGCAAGGCGCTGCTGTTCCGCCCGGAGCGCGCCGACAGCGCCGTCGTGGTCGTCGACGACCCGTGGGGACGGCGGCTGGCCGATCAGACCGAGGTGCCGGTGACCCGCGTGGCGACCACCGCGGAGGTGCCCGCCGACGTCCGGGTGCTGCGGTGGCGGACCGGGCCCGCGGGCACTGCGCTGCTGGTCGCCGACGACGGCGGCCTGCACCGGGTGCGCTCGCCGCTGGTCGGCCAGGTGCACGTCGGGAACATCGCCGCGGCCTGGGCGACCGGCCGTTCCCTGGGGCTGGACCCCGGGACGGTCGCCGCCGGGATCGCCGGCACCGCGCCGCCCGCCGGGCGCAACACGCTGCTGCGCGGAGCAGCGGGGCCGCTGGTCGTCGTGGACTACGCGCACACGCCCGGGGCGCTGGCCGCCGCGCTGCGGACCGCCCGCGGGCTGCGCGGCCCCGGCGGCCGGGTGCACCTGGTGCTCGGCGCCCGGGGCCGCCGGGACCGGTACAAGCGGCAGGGGCTCGGCGTCGCGGCGCGGGCAGCCGACGAGGTGTGGCTGACGAACGAGGGCAGCCACGGCGAGCGGCCGCAGGCGATCGTCGACGAGCTCCGGGTCGGCCTCCTCGGCGGGGCCGCGGTGGTGCGGACCGTGCTGGACCGCGGGGAGGCGATCACCGCCGCCGTGCAGGCGGCCGGGCGGGCCGACGTGGTGCTGGTCGTCGGCCGGGGGCACGAGACGACGATGACCGACGACGGTGACCCGGTGCGCTTCGACGACGCCGAGGTGGCCCGCGCGGCCCTCGACGACCTGGTGGACGACCTCGTGGACGAGCTGGTGGCCGAGCGGGCCGGCTGACCCGGCACGCGGTGCCCCCGCCCGCACCGGCAGGCTCGGCACCGTGACGGCAGCGGGGGAGCAGTGGGCGGGCCACCGGGTCGGTGAGCCGGGCTTCCGCCGCGCCGCCGCCGCGGTCTTCCTGGCCGGCCTCGCGGTCTTCGCCACCCTGTACGCGCCGCAGACCCTGCTGCCGGAGCTCACCCGTGCCCTCGGGGTCTCCCCGGCCGCCTCGACCCTGGCGATCTCGGTCAGCACCGGGGCGCTGGCGGTGGGGCTGCTGGTGCTCGGGCCCGTCTCCGACCGGCGTGGGCGGACCCCGGTGCTGCACGCCTGCCTGACCGCCACGGCCGTGCTCTCGGTGCTCACCGTGTTCGCACCGGCCTGGTGGGTGCTGCTGGTGCTGCGCGGCCTGCAGGGGTTCGCCCTCGCGGGGCTGCCCGCCGTCGCCGTCGCCTACCTGCGGGAGGAGCTGCACACCTCGGTCAGCGGCCGGGCGATCGGGCTCTACGTCAGCGGCACCGCGATCGGCGGGCTCTCCGGCCGGCTGCTCACCGGCCTGCTCACCGAGCTCGGCGGCTGGCGGGCGGCGCTGGCGGGCGTCGCCGTGCTGGCGGTGGGGTGCGCGGTCGCCGTCCGGCTGCTGCTGCCCCCGTCCCGGCGCTTCGTCCCGCTGGCCCGGGAGGGCCGGCTGGCCCGGCAGCTCACCGCGGCGTTCACCGACCCGGCGCTGCTGGCGCTCTACGGGGTGGCGGCGCTGCTGATGGGCGGCTTCGTCGCCGTTTACAACGCCGGCACCTTCCGGCTGGAGTCGGCGCCGTACTCGCTGTCCCCGGCGATCGCCGGCCTGGTGTTCCTCGCCTACCTGCTCGGCTCGGCCAGCTCGCCGGTGGCCGGCTGGCTCGCCGACCGGCACGGACGGCGGGTGGTGGTGCCGGGGGCCGTGGCGGTCATGGGGGCGGGCATCGCGCTCACCGTCCCGACGCCGCTGTGGTGCGTCGTGCTCGGGCTCTGCGTGCTGACCACCGGCTTCTTCGCCGCGCACGGCGTGGCCAGCGGCTGGGTCGCGGCGCGCGCCCAGCGCGGCGGCCGACCGGTCGGGCAGGCGGCCTCGCTGTACTCGTTCTGGTACTACGTCGGCTCATCGGTGGGCGGCACCCTCGCCGGGCGGGCTTGGCAGGACGGCGGATGGCCGCCGGTGGCGCTGCTGGCCGGCGGCTGCACCCTCGTGGCGCTGGCGCTGAGCCTGGCGCTGGGCCGCACCCGCTCACTGGGTGGGGGGTGACCCCGGAGCCGGTGGCCCCGGGGTCAACCCCTGGTGTCAGGGCCTCACTCGGTGGCGTTGTGCTCGTACGCGCCGGCGGGGTCGGCGTCGTCGGAGCCGACCGCCTGGCGCTCCAGCTCGGTGCGGTGCTCCATCGCCTCGTCGGACAGGTGCGGGTCCTTGGCGTGCTCGCTGCGGTCCCGCGGGGCCGGCTCGGTGGTCTCCATGACGTCGTCGAGCGTCGGCTCGTCGCTGGGGCTGGTCATCCTCGTCCTCCGCTCTCCTGCGTCCGGCTGGTCCGGACCGCTCGGGGAGTGGGGTATCCCGCGGGACCCGGGCCGCAAACCGGGCCGGTGGGGCCGGCCCGTCCTGGCGGGCATCAGCCGCGCTTCAGCTGCTCGGCGGGGAGCCAGGCCTCCACCAGCACCGGACCGTGCTCGCCGGCGACGGTGTAGGCGACCCGGCCGTGCCAGCCGTCCTCCCGCTGCCGCCACTCGACCAGCAGGCCCGGCCAGGTGCCCGGTGCATCGGGCGGGTCGTGCACCCAGCAGTGCCGCCCGTGCCCCTGCCCGGCCGGCCGGCCGGCATCGGCTGCCGCCGGCGGCGGGGTGGTGGCCGGGGGTGGTGGAGGTGGCGGCGCAGCGACGCCCGAGCGGGCGGCGCGGTCGGCCAGGGAACCGACGCCCTGTCGCCCCCGGTGCATGCCCCCAGCCACCCGACGATGCTCTCACGCCGTCGAACACACGTTCGACCGGAGCGTCGGCGTGCGTGTCAGGTGCCGCGCGACGGTGACCCGGGCGACGCCTGAACCGGGTTGCCGGCACCGGCCCGCGGACGGGGGTGGCCGGCGTCGGCACCGGCCGACACCCGTCGCCACTCCCGCGGGCTCATGCCGAAGCGGGCACGGAACCGGCGGCTGAAGTGCGACGGGTCGCCGAACCCCCAGGACCGGGCCACGGCGGCGATCGCCCGGTCGCCGGGGCGCGCCAGCTCGGCCCGGGCACCCTCCAGGCGCTGGCCGAGGACCTCCTGCTCCAGGCTGAACCCGGCCGCGGAGCACAACCGGTAGAGCTGGCGCACGCTGATCGCGTGCGCGGCGGCGATCCGGGCGGCGTCGAGGTCGGGGTCGGTCAGGTGCTGGGTGACCCAGATGCGGATCCGCGTGAGGAGGGTGTCCCCGAGGACCTCCCGGGTGGTCGCGCCAGACTCCGCGGCCGAGACGATCAGCGCCCGGGCGAGCTCGACGGTCGCCGCGGCCAGGGTCGGCCAGCCCGGGTCGGCGGACAGCCGGTCGGCGTTCCGGGTCACCCGGTCGACGTGCGTCCGGACCAGGTCGTACAGCGGGCTGTCCGCGGCGTGCGGAGCTGCCCGGCGGACGACGTCCAGCGGCAGCCCGAGCCGGGCGACCGGGATCTGCAGCGCCCGGCCCGCGCCCTCGGCGCCACCCCAGGAAGACTCGTACGGCGAGGTGACGTCGGTGATCGTCAGGGTGCCGGGCGGGACCGCCCGGCACCGGTCACCCTGCTCGTGCCGGCCGGTGCCGCGCTCCTGCACGTGCAGCGACAGCACCGGAGGGGTGTGGGCCGGTCCCCGGCGGCGGCTGACCGCCAGTGGGCCGACCACGGCGGCCGGCCGGCGGTCGGCGCCGGTCAACTGCCGGCTGTCCAGGAGCGTGACCATCGCGCCTCCCCGTGCGGGTGGTCGGCGACGCTGCCGCGGGCACCGACATCCTGCGCCGTGGCCGGGTCGCCGGGAAGTGGTCCGGCCGCGCCGCCCCGGTCACTCGCGCAGGTCATGCTCTGCCCACCGGGGGTGGGCAGGGCACGACGCCCCGGGAGCACGTCCGCGCAGGGGTCCCGGGCGGCCCGAGATGGGAGCGGCAGGCAGGGGCCAGCACCGGGCAGCGACAGCACAGTCCGGCGACGTCGTCGTCCCTAGCGTGCTGCCCGCACCCACCGGCACCACCGACGGAGGAGACGACATGCCCGTCCTGAGCCACGACGGCATCGAGACCTACTACAAGGACTGGGGGACCGGTCAGCCGATCGTGTTCAGCCACGGCTGGCCGCTGTCGGCCGACGACTGGGACGCCCAGCTGATGTTCTTCCTGCAGCACGGCTACCGGGTGATCGCCCACGACCGCCGGGGCCACGGCCGCTC